>NZ_JADBEC010000002.1:1369193-1711492 GCF_014873945.1 Rhizobium viscosum | reverse complement strand
CGCGTCGAATGCAAGAACTGATCGCCTGGCTGGATGAGCAAGGGCGAGAAAAACGGCTCCATCCACTTTTGGTCGTCGCGATCTTCGTTGTCGTCTTCCTCGAAATCCATCCATTCCAGGATGGCAATGGCCGCCTATCGCGTATTCTGACCACCTTGCTGCTTCTGCGGGCCGGCTACGCTTACGTCCCCTACAGCTCGCTCGAAAGCATCATCGAGCGAAGCAAGGAGAGCTATTACCTCTCGCTTCGGCGCACGCAGGGAACGATCCGCAGCGCGGAGCCCGACTGGAATCCCTGGATCGAGTTCTTTTTGAGAGCCCTGCATCGGCAGAAGACCCGGCTTGAGAAGAAAATGGAGCGCGAGCGTATTATCCTTGCCGACATGCCGGAATTATCCATCACATTGCTCGAGTTGGCGCGCGAGCACGGGCGGATTACGGTCGCGGAGGCAGCCCGGATCACCGATGCAAGCCGTCACACCATCAAGGATCATCTCAAGGCACTTGTGGATCAAGGGCACCTCATCCTGCACGGTGCTGGCCGCGGCGCCTGGTACGGTCTTTCCTGATGAATCCGATCTCAGGCCCATCTGAATGGGGTGCTCTTGAAAGGACCTGAACCAGCGACCTAAACAGGTCTCATCTAACCTTATGGTATTGCTCCGCTACGTGGCGAATACCAGGCTGCAGAGTTCACGAGGTACGGCAAGAACGGCAAACTCGTTGTCATCAACGCTACCCATTGATCACACTGCGCACTAGGCGCTACGCGCGCCTATCTCATTTCGTCGCGTGAGACCGTGCAGTCAGCTTGTTTCCGTCAGGGTCGCGAAGGTATGCAACGAATGCCCCGTTTGGACGCTCCGCAGGCGGGCTTTCTATTGCCGTGCTGGTGATTTCCGCTGAGAGCTGACCCGGCGTTTCCACTCTCAATGGAAATATCAGGCCGTGCCGGGTCAGCTCTCAGTGGAAATCAACAGAAACATCATCCGCTAGTGCCAAATCCTTGCCCTTTTCTATGCAGGTCATTTCAACCGGAGCGCGGGCTCCGGCATATAAATAGGCCACCCAAATTGATGAGCGACTGGTGATTGACGATAGAGGATGATGGGCGTACTCGACCCCGCCACCCTCAACCCCGAGGTGGCAACCGAGGAGGCCCGGTCAGCACGAGGGATCGGGCCTCTGCCTCCATCATCTGATCCCTCCATATTGGAAACCGGGACTCTATATAATTTCCCAAGGGGCAAAGGACTGATCGGAACCTTTGGCGTCGTCGTCAGTTGTGAGCATGTGGACCGCGCGGCCGATGTGCAGCCCGCCAGACCCCTTCAATCGCCTCGGTCGTGCGGCCCTCTCCTTTCCACTTCCTACTGTCCGCTTCGGCGGGCTTCTTTTGTCGATTTCTCCGACATTTTGCGCTTATCTTTCGGCTGCCTGCTGCCCCAGTCTAGCCGTGCGCCGAGCATGGCTGGTTACCACGGGGTAGGCATCGCGCCTCGGCCAGCGTAACGTCGGATATAGCGCTGGCCGAAAGCGGCGAATAAACGGGCGTCGGACTTTGGTCCGATTGCAGACTGCAGCCCGTCCGCTAATTTCTTTCCTGTCGGCGCCTTCAGAGTCGACAAGAAAAGGGTGCCTTCCCCTGACCGGGAGGCACCCTTTTCAATCAGCAGCGGAATAGGAGCGCGACGCTGTGACCGCCGGCACATGTCACGCGGTTTTCACGCGACAGTCTGCACCCTCACGTTTAGCTTTTCGCGCGAAACGAGTTAGGCAGGCGTCTTGTGGAGTTACTGCGTTATGAAAATCGACATGTCGACCGAATTCGATAAGGTCATCCTCATCTTCGAGGATCCAGGCCGCCGGCTGATAGTTCGCACTGCTCTTGAGGCTGCCAACGCTTTGATCAAGGAGTGGCCATCAGATGATGGCGAGGAATTTCTAACCGCGGTGAAAGCGTGTCTCGACGTTATGACCGGGAAAGCCAGCAGCGACGAGCTGAGAAGTGCGATCCTTCGAGCAGCTAGTGAAGCCGGTGTCGGCGCAGTCGCCTCAATTCATTGAAACATCCGCGGCCATATTACTCACCAGGCAATCGCGAGTTCGAGAACTAATGACGCGTGGTGCGCTACTCATATTGTGTCTATCCGCACTCGTCGGTTGCGGCCCCCCGCTTGTTGACAAGGTTCCCGACAAGGGCGCTCTCAGGCAAGGGCAACAGGTAATCGTCACGGACGATTCATGCCCACCCTCGGAGATGAAGCTCGTCACGGGCGGCGGCTTTGGTCAATCCAATGAAGTGGAATGCGTACCAAAGTTTCGTTGAGCAATGCGCTGCTCCCGCCGTCCGCTCGGTGATGGGGTGGTGGGGCTAGCTTCGGATTTCAACTTAGCGTAATCGTCGCCCCAACGTGACGCAGGGGATTAGGTTGCTGAATTTTTTGGTGTCGAACTGGCATTTCCCACCGGTGCCGGTACTTTTCGCCATCGGCTCCGTATGGGCTTGGCTTCACGAGAAAAACAAGCCGAAAGGATGGATGCTTGCACCAATGACAAGTATCATCGTCCTCTCGTATTTATACGGCAACATAGTCCCAATGCTCTTCATCAGAACGCCGTTGTCGATGACCCTGGCGGCGACAGGAACCGTAGTTCCGACTGTGTTCTGGAGCTTAACGCTGATCAGAAGACAACGTGTCGAGATCGGCAATCCAGAATATTCAGATATACAGTTGTTCCTGGGAGCAATCGGCGGCTTAGCGGTCGGAGCGATCGGAACTTACGCCGTGGCGTTTGCGCCTTCACAATGTTCAAACACAAAGTGTGAGGTCGGTGTAAGCTTGTTCGGTCCTTTGGATTTCGCGGCCGCCTGGTTTGCTAGCATGTGGTGCGGGTGGATGGCGTCGTTTTCTCTGCTAATTCTTTATGGCATCGCCAGCCGAAGCCTCAGCAGCAGACGATAGGCCGGCGCTTTGCGCAGCTTATTACGCGTAACCTTCGGACAAGCCGAATCCCCGCACCTTGCCGGCATGGGTAGACTGCCGCTCAAAGTCCAGAGAACCAATCTCAACCTCGATCCCAACGACAACGCACGCGTGTCGCAGATCGTCGGTGAGAAAGGCATTTCCAAGTTCGTCCGCGATGCTGTTCGCCACCAGCTGGACCGGATTGCGCCAGGCGATGAGAAGGCCGGTCCACCCTATTTCGAGAGCGACGGCGGCCATGAGCCACGGCTGTCACTGTCCGGCCGTGCGACCGTCTTTGCCATCTTGCAGGCCAACCTAGACCAGATGCAGAGCGCATTCGGCTTTGCCGATCCTATCGATTTCATCCATGCGCTGCTCGGTCACAAGCCACTGCCCAACCAGGCTGCAGCGGTGATCGTGACCGAGATGCTCGGCAAGCTGTACAGTCCCGAGCGGGAATAAACCGCGCACAGATGATGATGGGGCTGTGGACTGACCGGCACGATTCGGCCGCTTTCTTCCCTCTGAACAGTCCCAAACACTTGCGATGGAGACACGTGATGCGAAATACCCGAGCGACAAGAAAGCTCCTTGCAATTCTCTCGCTTGCATCGTGCCTCATTCAGCTGCCAGCGCCAGCCGTTGCCACGCAGGAACAACGTCTTTTGAAGCTGTACACGGAAGGAAAGTGCGATCAGGTCTGGCGGGAACTATGGAAAGATGCCCGCCAGGGAAATGACGCTGCGTTGGAAAGATTGGCGGGTCAATTTTTTGGAGGTCTTTATCCTCCATCGTACTTCCCGGCAACCAGAGACGGGCTTGGGTGGTATGCTGCGCACAACTCCATTGCCTTGATGCTCTATGCCCGCAAATCATTTTCTGAAGAGCTGCGCAAACACGGGATGGTGGCAGACCCGCTGATGGATCTAATGGGCGGATACTACGAGCCTGGCGCTGCGGAGAAAGTCAGGTCTGTAAACAAATGCTTCATGGGCAAGAGCGCCCTCGACACATGCTATAATCTTGCGGTCAAATACAAGCTGATACCGACGTTCGAGCAGTATGTGGTCCTCATCGATAATGCCCCGAGGCCTGCCTTTTGCCCACCATCCGCGCCTATCGGACATCAGCTCCCGACAGACGAGGAGTTGGGTTTGGGTAAAGCCGCCGAATGATGTTGGGGCGGTGGGGCGGCTTTCGGCCCAAAGCAGACAGGAGCTTGATTGTCATTGACAGCCAGTTTGGTGATCCATACCTGTCCCGTTGGTTGAGGGGATATTATGACCGAGCATGACGGGGCCCAGGCCCACCGAACTAAGGCAATTTGGATTTGGTTCTGGGTGCTGGCGTTCTTCTCGGGAGCGACGTGGATAACGATGTGGCGCCTACCGACGACGGGCGTGTGCTACTTCCGGGACGTGTGGCTTCTTCGATCTTTTTGGTTTCAGAACCTCACCATGTTCGATGAGATCACGAATCTTGTCTACTCCGATAGTCAGCAATGCGTGCTTTTTGCTGTACGTTCGATCCTATCCTTGTACATTGCTGTTCTTGCGGGCGTCTTCGTTTTTTTATCCCGAAACGCCGATCATATCCCACCAGCAAATCGGCCTGTGTTGATCGTCGTGTCAGTGTTCCTACTGGGCTACCTCATCTTTCGGGACGGCTTTAACGACCAATATCACGGGTATCGCGCGGGGTTCAGCTATCGAACCTACGATTCGATTAACTGGCTTATCGCGAAGTCGATTTTCCGGATGATTTGCGTCTACGCCCTCGTTGTTGTGTGGGGGCTACAAGCAGTTAGACTTTGGCACTGGAGTGCAGTCAGCAGCGATAACAAATGATGATGGGGCGATAGGGGGTCAGACCCTTCCAGATGAGGTCGACAAAAATCGCGTGACAATCGACCTCGCCCAGACGTCCAGGAAGTTAGTGTCGGGCTTGCTTAGGACGACCTGACCGACGTTGTCTGGATTAACGAATATTGAAACGAGGGACCCCGGTTCAAATCCAGTCCGGCGCATCTGACGAGTGTTAATCTCAGTCTTGCGATAGGGCACGCCGTCGAGAACAAACTCTAGATCGACGAACAAGCTATCAACATCAACAATCGTGGCTTTGTAGCAAGCGGTGATCTTCGCTGTCGCGGGTCGCCACCTATTCGAAAGGTAGATCTCACGAACCCGCAGGCCGAAGAGGATTAACGGGAATGCAGCGATAGAAACTATCCATAGTGCTTTTAACATTGATGCGCTCGGCCCCTACCTGCGGAGAGACCGTAATACGGCGGCGCTTTCCTGCCAAGGTGGGAGCGGCACTTGAGGGCGGTGGCTAATCGCGCCGTCTCTTGAATTGATCCAGCCTCATATGGCGAGAAAGGGCTTCAGCCAGCATAGGAGCTGATTTTTCACCAGCCATCGTAAGGCGTACGGCTTCTGACATCGCGGCGCGCCCGCGCTCTCCATCAATCGGCACATGATGATCAGAGCACCATTTTCGAACCACTGTCGTCACAGTGTCGATCTCGTCGTCTTGCAATGAAAGCAGATTGAGTAGGGACATGCCCGGCTCCTCCGTTGCGGCAAGAGCACTTATGATCTCCCAAGCGACCTCCACCGTTTCAGTCCGGGGTCGATAAGACTTTAACTAGAGCAGCGGCGCACTAAAATAAGACCTCAAGGCCTCATGCCGCCAGTCCCCAAGCCGGTCTTGGGCTACTGAACTTGCGGATGATCGGCGCCCCGATCTTGGCAATCCCAGTGCCCCCTGTATTGCATAGGTGCCGCAGGATCAGCAGGTTATCGAGCCGGATGTTCGTCATGGTCAGCCCCGTTGGCAGCCACAGCTTAGAGCCGCAGATCAGCGAGCGGTTGCGGCCGCCTATGTAGTTGCCCGTCGTCCAGCCGCCGCCGGTCACGGTCACGGTGTTGCCGATCTGGACCGGGCCGCGGATGGACCCGTCGAGGTAGTCCCAACCTGCCCAGTCATTCAGCTCAACGGGTATTTGGATCTCGATCCAGTCACCTGCCGCCAGCCCAAGGGTTGCCAAACTAACGTTCGCCGGGGTGCCGTAAGTGACGCTGTGGAAGGCCAGGGCGTCGTCAACGGGGGTGATCGTGATGACCTGCTTTTCGTTGCCTGCCGCCACAACTTCTTTGCTCCCGACATAGGTGGATGTACCTGTCCCACGCACCAGGCGCATGCCAGTCGACACATCGCCGGTGACATTCGTTTTGGTGCCGGTGATGCCTGGCGTGCCTTTGACCGAAAAAATGTTGTAGGCGTTGAGCGGGTCGAGGGAGCGCGTTTCTCCCGCTGACACCATGCTCTGCAGGATTGGCAGCAGGATGTCTGCCCTCTTCGCCATCAAGGATGGCTTCTCATGCAACCCGTCAACGAACTCTGTTGGCGAAATGCCCGAGGCTGGGCCATCCAGGGCTAACGTATTGCACAGTTCCACGCCGTCGCGGCCTTCTTGGGCGAGGATCCACGTATTGATGCCGTCCAGAACGCCAGGCCACGCTGGATCATCATTGACCGGATCATCGGTAAATGTGCTGGTCCAGCTCAACGTTTGCAGAATGACGTAAACACCCGCATCAACGATGCGCTGCACTTGCGTATCCAGATCCGCGAGAATAGCGGCGAGTGTCCTGTTCCGGACAATGTCGTTGTAGCCGATGTCGATGTAAATGACCTGCGGCATTTGGCTGAGGGCGTAGGCTGTGCGGGCTAATGTGCCGGGGAATTGGGCTTCCGAGCCAGCGACAGGGTTGAGGCAATCGCCCGACTTGCCGCCCATCGGCGGGTAGATCTGCATCTGGTCATCGAGCACGATCCACCAACCGGGCGTGCCGGCAGCGAGATAGGTCTGCAGGTAAATCCAGGGTCGCGGTCGCGGGCCGGTCTATATCCGCTCTGCTGCCAGGTGGCGGAATGGATGTTGCCCTTGACGGGCATGCGATCGAAGCCGGCCGGGAAGTCGAATGCGATTTTCGAGCCATCACCCTGATGCTCTGCAAGAACCATGAGTGCCTGCCATTCGAATGCCTTGGCGATATCGACGGCAGCTTCCTGAACCAGATCGGCCAACTGCAGCTCGAGCTTTTTCTGCGAGCTGAAGATGGTCGTGGGTTTGTGGCCGACGAGGCGAACCGCGGCGGACTGGCAGGCGCTCAGGATGGTCATGGACCAGCCCTTGGCTTTCGCGGCTGCGATTTTGTCGTTCAGCTCTTTGGCCTTCTCGGCAAGCGTGTCCTTGCCCCAGCGGCCGTCGATATCGAATTCCGGATTGGCATCGCGGATCCAGTTTGCGATGTCTTCCGGTTCCCAGTCCGCGAACGGATTGTCCGGATCGACTTCGCCGCCGGCATCATCAGCGTCGTTTTCGGGTTCGTCCTCGACTTCCTGTTCCGGCTTGGGCTCGACAGCCTTCTTGCCGCCCTTCTTCGTCGCTGCGGGCTTGCCCTGCTGGAGATCAGAGAGCTGCTTGCGAAGGCTTGCAACTTCGGCAGCGAGCGAGCCGGCGTCGTGGTTACGGGCCGCGCTGTCGAGATAGAACTGCGCCTGTGTCTTCAGCTCACGCCCGCCCATGTCGAGCATACGCAGATTGTTGCCATCGAGTGCCGCGAGAGCTTCGACCGTGTAGATGTTGAGCGCCTTCAGTTCGAGGCGCTTGCCCTGCGTGAGGAAGGTGAGTTCCTCAAGCGGCGTGCCATGCGCTGCCTGCGCCTCGCCGGCCTTGAACTTCTTGTACTGGTCGTTGAACTTCTGTGCGTAGGTAATGCGGGTGCGCTCACCCCTCACCGGATCGTCGCCCCATTTGCACTGCTCGTGCGCCGGGAAGACGCCGACGGTCTGCTTGTTGCCGGAGAAGCGGATTTCGACCACTTCCTGATCGTCGTAGATCGGGCGGCCCCGCCTTGCGGCTTTCCGGCTCGTTCATGCGGCCAATCTTTTCCTTCGCATCGCAGCAGCATTGAACGCAGAAAGGCAACCCGATCATGTTTTCGCAATTGTCGAAGGCCAAAGAGAAGCCAGGCAACTTGGAAACGGCGGACATGACCTCACCCGCCCTCACCCTTTGGAACAGAGCATGGCTTCAATACGGAAGGCACAACCAACCGCAGCGCTGGTGGTTCTCGGATCCATTCAAATTACCGTCGTGATCTTCGATGCGGCATGCGGCACCCCCGGCACCAGGCAATGGCCGATCATCCTCATCTTCAGAAGGAACACAAAAATCGTTCATACCCGAGCCAGCAAGGTGCCGATGGTCGAGATGAAACGGCGTCCCGTGCGGTTCGAACCGGCAAGACGGGTCGGTGGACAGCCATGACGCGCAAGACTATTGCTCGCCTGCTCGCAAACCTCTTCTTCGTGACGATCCTGTTTGGCGCGCTTCTCGGCGGTCCGATCGTGATGCTCATTTTGGTTTCGGAACGGCTTGCGCTTTGACCATGCCTGAACCGAGGTGGGATATTCTCGGTGCCCGGCGGTTGTGCTGGGCTACGCTGCTGCCGATATACCGGATGATTCCACCGCGTGATGATGATGCCGAGATATGGCCGGCGCCCTTAACAAATCAAAATATCTCTCGTGATGACATTGCCGAGCGCGTTGAAGAATATCGCGACAACATTTCCGCTGGCGGAAGGGCATGGCCAGATTCCGCCGGCGGAACTTATTCCTCGATCGCGACCTGCCATTTGAGGGTCAAACCAACCAAAAGGAATACATAATGCGCACAGCTCGCCTACCAAGCGACCACTCCTCTTGCCGATTTTTGATGCCATTGATCGTCCTTGCGGTTTTCGCCGGCGCACCGGCGCGAGCCGAAGAACCTCTTTCCAGCGTGATCGCCGACGGCAAGCCGTGGGAGATGATCGTCGTCAAACGAAAGGCCTCAAACATCCTCGTGTTCCGTCCGGATGGCGGCGGAACCATCAGCGATAGCCTGGTGAGCATCAACCCGACGTGGAGGGCCGCTCCAGGCGGGATTTGCATAAGGCCACGCCCGGACGAAGCTGAAAAATGCCTTCAACTGACCCGGACCAAAGCCGGCATCGAGGCCTCGCAAAACGGCAAGACCGTCTGGGTGCTGAAGCGATGAAGCACACTCAAGCGATCAGGATTTCGGTATTGACTGCAAAAGGAACATCGGCTCGCGTCGTTTCGCGACACTTCTGGTACAAGTTTCAGCTTCCAAAAACACAGACGCGAAGACCAGGATCACAACATGCCTGAAGACTATCTTTGGTTGCGTCGCTAACAATAATCGCGTAGAAATTACACGTGCGAAACATTGGGTGAGCCGTTACGATGGTTACGATTCCTAGCGAAGGCTTTGATGCGGCTTTGACCTTGACCGATACACTTGACCATCTGCCGGCCAGCAAACGGCGCGAGCTCGCCCGCGTGCTTGAAATCATCTTTGCCGAGGTCGAGCAGTTCCGTGCCACCAAGCTGTCGGCCAAGCGGGCCAACAGCCAAATCCTGAAGGTTATCCTCTACGGATCCTATGCGCGCGGCGACTGGGTCGAGGATCGCTTGAGCGGCTACCGCTCCGATTACGATATCCTTGTTATCGTCAATTCCGAGGCCTTCGCGCAGGAACAGGAATTGTGGCTCTCGCTCGACGAGCACCTGCTGCAGGAGCAGATCTCCCACCGGATCGAAACGCCGATCATTCCGATCGTCCACAGCCTGCATGACGTCAACGACCAGCTGTCGCGGGGCCGGCCCTTCTTTGTCGATATCGCTAAAGACGGAAAGATCCTCTACGAGGAGGAAGGCCATCCGCTTGCGCAGCCGAAGCCGCTGACTAAGGAGGAAGCAGCGGTAGAGGCACTTCAGCATTTTGAGAAATGGTACAGTCAATCGTCTCAGTTTTTGGAGACCGCAGAAAATCAAATAAATCGCGGTTGGTTGACCATGGCCGCGTTCAATTTGCATCAATCCTGCGAGAGTTTTTATCATTGCCTCCTGCTGACACTCACGCTGTACAGCCCAAAATCACACCGTATCAAGGTGCTGCGCTCCAAGGCCGAGGAAGTTGACAAGCGGCTGATCGGTGTCTGGCCTCGTGATAACCGGATCGCCCGCCGGCGCTTCGAATTATTGTCTCGCGCCTATGTCGAGGCGCGATACTCGCCGAACTATGCGATCACCAGTGAGGAGCTAGGTTGGTTGCTGGAACGGGTGAAGTTTTTGCAGACAACAGTCGCAACAATCTGCCGGGAACACCTGCTCGGACTTCCATCGGGCGAAGGTGGTGGAGCACTGCCGAAGAATTAGCGATTACGCGTTCGAGTCGATCACCCGGCTGGTGCCGAGCCCGACCGGTACAGCCGACGGCACTGTCTTTGCGCTTGCCATTTCCTGAAAACAACGAAGATTCGGGTCTTTGTTGATCTCAGGAGCATCTATCCGGTAAGGGAAGCGATCAAATATGTATTCGGTTGCTTTGCCACCGGCAGGAGACCCGAGAAAAAGGTTGAAATGCGCTACTTCATTACGGGAACGGCAGGCTTCATTGGCTTTCATCTGGCCCGCCGACTGCTGCAGGATGGGCATGAAGTAACCGGCTTCGACGGACTGACACCCTATTACAATGTCAGGCTGAAGGAGATGCGCCATGCGGCACTGGCGCAATATCCTGGCTTCCGCCCCTTCATCGCCATGCTCGAAGACAAAGCAGCGCTGGAAACCGCGGTCTTAGCGGCAAAACCGGATGTTCTCATTCATCTGGCAGCACAAGCCGGTGTACGTTACAGCATCGAAAATCCGCAAGCCTATCTGCGTTCGAACATTGAGGGCTCCTGGAACATTCTGGAGCTCGCCAGCCGCATTGAGTTGCGCCATCTCATGCTTGCCTCGACCTCCTCGATCTATGGCGCCAATACGATTGTCCCCTTCCGTGAGACCGACCGCGCCGACGAGCCACTGAGCTTCTATGCAGCCAGCAAGAAGTCTATGGAGCTAATGGCGCACAGCTATTCGCATCTCTATAAGATTCCGACCACGGCCTTCCGCTTCTTCACCGTTTACGGCCCGTGGGGCCGGCCGGATATGGCGCTCTTCAAGTTCGTCAAGAACATGATCGCGGACAAGCCGATCGAGATCTACGGTGAAGGCAATATGAGCCGAGATTTCACTTATATCGACGATCTGGTTGAAGCGGTGGTCCGGTTGTCGGGTGTCATTCCGTCGGAAACCAACCGCGTTGCCGATGCCAAAATCGAAACACTTTCACACCAGGCGCCCTTCCGAATCGTCAATATTGGCGGCGGGCAGCCGATCAGTCTCATGGACTTTGTCGAGAAGGTGGAGACTGCGATGGGACACAAAGCAAAGCGCGTCATGCTTCCCATGCAGAAGGGCGACGTACCACGCACCTTCGCAAGCCCCGACCTTCTCCTGGCCCTGACCGGCTATCAGCCTAACACCCCTTTAGAAATAGGCGCCAAGGCTTTCGTCGAGTGGTATCTGGAAGCCAGGCAGGAGCTCGGCACGATCGATATCTAAGCTGCTGACGGTTGTCGCGATGTACCTATACGCTTGAGGCAGTAGGAAAAGTGAGCGTCCGGCTCGAGTGTTAGAAACTCGAAGCGCCATCCGTACTCCACGCAGAATTTGTTGACCGCCTCGACAACCCCGTAGACAACGGGCTTGACCGTGTTCCCCGTACAAAAATCATGGCCGGCAATCCTGCCATCCTGCTTTACTTTGCGGTCGGCGAGCAGGAGCTCCTGCCATGTCAATGCGAAGGAATGATCAGTATCGATATAAACCCAGTCGAAAGTGTCGTCGTCGAACTGGGACAGCATATCGAGCGAGGTGCCCTGGCGAATGACAACGCGACCCTTGCCGATTTCCGATCCGAATTTGTGATTGATGATTTCGAGACCCTCTGAATAACGATCCATATTCCAGGGATCGATGAGGTAGAGTTGCTGCGGTTGGTTGCGCGCGAGGATTTCTTCGCTGAAGGCCCCTTCGGCAACACCCAATTCAGCGACGACCCCACCTTTCGGCAGATTGTCTAGAAGCTTGCCGCGGTCGGGCAGCAATCGGGCATGCGCCGTGTGAACATCATTCAAAAAGGTCCGGGGTGTGCTCTGCCGAAAGGCCAACCGCTGCTCTCGCGTTGTCATTTTCGCTCCATCTTCTTGCAGACGCACCTCTACAGAGAATGGCCTCCATGGGGAAGAGCGGCATGCACAGGCAAATTGTCCAGAATTTCAAAAAGAGGCTTGCGGTTCTTTCTCAATATGGTTAGAGACGCTGCACCGAACGATGACACAGAGCATCGCGGGCGATTAGCTCAGTTGGTAGAGCGCCTCGTTTACACCGAGGATGTCGGGAGTTCGAGTCTCTCATCGCCCACCAGATTTTCTTTTAAAATTCCTTGGTTTCCGCAGTGATTACAAACGCTTGCGGATGCTGTCGTTTTGTCGAAAACCCTCACCTGCCGCCCCAAAACGGCCCTTGATTTTAAAGGGAAACCCGAAACGCTCCCCTCACCTTTTGGACGGTAAAACACCGGATAGTGATCGAAGGAAAGAATCGTCCTCGTCATGGTCGAGCACACCCTTGGTAAGGGTGAGGTCGGTGGTTGAATCCCACTCGGCAGCACCAGTTTTCTCCAGAGAAATCAAAACGATACGGCATAGAGCCACACCTCACCCGCCGCGCAATTCCGCTCCAAAACGCGGAACAGTGACCTGCCATGGAATTTTCATCCAGCGGCGACTGGAGAGCTGGCCCGGGAAATCTGGACAGCCAGGATAAGTGGAATTTCTGCCTGACTTCGGCTTAGATGCCGGGAACAGGAGATACTATGACGAGACGACCGCGCCGGAACAATAGCCCGGCTTTCAAGGCAAAGGTGGCGCTCGCCGCCATCCGAGGCGAGCAGACGCTGGTGGAATTGTCCCAGCAGTTTGACGTGCACGCCAACCAGATCAAACAGTGGAAAGACCAACTCCTTGAGGGGGCGACAGGCGTTTTCGGCGATGAAGCGAAGGCGGAACCGGCGGGTCCAACCGTCGATGTCAAAACGCTGCACGCCAAGATCGGCGAACTGACACTGGAGAACGATTTTTTAGCCGGAGCGCTCGGCAAGGCGGGATTGCTGGGCGGAAAGAAATGATCGACCGTGCACACAAACTGTCGGTCGCACGCCAGGCAAAGCTTCTCGGCTTCAGTCGTGGCAGCGTCTACTATTCTCCACGTCCAGTGTCGGAGGACGATCTTGCCCTGATGCGGCGGATCGACGAACTGCATCTCGACTACCCTTTTGCCGGAAGTCGGATGTTGCAAGGGCTCTTGAGGGGAGAAGGGCTGGAAACTGGGCGGCTGCACGTCGCCACGCTGATGAAGAAGATGGGCATCGAGGCGATATACCGTCGCCCGAACACCTCCAAACCAGCGCCAGGTCACAAAATCTATCCCTACCTCCTGCGAAAGCTGGCGGTCACCCGGCCCAACCAGGTATGGGCAATGGACATAACGTATGTTCCGATGGCTCGCGGATTCGTCTATCTCTGCGCCGTCGTGGACTGGTTCAGCCGAAGGGTTCTGTCGTGGCGGCTATCGATCACGATGGAAGCCGCTTTCTGCATCGAAGCGGTGGAGGAGGCACTTGCCCGTGATGGCAAACCCGACATCTTCAACACCGACCAGGGATCGCAGTTCACCTCGGTGGACTTCACGGCGGTGCTGAAGAAAGCTGAGATCGCCATCTCGATGGACGGCAAGGGTGCGTGGCGGGACAATGTCTTCGTCGAACGGCTCTGGCGGTCGATCAAATACGAGGAGGTCTATCTCCACGCCTACAAGACCGTGTCCGAGGCCCGCGCTGCAATCGGCCGATATCTGTGCTTTTACAACACCCGACGCCCACATTCATTCCTTGACCGGCAGACGCCGGATCGGGCTTACTTCAATGCGCTGACGCCGATGATGGTGGCGGCATAATCGAGGCGGAAATCCACTTAGCGAAACGCCGCAATCTGTTCAGACAAACCGAGCCACCTCTCTGTTTCTCCTCCACTCATTAGTGAAGGGAGATTACGTGCCTACGATAACAAGCAGCCGCAGAAACTTTTCGACGCCGATTTCAGTGATGCTGGCGATGTTGGTTGTCGCGGTAATTGCCGCGGTCATATGGGGCGCCGACAAGAGCTTGAGCCTCAAAGACGAAGGCCTATACCTGCTGGCCGCGCGCTATCCGGACGAGATTTCGGAGAACGTTTCGGCCGTCTATCGCTACACCGGTTTCCTGTTCAAGGTCGTTGGCTACGATGTTGCGAGCTTCCGCATCACCGGCCTGGTGCTGATCGCTCTCTCAGCGATCGTATTTTGGCTGGGCTTCATCAAGTTCGTTTCCACCCATTGCGCTGGTTTCTCCGAGGTTCACGGATTCCGGACCTTGTCCCTTCTCTTTATCGCGCTTGGGGGCCTTCTGCACTACCAATGGGCGCTTACCACGCCCTCCTATTACACGCTCACCGCAGTCGCCGTTAACAGCTCTGCCGGCCTGACGCTGTTCGCTCTCGGTGCGCTGAAGCCCTATTCTTCAAAGACCCACGCCTATCTCTCCCTAGTTCTCTCCGGGATGGCGATCGGCGCGGCGTTCGTCGTCAAGTTTCCTGCCGGGGTGCTGCTCAGCCTCGTCACAGTCGGCCTGATTTTCATCTGGAGCCCGCTACGGTTCGTTGACCGCGTTGTTCCGGCGCTGGCAGTTGGCGCTGGGTTCGTGCTGTGGGCATTGCTCTACTTCGCGTTCGTGCAAGGCCCATCGACAACGCTTTCGATGTTCCGACAAGGCTGGAGCCTCTACCAGACCCTCGGCGCGCACGCTCCAGGCACGAAGATCCTGGCATA
Organism: Rhizobium viscosum; assembly: GCF_014873945.1. Lineage (NCBI taxonomy): Bacteria > Pseudomonadati > Pseudomonadota > Alphaproteobacteria > Hyphomicrobiales > Rhizobiaceae > Rhizobium > Rhizobium viscosum. The sequence continues at coordinate 1,696,631 of NZ_JADBEC010000002.1, read as the reverse complement.
CCCGCTAAACGTCCTGACGCTTACTTGGTCCGCAATCGGCATCTATTGGCCGTGCTATGTGCTATTGGTGGCACTTGCCGTCTGGCGTTTGGTGCACTGTGTATCGTTCGCAATGTGCTTCCCAAGCCTCTCGTTGCCGGTCGGCGTAGTGTTTGCTGTTGCCGCTCTACTGTCGGTCAAGCCCGGAGCAATCATCACCTTTGCCGATCGATATCTGCCTCTCGACAGCCATGGAATGACACCATTCTACATAGCGTTCTACCTCGCTTGGATCCTGCTCCTACTGGCCTCCTATCTGTTCTTCACCTTGTCGAGCACCACCGGAGACAAGCTATTCGTTCTCATGAAGTTCAAATATTGGGTGGCACTGCTGTTCCTGTTTTTTGTGCCGTTCGCCGCATCCGTCGGGACAGCCAATCCTCTCTACAACGTGATTTCGTTCTACGCGCCCGCTTGGTTCGGGATCATCCTGTTCTTGGCGGCGGCTTTGGCGACCAACATCAACCGCCCCAACCTCTTCGGTGTTGTCCTGCTGATCGTGGGCGCTTTTGCGGCGAGCAATACCGTCCTCGGAAGCATTCTTGCCCCATCGGAAATGCCTATCCCTGGCACAAACCTACTTGACCAGACCGCCTCCTCGGAGGTTGGCTTTCCGCCTCACAAGATGATGTTGCTTCCCGAGCAGCACCGCGTCATCACGGAACTCCGCGCGATTGCCGATGCCGCAGGTTTTCAACCGGGGGGCGATGACATCATCGCGGTCGACTACCTGCCTGGTCTTGTGTTCGCCCTTGGAGGACGGTCACCCAGGCATCCAACATTCCTGCTAGGCAATGATGGCTACCTCAACTATAGCAAAGCCGCGATGCAGTTCTCCGACGTGTCGAGGCGCCGGGAGGCTTTCCTGTTGATTGATGACGAGCACTCAGAGCAAGTTGTCGAGGACCTAATGAACAGTGGCGGACTAGACTACCCGGCGCGATACCGGAATCTCGGGACCGTGACCGGCCTGGGAACCAAATTCACGCTCTACAAGCCGAACGACTAGGGGTTCTGGATCGCCTTGCCGCCGATCGTTCCGCTCATCAGGTTGTTCGGGTAGCACTTCAAAAAACCGCTGGAGCGAACTCAAAACTGGATAAAACTTGGGGGCAAGGTCAAGAAAGCTACCGATCGATGATGGATTCCAAGCATTCCCTGTTGGAATCGTTTGGGACTGACAAAGCCCAATTGCGCAGTCGCAAAAGATACTTCATGTAGAAAACCGACCAAGGACTTGCTCGCAGCTACCGCTATTGGTAATCGCTATGGAGAGACTATTTCTGTCTAAGACAGCAATAGATTTTCTCCAGTTGAGGCGCGGTGCGCTAGCCGCACATCACCGCCAGATTAGAGGCTCGAAACGAGATTGCGGCGATCTTGCTGTAAGACGAACCATAAGTGACTATTGCAATGGCGTCACACAAGGTGGATCGATGAGGCGCTTTCAGTATGAAAGCACCAGCGGGTTTTCGCGCCATCAACTCGCAATGACTGGCTGGAGCAACGAAATCTTTGATTAGAAACACACTCGGTTGTGCCAGCGCGAAAGAAATTGCTGAACATCTGTTGATTTGCGACAATGCATTCGTCCCACGACTCAGCAGTCGCACCGACATTGCGCGCTATGCTCATAAGGTTTTCAGCAATGCCCAGTGTTTCGAGGCCTGGGCTGAGGACATTCTGGTTGGGCTCGTGGCGGCGTACTGCGACAATCACGAAACAAATACCGCCTTTATCACGAACGTAAGCGTCCTACCGAATTGGCAAGGCCTTGGTGTCGCGACACAACTAATGAGTCGTTGCTGTCAACAAGTCTTTGAAGCGGGCTTCAAAAAAATTGAACTTCAAGTCAGCCAAGGCAATAAGATTGCCATCTCATTCTATGAGAAACACGGCTTCGCTGCCGTTAAAGAAGAGAACGGCACACTCAATATGATTCTGGATTTTGAGAGGAACGGCCGATGAGCCAGACACGCGACTACGACAAGGAATTTAGGGATTCCGTCGACCATCAGTATGCCTATAACTTCGATTTCGACGTTATGCATCCCTACATGATTCGATCTTTCGAGCCTTTTTTCCGGCCCGGCAGCATGCTTGAACTCGGGAGTTTCAAGGGCGATTTCACGCGCCGCTTTCTGAAATACTTCGACGATATTACCTGCGTTGAGGCTTCGCTGGAGGCCATCACCGAAGCGAAAACCAAGCTTGGTGGCTCGGTGACGCACGTCCACTCGCTATTTGAAACAGCGGAGTTACCGAGACAGTATGACAATATCGTGCTCACTCATGTGCTAGAGCACATCGACGATCCAGTAGGTCTGATGAAGCGCATCAATGACGAATGGCTGGCTGACGGCGGACGTTTCTTCCTTGTTTGCCCAAACGCCAATGCCCCATCACGGCAGATAGCCGTGAAAATGGGTTTGATCTCTCACAATGCGGCCGTTACGCGCGCCGAAGCCGAGCACGGCCATCGATGCACATACTCGCTTGATACGCTTGAACGTGATGCAGTTGCCGCCGGCCTCAAGGTGGTTCACCGCTCTGGCATCTTTTTTAAGGCATTGGCAAATTTCCAGTGGGACAGGCTGATGCAGACGGACATCATTTCCAAAGAGTATCTCGAAGGGTGTTACCAGCTGGGGCAACAGTACCCGGATCTGTGCTCAAGCATTTTCCTCATGTGCGAGAAAGGTGGCCGGGTTTGAAGATTTCCTTTGTCGTCGCGGTTTATAAGAACGAAGGGGCGCTCTCCAAGACGTATGAGAAAATCACGACTGTGTTCTCGGAGAGCCTCAAGGAGTACGAGTACGAGATCGTTTTCGTAGACGACGGCTCAACCGACGGTTCCTTGCGCGAAGCGCTTGCGCTCCGCGAAGGTGACGCCAACGTCAAGGTCATTGCGTTCACGCGCAATTTTGGTCAGATGGCAGCGATGCTGGCTGGCTTTAAAGAGGCGACGGGCGATGCGGTTGTGAATATATCCGCAGACCTCCAGGATCCGGCAGAGCTAATTCCTCAAATGGTCGAGAAGTGGCAACAGGGAGCGGAGACCGTCATTTGTCATCGGATTGACAGATCAGACACTCTGTCATCGAAGCTGTTTTCATCCTTTGCCTATGGTGTATTGCGTGCGTCGATCCCTCAGATCCCCGCTGGCGGGTTCGACTTCGTATTGATGGATCGCAAGGTGATGGACACGTTCAACGAAATTGACGTTCGTCACCGTTTCTTCCAAGGTGATTTGCTTTGGGCCGGATATCGGACGAGCTTTATTCCATATGTCCGCCTAAAGCGAACCATTGGAAAATCGCAGTATAATTTCGGCAAGAAGCTAAAGAATTTCTTGGATGCGGTTCTCGATGCGTCTTATTTGCCGATCAGAGCCATCTCGTTGACCGGCATTATCACGTCCATGTTGGGTGTGCTTTACAGCATATCGATCGTGATCAGTTGGCTCCAGGGAGATACACCGTTCGACGGCTGGGCCCCCTTGATGATCGTCGTACTCATGGTCGGAGGAATGATCATGGTCATGCTGGGCGTGATTGGCGAATATGTCTGGCGTATCAACGAAGAAGTTCGCAAAAGACCCAACTACGTTGTGAGAGATAAGTTTCTATGAGTCGAAAACTTGAGTACACGCTCGTCGACGGAATTAGATGCTACAGTCCCGAGGTCGCGACTAGCTATTCCGATTATCCTGACAGCGGTTTCGATCTAACCCAGGAATACAGTACGAGCAGCTTCTGGGTTCGTTCGCGCAGCAGGCTGTTCAAGTATCTTGTAGAAAAGTATCTGCCCAAGACTGAGAAGGCCAAGCTCCTCGAAGTGGGGTGCGGAACCGGAGACTTTCTGCGTCAACTCGTTGGCAACAACAGGCTCGAAATCACAGGATCCGAGATCTATCTAAAAGGCCTGCGGTATGCTCAAGAAAATCTGCCTGAAGTTAGCTTTGTCCAGTTCGATGTAACGCAGGGACCCATTGACGATCAATTTGACATGGTTGTGTCATTTGATGTTCTCGAGCACGTAGAAGAGGACGTGCAAGCGCTTGCCAACATCCACAACATGCTCAACGCCAATGGCGTTGTCATCATATCCGTCCCTCAACACATGTTCATGTGGAGTGAGCTGGATGTTTTGGTGAAGCATAAGCGCCGGTACTCAAGGCGCGAGCTATGTGAGAAGCTGACGAGCACGGGCTACAAGGTAACTTACGCCACGTCCTTCGTTTTCACGCTGTTTCCAATTATGTGCCTTTCCAGATTACTGGAAAGAAAGCGGTCACCGACAACCTCCGATGAAGCCGAGCTCGAGAAGAGGGTACACTTCTCGGGGTTCTCCAATTTCGTTCTAAACGCCTTCATGAAATTGGACGAGCTTATGATCAGGCTCGGTCTTTCACTCCCCTTCGGGGGCACCTTGGTGGTTGTTGCGTCAAAGGCTTAAGCTTTGTGCGCTCAAAGAAATTCCTATGCCTTTAGATAGAAAACTAGGCGAGCAAGCGACAAAGTTCACGATCGTTGGGATGGCAAATTTTGTCCTGACGTTCGTTGTCTTTACGGGATTGCTGCAATCGGGGGCGACCAGTTATCTGGTCGCGCTCGCATCCGCCTGGATCATCGGAGTGATATTTTCTTACGTGCTGAATTTCGTCTGGGTATTCAAAGCTGAGACGACCTTCAGTTTCAATGTGCGTTTTGCGAAGTTCTTTTTATCGGGAATGGTCTCCGTCACTATCAATGCGTTGGCACTACGCTACTTTGTGGAGGTGCTTGAGTTCGATCCATTTCATGCTCAGTTGCTGCTGATGCCATTGATTGTCGTGGGGAATTTTCTCGCTGCAAAGTACTGGTCTATGCGCGCATCACGCCTATCCCAAATTGACGAGTAAGCTTTAATGCGGTCGACAACTAAAATCACGCCAGCACTACCTAAGCGCCGCCCTCAAGTTCGAGGCTTATTATGCGCGGGTACCGTATTTTGTGCTATCGCAGTTTCATTTTACTGCATCTGGATGCTGGATCGCGGATTCGAAATCACTGACGAAGCTTATTATATACTTTTAGCAAAAAATGCCGACCCATCAATGTATTACATTAGCGCCCAGCATTGGGTTATGTCACTAATATGGCACATCACTGGAAGCATATATTCTTTTCGCGCTGCCGGACTTATCATACTTATCTCAAGCGCAACACTGCTCTCGGTGGGAAGTTATTTCTCGTGCGTGAAGATGGGGCTAATCGAGCGCGATAGACTCTCAATATCGATCGTCATCGCTAGTGCGGTAGTCGGTTCACTATTTTACGCCACGACAATAAATCTGTCCCCCAACTACAATTTGCTAGCATCGGCAGCGGCATACTCTGCGACTGGCCTCTTTCTCATAGGCTGCCACTGCTCACTGCGGACAGTAGAGCGCGTTGCCGTCTATTCCTTAGCAGGTTGCGCAATCGGCGTAGAGGTCGTCTGCAAGGCCTCGTCCGGCGTATCCACCTTTGCGATTCTATTGGTGTGGCTTGGTTTCTTTGAGCGTTCCTTTTTACGGTCGATCGCAATTAGCCTAATCATGACGCTGACCGCGCTTTGTTTTGTTGCCATTTTGATGTGGGCAAATACGACATTTGGCGTCGCACAGCATGCATTATCAGAAGGACTAGCATTATTTCGAATTGTTCAGTCTGAAGCTATTTCGGTGAGGCTAATTCGATATGCTCTGCAGTTTTGGCAATATTTCAGCACCAGCCTAATAACCTTTGCCATCCCCGTCGTCTTGTGCGCAGCCTACACCATAACCGGACGAGCAATATTCCTGAAGATGGCGGTAGTCGGGCTCGTCGCTGTATTATTTTGGGGACGACATTTCATAGGAGGCTGGAGCAATGGGGCTGCACTGTCCCCTCCATGTGCTGTATTCTCCATGTTCCTTATAACCTTGATCGCAGCGTTTTCCGTTTGGTGCAGGGACCTAACGGCGGCCGCATTGTTCTGCGGACTGATCTTACTTCCCTATTCGGTTGCGATGGGAACAGGAAATGCACTGTTTACGCAAGTGGTCGTCACGTTGTCTCCTTGGGCGACGGTTGCGGCATTGCTTGCGGTAGCCTCCTATCCCGGAGAAGCAGATAGGAACGCGATGGCCGCAATGACTCTCGTATTCATAGCAACGCTATCTCTTCAGATAGTCACAAGCGGAGACCGGCCATATCACATGGCCAAACCATTGAGAAATCAGAGCAAATCCGTTCCACTTCCCAATCTAGGCAATATCAAAGTCGATGAAGACACAGCGAAATTTCTTCAAGAGGTAAATCTCGCTGTCGAAAAATGTGATGTCGCCCCGGGGACTGTTTTTTGGGGGCTTTACAATATCCCTGGAGTAGCACTCGCCATGGACACGTTCCCTGTAGCCACACCATGGCTCAACAACGCAGAACAGGCAAACTTTGTAATCGATCGCCGTCCCGATATTCTGGACCAACCATCCGTGGTTGTCTTGAATGATGAGGGTCGGGGCGAGATGCCTCCGATACCTGAGAAGCTGATGAATTCTCCCGCGGGCCTCAGACTTTGCGGCGCCACCACATTTCCATATGCCAATCAACGAATTGAGATCTGGAAAAGAGGCTAGCTGTGTTCCGGCGTGCAAATTTGGCTCTGACGCAGATTTGGTGCATTACTTTCATGTCGCACCGATCAGCCGGGCTTGAAGAAGATCGAGCTTTCCGCGTCCGTACATTTGGCGTTTCACCAGCTTGAGCTTGGTGATCTGCCCTTCGGTCTGCCCATTGGACCATGGTGAGACGATCGCCGCTCGAACCGCCTTAATGTCTTTCACTACGCCGTTGCCAAAGGAGGCGACTAGACTGTCTCGGGCGCGGTCGATCCACGGCACGAGCTGGCTTTCCATTTTGCGCCGAACCATCACATGGAAGTCGGTAATGATATCGCGAGCCGCAATGAGTAGCGGGACGCCGCTTTCGATCGCGGCGATGGTGAGAGTTTCGGATTTCGTCAGGTTGTCTCTATTGGTTGTTAAGAGGCGAGCAATCGTCCTGGCGGAGGGAGTGCGGGTCAATGTATCCGCGTCCGCCTTGTCGGCCCGCTTCCGCCGTGTGGCCCATTCACTCACGACTCGGCGCGAACCGCGAAAGCCCTGTGTTCTCATACGCCGCCATAGTTCAGTGCCGTTCCGGCTGCCGGCAGCCCATTGTGCGTCGAGCCATTCCAGATACATTTCCAGCGAACTTTCTCGGGACCGAAAGACATCGTTTCGTTGCCCTCTAAGCACCTGGCGGACCAAGCCGCGGCTATGACCAGTGCGGCGCACGATTTCCTTGATCGTCATGCCGTCCTTGGATAGCGCCATGATGGCCACGTTGGCCTGTTCCCGTCTGAGATAGCCTTCGTATTGAAGGCGTTCGGCCGCAGTCAGCAGCTTCGGATCGACGCGCGTTGCGCCGAGCGTCTTGCGGATTTGCCGCATCGATTTGCGGACCGCCTCCAGGAATGCACGGCTGGCGTTCTCCATCAAGTGCCATCGATCAGCGACCTGCACGGCATCAGGCAATGCCCTTGCGGCCGCCAGCCCGTAAGCGCCGCCACGGTCGCGGGCAACGATTTGGATTTGGGGGTTCTGCCGCAGCCAAGCCTCCGCAGTCGCTGGCTCGCGGTCTGGCAGCAGACTGACCGGCCTCCGCCGTTCCAGATCACACACGATCGTGCCGTAGCGATGATTGCGACGCCAGGCCCAATCATCGATGCCAATCACCGCGGGTGGGGCTGACGACGGAAGGCCTTGCCTGCGGATGACGCGCAGCAGAGTGTCGTTGCTGACGGGTAGCATCAGACGTTGGGCAAAACGGGCGGCCGGGCGTCCGCCAAGCGCGAGTGCCAAGTGATGAACAACATGCTCGAGGCGTCCAGTTCGTCTAGCATATGGCGGCAGTACGTCGCCGAACCGCTCGGCGAATATCTGTCTCCCACAGAGCACGGCATCACAAGCGAACCTGCGAGTGCGCACGAGAAGCCTGACGCGCCTTCCTGATAGGGGAAGGTCCGCGACCTGGCGGCAATAGCGACTTCGGACCGTTCGAGACATTCGTCCGCACGCTGGACAAGCCGCCGTTGCGTTGGTTCGGGAAAGCAGGATGCAGGTCTCATCGCCGACGCGCGTAATGCGTTCAGCAATGAAGCCAGCCGGGACCAAATCAGAAGCGCAGAGCTTCGTGCTCATCATGCTGATTCCTTTGTGGAAACCAGCAACGCAGCATCGTTACGACTGCATCAAAAATGAGTCAGAGCCAAAATTGGACGCCGATAAGGGGTGAATTTTGGACGCCGATTGACAAACTGACAACGCTGATCGAGCGGCGCGGCAAACCGGGGATGATCGTTTCCGACAACGGCACCGAACTAACGTCGAATGCCATCCTCGCCTGGTCGAAGGATCATAAGGTGGAGTGGCACTACATCGCGCCAGGAAAGCCGATGCAAAACGGCTATGTCGAGAGTTTCAACGGTCGGATGCGCGATGAACTGCTCAACGAGAGCCTGTTCTTTGGCCTCGATCATGCCCGCAGCGCCATCGCTGAATGGGCGGACGATTATAACCATTTCCGGCCGCACTCATCGCTCGGATATCAGACCCCGGCAGACTATGCCGGAACCATCGCCGCAACCGGCTCCAACGCTGCGCAAGATGAAAGCTTCGCGTTTCCGCCGGTTGCGCACCCAGCGCCACTTGGCGTATTCAAAACCGCCGGAGCTCTAGTCACCGCTGGATGAAAGTTCCATGGCAGGTCAACAGCGATCGCGTTCTTCAGTTTGCCGACATCGATTCCTATAAAAGCTTCTCTATAATCTGCCACGGCTCGTCCTCCCGTGATAAGGATCGGCTCGGTCTGTCCGAGCAACCCTCGGAAGACCAGTGTAGGGCGAGTCACCTCAGCCACGAAGACGGACATACGGTCTTACAGATGAAGCGATGAAGCCGGCAAATATCTGGCCGCACCAGCCTCAGCTCACCCGTCACACCTCAAGCTCGGCCAACCCGAAACCATGCCGTCCAAATTCATTGCCATTGTATAGCATGTACACCCTGCCCTCACACGTGAACACATGAGGGTAACATTGCATGTCGCTATCCCACTCACCCGGCGAGTGCTCCAGTAGCGGGTTTTCGTCGTCGCGCTCCCAGTTTTTCAGATCGTCCGACCAAGCGTGGCCGATCCTGTATCCTCGCCCACTTCCGGTTCGGAAGTCGAAGGCCTCGCGGTAGCAAAAGAACATATGGTGACGTGTGCCGATGGTAACGACCGTCGGCAATGCCTGGCTTTCGTCTGGACCCAACCTGTCAGACACGATCTGACACGCCTCCTCTCTACTCCACTGCACACCATCCAGCGACGTGGCGTGACCAATCTTGTAGGTCCGGTCTGGAGCAGCGTCGACGGCGTATTTTCTCCAGCCAGTACCGAAGATGTACCACATGTGAAACACGCCATCGATTATCTTTACGAAGGCGTCACCAACCAAACACGGCTCGTGAACGGAGGCGCCCATTACCGGGCCCGCCCCCACCCGCTCGAAAGTCAAACCATCGTCGGTACTGATAGCTAGGCCGATGCCCGTTTCCACTGAAACTGAAACCCGACGGCTCCAACCGCAAGTGTAGCCGTAAATCTGGCCGTCATGGCGCAGCACATTGATCGGGAATATCCCATGCTCGTCAAAACAACCCAAGTCACCGAGCGGAATCACGGTGCGGTCGGATACCCGCAAGATGTCGCTAAAATCCTTTCGGATATCGATGAACGCTATATGGCTGAGATACTTTCCATTCGAGGGATCGATGGAGCGCGTGGAAAAATAGATGCGTACGAAATCGTCAAACCCGAGGGCCTGAGGAGACTGCGCGAACTGCTTGCAGCCGTTCGGCAACGTGTGTTGCGTTGGGTCGAATATCTTACCGAGCTTCCGCCACCTCATAGCCTAATCCAATGCTCCCTCGAGAACTGCGAGGCCGAATCCATAGCGGCCCACCTGGTCGCCTAGATAGGCCATGTAAATCTTCCCATCCAGTTCAAAGACGTGCGGATAGCTGATCATTTCCGCGTCCCAGCCTTCTGTCGAAACGTCGATGCCGACTTTGGAATCATCCCGAACCCAATTAAACATGTCTGGGCTTGACGCATAGCCGATCCGGTATCCGTTGGCCTTTCCGCGGTAATTGCTACTGTAACGGTAGCAAAAGAACATGTGATATTTTCCGTTGGCATAGAAGACATCCGGACTAGCCTGCGCTTCATCTTCTTCTATACGGCTTGCGATCAGATCGCGATTGACCTTACGCCAGTGTATGCCGTCCGACGACGTTGCCATCCGGATCTTGTAGACCGGTTCTGCACGGCCATCGACCAGCTTCCATTTTCGCCCTGCAATATAGAACAGCTGCCACCCGCCGTTAAAGCGACGCACCTTTGGACCGCTCAAGACAAAAGGCTCTTCCGGTGAATAGCCCAGGACCGGACCCGGCCCAATCTTTTCGAAGTATGAGCCCCCGTCACGACTGATCGCACAGCCTATTGCGACGTTGAATGGCACTGATTCGCATCGGGTCCAACCCGCATAGTAAGCACGCACTTCGTTTCCATCATCGACGACGGAGACGGGATAAGTTCCAAATTCATCGAACTCGCCAAGATTGCCGAGCGCTAGCATCGGTTTCTCGGCAACCTTCAAAATCTTAAATAAATCAGTCCGATCAAGATCGACCCACGCCGAGTAGCTAACATACTGACCATTGCTGTCGGCCGGCGGGCGGCACGAGAAGTAAACGCGCACCGCGTCATCCCTTACCAAAACGGACGGAGCTTGTGCGAACTCCTTTAGCCAAGGGCGTCCCTCTACCTGCTGCGGGATAAACACTCTGCCGAGCTTCTTCCAAGAAAACATAGTCAGCCCAATTCATAATTGGATGTGATGCAAGAACGCACCGCATCGCGCTGGTTGAACATCAGAACATCGACAATGGAAAGCCAGGGCACGAACGGTGCGCCAAACTGACTGTATTCAAAGGGCTTCGCCTTGATGAACTTCAGATCAACCCCGTGTGCTCGGAATTCTCCCTTGTCGTAAAGCTCCAAGCCACCGATGGCGTTTATGTACTCATCTGCACCGACGGACCGACACAGCGCGATCACCTTATCTTGCGCCTTTAAACCATGATCAACGTCAATCTCGGAGGAAACGCGAATATCGGTTTCTATCCCGAGATGAGCGCATGTCTCAGCTATCGAGTGCTTGATATATAGGAAAAGATTGTTCTCTGGATGCTGCACGATATGCTCGATCAGCGGCCATGTCTCTCTGAAATAGGGAGCGTTTCGGTACGCTCCTTTGAATTGGTTGAGCATGGCGCCACGATCGAAATCATCCGCTAGTTCACGCTGCACGACAAAAGTGGAGTCCGAAGCCTTCTTCAGTGGAATTGAAAACACGGCATCGGTGTTGTTGCGCAAAAAGCGGTTCCGATTAATCCAGCCCTTCTTGGTATATTTGATATTGTCATAGATGATGAAAGTGTCGACCGCCGCGATGAGCTGATAATAGCCGATGTATGGCAGAAAGTAGGGCTGCATGATGCCTAGCTTCATGTTCGCCGACCCCTCTGACCTCTACCAGTTGCAACCATCGTCTTCATTGCCCAGCAATCAAGCGGCAAACTTCGTCAACGACCTCGATTTCAAGATCGGGATAGAGCGGAAGGCACAAAACCTGTCTCGATGCCTCGAAAGCAATTGGGAGGTTCTCGCGATGGGACGACGCCAAGCCGCGATACATCGGAAACTCCGAAATCGGCGGATAGAAATACCGTCTTGGATTGATCCCCGTATCTTTCAGACGCTGGTTAAGCTCATCGCGGCTGATCGGATAATCTGCCTTAACAAGGATCGGGAAGTAAGCGTAATTTGCGATCTTCTCCCCGCTCCCCTGCAGGCAATGTATGCCACGCACGCCCTGCAGGCGCTCTCGGTAAGCTGCATCAATTCTCTCGCGTCGAGAGAATGCTTCATCGAGATGCTTTAGCTGCAACAGTCCGAGCGCAGCGTTGAACTCGCTCATCTTTCCGTTAATGCCGGGGGCAGCGACATTGACTTCACCAACATGCCCAAAGTTCTTGAGCTGATCTATCCGCAGTTTTGTCTTGGCATCGGGGCATATAATCGCACCCCCCTCGAACGTATTGAACACCTTGGTTGCGTGAAAGCTCAGTACGGAAAGGTCGCCATGCCTGAGCACACTTCCGTCTTCATCCTGGACGCCAAAGGCGTGTGCGGCGTCGTAAATGACTTTGAGATTGTAGTTATCTGCAATCTTCTGAATCGCATCCACATCGCACGGGTGACCATAGCAATGCACCGGCATGATTGCGGTCGTCTGTGGGGTTATTGCGGCTTCGATCTTCGCGGGATCCAGATTGAGCGTGTTTGCGCAGATATCCGCGAAAATCGGCTTAATCCCGTTCCACAACAGCGAATGCGACGTCGCTACAAATGAATACGGCGTCGTGATGACTTCGCCTGTAACACGCAAGGCCTGGAGCGCTGTGACCAATGCAATCGTGCCATTTGTAAAAAGGCAGATGTGCTCCACACCCAGATAACGGCAGAGTTCATCTTCGAGCTGCTGGTGGAATGGCCCACCGTTGGTCAGAATCTTGTTCTCCCAAATCTGTTCGAGATAGGGAATAAACTCCTCTAAAGGAGGCAATGTCGGCTTAGTGACGAATATATTTCGTTTCATTTTGACAACTCGAAGTTTTGATTGCGTTGCCGCGTTGCTCATCCACGTCTGCAAAAGCGCTCGTAAGCGTAGGCTTCACGGTCTTATGTGCGGCGGTTTTATCGTAATGAACTGGAGAGAGTCTAGTTTATTGCGCCGTTTTGAACACAAGATGAGCCTCTTCAAGTGTAGCTCGCTGGTGCCTGCTATACACGGCGTGCCAAGGGTTCGCTCCCCCACAACATGGCGCAGCCCAGGGGCGGAGATTCGAATGACGTCTGTTCGGCGAAAAGACGATGCTTCAGCGGTTGACAAGCCAAGAGGCTAGAGAGACAAGCACGTCATGCAAACGCCGTCGGCACAGCCTGAAGTTTCAAGCACTAATTCTGGCAAAAAGCGCAGCGACGATCGAACCCGACTTTTCGTGAAGCTCAATGAGGCAGGGAAATGACGATACTTATCACCGGTGGCGCCGGCTTCATCGGATCTAACTTTGCCTTGGATTGGGTTAGGACAAGCGTCGAGCAGATCGTCAACGTCGACAAGCTAACTTATGCCGGAAACTTGAGCAATTTGGATAGCCTACGAGACAACCACAACCACGTGTTCGTCCGCGCTGACATCAATGACTACTCCGTAGTGCTCAACCTTCTCCAAACTTACAAGGTTAGGGCAATCCTTAATTTCGCTGCTGAATCACATGTAGATCGATCGATCCATGGCCCGCGTGATTTTATCGAAACAAACATTGTGGGCACATTCAATCTACTTGAGGCGGCTCGAGCCTATTGGGGTGAACTAGCCGAGCCAGAAAGACAAAAATTCCGCTTTCTCCACGTCTCGACAGACGAGGTCTACGGGACGCTGACTGCCGCACAACCAGCCTTCACCGAAATGAACCAGTATCAGCCCAATAGTCCATACGCAGCTTCCAAAGCAGCGTCGGACCATCTAGTGAGAGCTTACTGTCACACTTATGGGTTGCCGGTTATCACCACGAATTGCTCCAACAACTATGGGCCATATCAATTTCCAGAGAAACTGATTCCCCTTACCATCCACAGAGCACTTTCCGGTAAGGAGCTGCCAGTCTACGGAGATGGGCAACAGGTTCGGGACTGGCTATATGTAAAGGATCACTGCAGCGCTCTAAGGCGAGTGCTTGAGGTCGGTGCTGTTGGCGAAGTGTACAATATTGGTGGCAACAACGAAAAGACCAATCTCGACGTGGTTAAAGTCATTTGCGCCCTTCTAGACGAACTCAAGCCGCGCGCGGACAGGCAACTATATGAACTTCGGGTGGCGTTCGTCGCGGACAGACCCGGGCATGATAGGCGTTATGCTATCGACGCCACGAAGTTGGCCACGCAGATCAGTTGGCAACCAGACGAGACATTTGAAAGCGGCATCCGTAAGACCGTCGAATGGTACATGGGAAATCAGGCATGGACAGAAGCCATTGTGAACGGCGAATATCGCACCTGGCTTGAAAAACAGTACGGAAACACCCTGTCGTAAGGGCGTAAAGCCCTTGCCCTTGCCATATCGCGGCGCCCAAAATCAGCTATAGGTTGTCTACCATCTGTTTAAAACTGAATTAGTGCACTCAACGTGTCCTGCTTCACTGCAAGGCGGACCTCTTGCAGACATGGATATCCAGCCAACCAGGTGCGAGGTTGTCATCTCGTTCCTTTAGCGAACGCCAGTCGATGTACATTTGCCGCACCTCGGCAAGAGGCCGCCATTTCTCTGGAGGCAACTCACGGCCGAAAAGGCCGCTTGTCTCACCGTCAAAGTGAGCCTTGACGTAAACACCTTCCCGAGCGGGGTTGGGCGCGACCACATGGATGTTCATGGCCTGGTTGACGATCTGCCCGACCTCATAGCCACAACGCTCCAGCAGATCTATGTCATCCTCGTGATTAATTTCCACAGACACGAATGTTGGGCGACGCGACTCTTTCGCTAGCTGCGCAACGAACGTCCTATCCGCGCCTTCTAAATCGCATTTGATGTAGTGTGGAGTGCCGTACAAATCGAACATCTTGGCTAAATCGATCGTATCAACCTCGAATGCTACGGTTTCGTAGACACCCTTTCCTGCATTCCCTTGCACAAGACTCCCCCAGTCATCCTTGTCGGGCACAGAATAAAACGTGACTTTCTCGCCGGATTTGGAATAAAGAGCTTTGTTAACAATTGTGATGCGATCGCCAAAATGAGCGAGCCTTTTCGCTGCAGACGCACATAAGGCGGGTACCGCCTCCAAACCAACAACTCGAAACGACTTATTAAGATAAAACCTTGAATCATATCCTTGGTGCAAGCCAAGATCGAAAATCAACCCAGAAACCTCTGAGGGAACTTCATCGATTGGATTGCCGCTGCCCTGCGCCATAGCGCTACGCCTAGCTAGAGTATTTCGGCTTGCGCCGTCTATGAACGAACGGCGCAAATGAGCGAGCGAGCGCAGGATAAGTTTAAATCGATCGTTCATGGGCACTCCTGGGAAATAGCAGAACGCTTGAGAGTATTCTCAAGAGTAACAGCTTCTGGGTGCGTGAACAGCTTTTTCTAATAATACCCTAGATAGATTGGCATCTATTCCACACGCAATCGGCGGAACCATTCGTGCTTGGTCTCAATTCGCAAGACCGTGTCCAATTGCAAAACGGTGCACTGGGGGTAAAACCTGGCAGCGATCCTTGCACCACCATAGGCCGTCTAGATATAAGGCGATATCTGCGTGGTGGTTTAAACCGAAGCGCTGAGAATGCTTCAAACTGCAACAGATAAGTTCGACGGATTACAAAGATGGTCACAGCTCTACGGTTACGATTAAGCCGCTCTCGGTTGTTGTTCGCTACCGCGCTTCGGTTGATTTCCACCGGCCAGTTTGACGTTCTATGTGCAGTCTTTCGCCGCCGCTTCCTGCCGGTCCAGAAATATAGAATCGAGTATTTGCTGGATGATGGGGCCGCTCCGCCACGCACTGACACGAATGTCAGCGATGGATGGGAAGCAAGCCGGTTGTCAGATAATGCCCACCACTCAACGCAGAGCACGGACCCGTTGGTATCAGTCATCATACCATGCTTCAATTATGGACGCTTCTTAGACAGGGCTATCGATTCAGTCTTGAACCAGACTTTATCGGCAGTGGAAGTAATCGTAGTCGAGGGTGGATCAACGGACAAGGAGACGGTTGAGATCGTCAAGCGCCTGGATAAGGTACGCATACGCGTGATTATGCAAGACAAACCCACCTTGGTCGGAGCCAATCGCAACGCGGGAATCGCCATCGCTCGAGGCCGCTATATTTGTTGCCTCGATGCAGACGACACACTCGACCCAACGTATATCGAGAAGGCGGCCTACCATCTGGAAGCTCACCAATATGATGTTGTTTCGACGGGAATTCGCCTTGTCGGTGAGAAATCCGGCACTATCGACATTCTGGAAACACCAGATCTCCGCGATATGACCACAGCAAATCACGTCGCAACTTGCGCCGTGTTCCGACGTGATCTCTGGGAAAAAGTGGGGGGGTTCCACGATACCGGGAAGGGCCAAGATCACGTTGCGGAAGACTGGGACTTCTGGTTGCGTTGCGCCGCATCGGGAGCGAGAATCCACAACATAACGGGTGAGCACCTATTCAACTATACGGTTCACTCATCCGGATCCCTTTCGTCAAGCAACGTTCAGAGCCTTTCAAAACAGAAGGCCTCGATCCTTAATCGAAATAAATCCAGTCTTTCGCGGAAGGCATTTTCGCACTCGCGCGAACAAGCACATCGCAGAATTTTGCGTACCAGGCTCACAAGGCTTCTGCAAACACCTCATTCCGCAAGCGGTGCAAAACGCTCGCTCCTTGTGGCAGTGCCTTTCTTAATCGTCGGTGGAGCGGAGCGGTTATTGTCATCCGTCATCCGTCATCTAGCGTCGCAAGGTTGGTCTGTTACCGTCATATCAACCTTGCCGCAACAAGGGCACGAGGACGCTAGCGGATGGTTCAAATCGGTATGCAATGAAGTCTACATGTTGCCGATGTTCTTAAGAGAATGGGAATTCGACAACTTTATCCGATATCTGATCGCCACCCGTGGATTCGATGCGGCTTTGATCGCTGGAAGCCGAGTGTTTTATGATCTTCTCCCAGAAATAAAGAAAACAAATCCCGATCTCGCGGTCGTGGATCTACTTTTCAACACGATCGGCCACACCGACACCCACGCGCGTTATATCGATTGCATCGACTACGCAATTGCAGAAAATCCCGAGGTGGTCGCATGGTTTAAATCCAAGGGATGGGCCGATATTGGAGTAAAGTTGGTCGAGAGCGGAGTCGATATTCATAATTTTGGGACGACCAGGTCTGCTGCGGTTGCCAGAGAATTGAACATCGACGACGACGAGATTGTCATCGGATTCTCAGGACGCCTGTCTGACGAAAAGGCTCCTGAGGTCTTCTTGGAGATAGCTCAAGCACTTAAGAACGACCGCCGTTTGCGATTTGTTATGACGGGGGGCGGTCCGCTCAAAGCTAAAATTGAAACGGTGGCCCGAAATCTGCCGGACGACGTCCGTTTTGATTTCTTGGGCATGGTTGAGAGCACGAAAGACTATTTCGCAACATACGATATCTTTGTTCTTCCATCACGACTCGACGGTCGCCCGATCGCGTTGCTGGAGGCCCTAGCCTCAGGCTGCGCAGTGGTGGCGTCGGACGTCGGTGGCGTTCCCACAGTGCTCGGTAATGGCGGCGCCGGCTTGCTCTGTAAGCCCGCAAATACTGCCGCATTTGTAGCTGCCATTCAGTCAATTGTCGCCGACATCGACAAGCTGCACATGATGAAGAAGGCCGCCCGTGAGATTGCCAGCCGGATGCGATCCGAAACGCAGATGGGCTCGGCATACGAAGATGCACTCGAAGCCGCGATCAGGCTCAAGCGCGCGAAAACCTCTTCGTCAGTAGTTGAATCTGCGCAATTGCAAGCCGACGGGTAAATTTTGCTAGCGTCCACGGTATGAGAAATGCTTGCTGCTGCCAGCCAATTAAACAGGCTTTCCTCAAAAGTTGATGGGTCCGCATTTCGCCTAGCTGCATTGCCAGCAGCTTTGCGCTCAATCCACTCGTTCCAAACGCCGGCTTGTCAGCTCGGGCTAGGGTCAGACAGACCCTGATACCGGAACCGCCACCAAGTAGATTTGCCGCCACGAACGCATAATCTTCGCCAGCATACCAATTCGGAAAATTATGGCGAATGGCGCTGCGTTTTATGATCACCGTCGATATGGAGGCTGGATTCTTCAACAGAATACCCCAGCGCGTGATTTTTTCCGTTCGTTCGGTGAACTCCTCAGGCCAACCCTTTGCGGAAAATCCCTTGAGGTGAGCTGAGAAATCCGGAGCATCTGGAGCCAGCATCAATTCCATTTGGCGCTCGAGCTTCGAGTGATGCCACTCGTCATCTGCGTCGAGAAAAGCCAGAAACGGAAATCGGCTTGCAGAAACTCCAACATTTCTCGCCCCTCCTGGACCGACATTCCGTTTAAGGGTCACAAGCCTTATCGGCAGCTGCGGAAAGTTAGGCAGCACGCTTGCGCACGTGTTATCGCCTCCGGCATCGTCGACAATCACGACCTCCTCCGGTTGACAGGTCTGATCGGCGACCGACTGCAGTGCACGCCGCAACGCTTCACCGTCGCAAAAGGTGGGCACTATCACCGAGACGGGAGCCTTGTTCACTTCAAAACACTCTGGGAGTTCGAGCGCTCTGCTGCCAACATCTCGCGCATTATGGCTTCAAAATCGGGAAGCGCGACCTCCAGGCCCAATTCTCTAAGGCGGGCATTGCTGCCGACAACCATGTTTAGGTCGCTTGTTCCACGTCTGAAGTCCTCCTTTAGGAGCATAACTTCAGCGCCCGATACCTTCATGAGTGACGAAACGATATTCTCCAGTTTTGTGCCAACGCCGCTACAAACATTGACGACATCTCCGTGTGCCGCTTTCAATCGTGGCAATTCAACAATTACGCGAGCCGCTTCGGCAACTTCAATAAAGTCGCGAACAGCATCCAACGAACCCGTCTTTAATGTGCCCGCATGGCCCTTAATCGCCGCAATCTGACCCACAAAACTACCAAGCGCAGTGCATGCGGGGCTTCCAACTCCGATTGGGTTAAACAGCCGGGCTATGGTCACATCGAGGCCGCCACGGGCCGCAGCAAGCCCGTGATAGGTCTGCGCGAGCTTGGATATGCCGTAGGAAGAAACTGGGCGACAGACGTCGCCCTCCCTGCAAGTCATGTCGCTGCTGACCGGCGTTCCGTATTCCGCGGCACTGCCGATTAGCAGAATTCCCGGGCGAACAAGAGAGTTTGCCGCAGCCGTTAGCAGAGCCTCTGCAAAAAAGACGTTTGCTTGGTAAAGAGCAGGCACGTCCGACATCTGGCTGGTGCCAGCTAGATGATAAATCATCGAAGCTTGAGTGCGCTCGATGATTTTCAGAAGATCGTCAGCTGAAGGTTTTTCGGGGATGACAACCGTTTCGCCTTGCTGTGAATGCGCGCTACGACTGAGACAGACGACGCTCTCTCCCTGCCGTCGAAGTTCTCGACATACATAGCGGCCAAGAAATCCATTTGCTCCCGTTACCAGGGCTCGGGCCATTGGCTCAGTCTTTCAAAAAAAGGCCGCGCTGAGTCTCAAACAGCTGCTGGGCAGACGCGTAGTCGTCTGGCCGGCCGATATCAAGCCAGACACAATCCTGCTGCTGACACTGAACGACTTTTCCGTTTTTCTGAAGGGACTGCATCAATTCAGGCATGTCAAGACGCACTCCCTTTTCGAGATGCGGCGCCACTGCATCTCGATTTAATATGTACAAACCCATACTTACCAAATGAGAATACGAAGGCTTCTCTCGATAGCCGGTCAACCGCATCCTGTCGTCAACCTCGACCAAGCCGAAGTCGATCTTCAGCGTTCGCTCAAAAACCGCAATCGAGGCGCCGGCCCCAGTATTAAGGTGCCTGCGCTTCATTTCGGGAATATCAAAGTTAGTCAGAAGATCCCCATTCGTGACGATAAAATCGTCGCCTACGCGATCCAAAACCGCCGCAATCGGTCCGGCTGTACCCAGCGGGCTATCTTCCAGGACGTAGTCAACCTTAAGGCCAAACGCCGATCCATCGCCGCAAAATGCGCGAATAAGATGATGAAGATGATTGACCGCTAAAATCACTTCTTCCACGCCGGCCGCTTTCAGCTGGCGAAGCAATAGCTCCAACACCGGCATATCACCCAGCGGCACGAGTGGTTTCGGAAAAGAGGCCGTGAAAGGCTGCAATCTCGTGCCCTTGCCGCCCGCCATAACAATCGCCTTCATAATAACCCTCTTTTATTCAGACTGTGTATTCGTTGGGGCGATAAAGATGAATATTGGCCTCTACAAAAGAGATGGTCTGCCTAAGTCCATCCTCCGTCGAGGTGACGGGCTCCCACTGAAGAAGGCGCTTCGCCTTGCCGTTATCGGAAACGAGCTTAAACACCTCGCTTTCGGCGGGTCGCATGCGCTTCAGATCTTGAACGATCTGCTTATCCATGTTCATAAGCTTCAAGATGTTATGGGCGAAATCGCCAATTGTCTTCGTGCTACCGGTGCCAAGATTAATCGTCTGCCCCTCAACACCAGCTGCGGCGCCAGCCGCCATAAAGCCCGAAACTGTATCTCCAACGAAAGTCATGTCACGCATGGGGTCGAGAGCACCGAGCTCGATGACTTCACGGGTTAGCGCTTGAGAAATGATTGTAGGAATGAACGCACGCGCCGACTGGCGGGGACCAAATGTGTTAAATGGCCTGAGAGTAACAACGGGGGTCGCGAAGGAACGATAATAGCTTTCGGCGATCTTATCAGCACCAATCTTTGACGCAGAATAAGGGGATTGTCCCTGAAGCGGATGCTCTTCGTCGATCGGTTCGCGGATTGCCGTACCGTAAACCTCGGAAGTTGATGTGTGGACCACTCGGCTCGTACCGAGCCTACGGGCAGCCTCAACCACATTCAATGTGCCCTCAACGTTCGTTCGAACGTAGCTCCGGGGTGCAAGGTAGGAGTAAGGGATGGCAATCAGCGCAGCGAGATGAAAAACAACGTCCTTGCCTTTGACAGCGTTTATCACGAAGTCTGAATCTTCGACGTTCCCCGAGACGACTTCGAGCGAGCGCTTCGTTGAGGGACTGGCATGTTCGAGATTTCCCCAATGAGACGACGACCCATATTTTATCATCGCGGTTACGTTTGCTCCGGCCTCTACTAAGGCTTCAGCAAGGTGGCTACCGATAAAGCCGCCGGCGCCGGTGACGAGAACATTTCGCCCGCGGTAAAAATGTTTTAGATCAATCATCGTCAACTTCTCGGTCTATATGTGATGCTCAGAAGGCGGAATTACTGCATCTTGAGGTGACGAACAAGCTCGAAATACAAGTCCATGATCTTGGGAACAACGCTGTGGGTCGAGAACCTTTGTTCAAAGTCATTCCGTGCTTCCAGCCCCATGCGTTCGCGAAGCGTATCGTCCTGAGCTAACATCAGGATAGCATCGGCAACAGCTGCGACGTGATCTTTAGGAAGAAGAAAACCAGTCAGTTCATGGCGTACAATGGCTCGGCATCCTGGAACATCAAATGCGACCATCGGAACCGCAGCGGCGGCAGCCTCTATGAGTGAGCGTGGCATCCCCTCGCGCTCAGAAAGCAAGATTGCGATGTCCGCCCTGTGCCAAGTCTCTGCTATATCCCCAGCCCTACCACACCATTTGATCCCGTCTCTAAGCGAGAAATCGCGCAACTCCTCCTCGGTCAAACTCGTTAAATTGCCGGGATCGGGCGTTCCCCATAACTCCAGTTGTATGTCTGCCTTTTTTCTCGCCAGCTCCACCGCCTGGACGGTGAGTTCGATTCCTTTGGCTCTCAACATCCGCCCGAGATATACGACACGAATTGGAGCTTGCGGTCGATCAAGACGCGGGACGATGTCGCTTGAGTTGATACCCCAACCACCAACTACGACCCTGTTTTTGAGCTTTGGAAACTCGCGGCAATCATCATCGTTCTCGAAGGTGAAAATTGCTTTTCGCCCATCACTGATCAGCTGAAGTATCTGACGGACGATCAATCTGAATGGACCAAGAAAACGTCGGCTGTCGCTCCAAAGGTATCCAAGACCGGTCACCGAGAACACCTTGCCCGGCTTTCGCACGAAGATCGCGGCAAGACCACTGAGAATGATTGATTTCAAGGCAATCGCATGCACGACGGTTGGCGATTCTGCGGCGAGGATGGAGCGAAGCCGAATAACCGTCGATAGGAGCTTTACGACTCCGAAGGATGCTCGGTCTGCAACGAGGGGAACTATCCTGAAGCCCTCGGCCTCTATTTCTTTTCCGTGGGCAGTTACCCTGGTGACCACGACGATCTCAAAACCAGCCTTTCGAGCCGCCCTAGCGAGCGGCAGAAAATGAGCTACAAAAAACCAATCTTCCGTTACAACATAAACCAGCCGAAGCGCCTGCGCATGCCCACCGCTTCGAATGTCCACTTGACTGCTAATCATACTTCATTCTGCCGGTCGATTGTGAGGGTTATTGGCCCCGCGACTTCTCAAATCGCGCGCAGTATCACGCGGATTGCGCACGCTTGAAAAGCGGCTTGATCGCCTCAGCCGTCGGTGGCTCGTGACGCCAAATAGGCCTCTGTGATCTCATCGACCGGGCCGAGAGCTTTAGCTACGCCCTTCTCCAGCCAGAGAGCCGTCTTGCAGAATTGGCGAGTTATCGAAATGTCGTGAGACGCTATCACGAAAACGCTGGCATTACCGAGTATCTTCTCAATCCGCGCGCGGGCCTTGGAAATGAATTGCGCATCTCCCGCGCTAATCATTTCATCCATAATGACGATATCAGGTTCGATCGATGTGGAGATCGCAAACGCAAGCCGAACGAACATGCCCGACGAGTACGTTCGGACCGGCATATCGAGGAAATCTCCGAGTTCGCTGAATTCCGCGATTGACGGCGCAAGAGCATGGGCCTCTTTAAAGCTGAGCCCCATGAACGCACATCTGAAGATAATATTGTCCCAGCCGCTAGCCTCAGTATCCATACCCAATGTTATATCAGTGAACGAACTGATGCGCCCTTCGATGTCAATTGAGCCTTTAAGGGGCGGGTACACTCCAGCAAGCGCTCTGAGCAGGGTGGTTTTTCCTGCACCGTTGTGCCCGAGCAGCGCAAGCCGATCCCCGTTTTCCAAGTTCAGCGTCAAATCCTTGATGGCATCGACCACAACCGTGTTGTTATGAGCGACGATGGTTCCTCCGAGCTTGGAGAACACTGCAGTGCGCAGCGATCGCGAATGCGCGTTGAAAATTGGGTAAGAGATCGATACGTTTTTAACGCGTATGTGGGCCATTTGATCAGATCCAGTAGATAACGCGCTTGTGATATGCACCAATAAAGGGTATCGCAAAGAGCCAAGCGCCGACCACGTAACCGATTGCAACCAGCCAAGTCATTGGGCTCGTTTCCATAGCAAGCAGCGGGTCTCGAAGAAGCGACAGATAGACGGAAAACGGGTTAACCGAATTTATCCAACGGTACGGCTCCGGAATGAATTCCGGCCGCCAGAGAACTGGTGTGATAAAGTACCCTATCTGAGTAATACTTTGCGTAAGAGGAACTGCGTCTCTAAAGCGAGTCGCAATTATCGCCAGAACATAACAGATCGGGACGAAAAAACACATCGTCAAAGCGAGGCCCGGAACAATCAGGATAACCCGCCAATCCGGCCAATGCCAAAACCATGCAAAGACGATAAGCACGATTACCATATTGTATGCTGTGGTGATGAGTCCGCGATAAACAAGGGTAAAAATCGCAACAGCCAAGCTTGTCTTCTGATTGAGAAACAAGTTTCCGCTTGTCACGAAAGCAGTAGTAGACTCGTTCAGAACGGCCGTGAAAAATCCCCACACAACCATCGCGACGGCCATGTATGGAATGATGCCGTCCACAGGCGCACGCCAGAGCAATGACCATACCAAGCCAAGCGACAGGATTGTGACACCGGTGGAAAGCGTAATCCACAGCTGGCCGAATTTCGATCGCGAATGCCTTCGGCGTAGGTCAGCTGTACCAAGCAGATGCCATACACGCCACGTGCTTAGGCCTGCAGAAAGTTCGTTCACTCCAGCAGTAAAAGATGAAATAACGCTCACTTGTCGACCCATCGAGGAAAAAACACGTATCCAACTCCCATTTCAACCGCTTCTAGTGCGGTTGGGGATCACTTGACAAGCGCATTCGTCATTGGTGCACGGATGTGGCGCTCTCGGCGGCGGCCAAATCTAGTGAGCATACCGCTGGAGCAATTGTGTAGATGCTATCCCACGCGGTCGCGGTGGAATTTTGGAAAAAGATGCTGTACCGAGTGCCTATGTGAAGGTGTGTTTAACGCAAGTCTGGAGTTGGATTGTTTTGCCTGACCAGACTGATAGGCAGGAGCGATTGATGTCAGAGTTACCTCTGAAGGGCGTAGTATTAGCTGGCGGCAGGGGAACCAGACTGTATCCATCGACATTGGTGGCATGCAAGCAATTGCTGCCCGTATTCGACAAGCCGATGATACACTACCCTTTGTCGCTTCTCCTTCTTCAAAAGATCCGCGACATCTTGTTTATTACAAATCCTGAGGATCTCGAGGCAATGCAGAAATTGCTCGGCAATGGTGAGCAATTCGGAGCAAAATTCTCATACACTACTCAAGAAGAGCCAAAAGGCATCGCGGAGGGACTAACCCTGGCAAGCGATTTTCTTGGTGGTAGCCCTGTATGTTTCCTACTCGGAGACAACATTCTGTTTGGCCAAGATGTGCGGCAGGCAATGAGCGACGCAAGGTCCTTTGTCCTCGACCGCAACTCCGCGGTTATCTTCGGATACAGAGTTTCTGATCCGCAAAATTTCGGGGTAATCAGCTTCAACGCCGATATGACGGTCGCCGAAATCGTCGAGAAGCCAGCAACTCCAAAATCGAATTGGGCTTCCATCGGCGTGTACTTCTTTCCCGGAGATGTCGCTGAATATGCCAGCAAGGTTATGCCATCGAGCCGCAATGAGCTTGAGATAACCGAGGTTCATCGGCAATACAACGCGGAAGGCCGATTGTGCGCAATTAGACTCGGGCGCGGCACTGCGTGGCTGGACACCGGTACTCCCGAAGCCATCATGGAGGCGGGAAACTTTCTCCATGCAATTGAAAAACGCCAAGGATTAAAGGTCTACTGCCCAGAGGAAGTCGCTTTCCGTTCGGGACTAATATCCGGCGCCGAACTGAAGCGAAGAATTCCTGCAATCCCAAGCGCAAACTATAGAGATTATCTTACAAAAGTAGTTGATGAGAGCTAAGACTGTCGTCCGGCAGTGGGGCTATCGGATATGTCACCGGCAACATAAGCCTTTAGACCGACACGTACAACAAGATGCAACTGCGATCATCGGAACCAACCTAAGCAGCAATTCAAAAACAAGAATGGCGAGGGTCGCTATAATGCGCTTAAGCGTTTGTATCTATACATACAATCATGAATCGTTCATCGAGCAAGCGGTGCGCAGCGCGCTGGAACAAGACGTGAGTTTTGACTACGAGATTGTCATCGGCGACGATTGTTCGACAGATGCCACTCCCCAGATTCTGCATCGATTGGCAGAGATTTATCCTGGCCGCCTGAGGATAGAACGTCGCGACGTCAACCTCGGGGCGGAAGAGAATTTCGCACGGACAATCGGCGCTTGTCGCGGAGAACTTGTAGCCTTTCTAGACGGCGATGATCTCTGGACAGACAGGAACAAGCTTGCAAGCCAGGTTGACTTCCTCGACCAACATCCGGACGCGTCATTCTGTTTTCATCGAACACGATCGCTAAATGCCGCCCAAGAATATGTTTTGCCTCCCCGCGATCCTTCCAAGCTATCGTCAATTGAGCTCCTTCTTCAACAAAGCAATCCTGTCGCACTGCATACTGTAGTTGCACGGCGTGAACATTTGTCGGACCTTTCAACCTGGGTAGCAGGCTTGAAGCTTGGCGACTGGCCTCTTTGCATCATGCTAGCCACAAAAGGACCCGTCGGCTTTATTCCGATTGAGATGTCGCGCCATCGGGTACACAATGGAGGCAGTTGGACACCACTGTTGCCGTCGCTACGCGAAGCATATGTTATTCAGATGCTTAATCGACTGTCCAAACTTCTAACTGGCGAAGAGAAGACCGCTGTCGATCAACGACGGATCGACCTTGCTAATTATTGGGCCAACGATCTTACGGGCGAAGCTTCAGGGTCGATAGACGATCTGATGAGTAAAATTGCACGGTTGCAAGATTCCGAGCTCTCAACCTTTCTGTTATCGCACGTAATCGAACGTGCGCGACTCATAAACGAGGCGAAGATCTGGCACGAGACCCAATCACAAGCGTGGGAAGCGGAAGCCAAAAAGTCGATATTTCAGAAGGTTTTCTGGCGATGAATGCCTGCGCTGAAGAGGGTAGTCATCAGGCCGATTGAGCTTCTAGAGCAGATCCTGCTTAATCCGGGTCATATCCAGCAGCTCTGAAGTAGTTGGCGCATTCTGCTGTCGTGAACCGGGGTATCAAGACGCCGACCGCGTCCCATAAGGCATCGATTTTTCGCTCCGCCCGAGCGCGCATCTGTCCCCGACCCGCAATGCCAAAGCGGCCAAACGCTTTCTCGGCAAGGCGTTGAATGGTAAGCGTCCGGTGAAGCCGCCTTTGA
The DNA here is from genome assembly GCF_014873945.1 of Rhizobium viscosum. NCBI lineage: Bacteria > Pseudomonadati > Pseudomonadota > Alphaproteobacteria > Hyphomicrobiales > Rhizobiaceae > Rhizobium > Rhizobium viscosum. Next base: position 1,669,938 of record NZ_JADBEC010000002.1, on the reverse strand, counting down.
GATTTCCCACGAACACCTGAAGTTACGTCACTAATTCCGTCATTAGAGACGTCATCAGGGATTAACTATGGGCCGCATGGAGATTTTGACGGGCGTTGAGCGTCGGCGTGATTGGTCCGACGATGAGAAGCTTTCGATACTGCAGGAGGCGGCGGAGCCGGGTGCCAGGATTGCCGATGTGGCTCGGCGGCACGATATCAAACCCCAGCAGATTTATACCTGGCGGCGGAAGTTCGCGGCGGCGCAGGCTGAGCCGGTCGTTTTGTTTTTGCCGGTGGCATTGATCGCCACGGAAGCGAGCGACGAAGCTGAGCGACCGGCACCGGTGGACAAGCCTGCAGCAAAGCGGTCGGCGCGTCCCATGAGGATCGAGATCGGCTGCAAGGGCGGCCGTGTCTTGAAGGTCGAGGCCAATATAGCGCCTGACGTCCTGAAGGCGCTGATCCGCTCGGTGGAAGACGCATGATTGCGCCAGGCGCAAATGTGCGCGTCTATCTCGTCTGCGGCGTGACGGACATCCCAAGCAGCATTTGGCCACCTTCTCCGGTGTATTGCATGCTGATGGCTATGCGGGTTTCCGTGATCTCTACGAACCACATAAGCTAGGCAGTCCGCCTGGCATTCAGGAGGCGGCCTGCTGGGCGCACGCAAGACGAAAGTTCTTCGATCTGACGGTATCTAGCAAAGCGTCGATTGCCGAGGAAGCCCTTCGGCGGATCGGCGAACTCTACCACATCGAAAAGGCCATTCGTGGGGAACCGCCAGACGTGCGGAAAGCTGCGCGGCAACATGGCAGCACTCCTAAGGTCGAAGCCCTGCGGTGATGGCTGGACGACAACCTCAAACGCCTGCCGCAAAAATCCGGAACAGCGGAAGCAATCCGATATGCGCTTTCCCGTTGGAAATCGCTTTGCCGATTCCTTGATGATGGCACTATCGAGATCGACAACAATGCCGCCGAACGGGCAATCCGACCGATTGCACTCGGCCGCAAGAACTGGCTGTTCGCGGGATCAGACAAAGGCGGCGAACGCGCTGCCGCGACCCTGTCGCTGATTGAGACCGGCTTATGCCGACTGTCGAACTATGCCGAGTGCTTCTTTTGATGAGGACGGCACACCGCGCATTGCCGACCAATTCGGCCGGGAGTCGATGGTTGAACTCGGCATAGTTCTGATGCTCAGAGGGCGTTCAGGAATTCCAGAGGCCGGTCGTTCGGTCGAAATCGCTCGGCCTTAGCGCGTTCGTACGGCTTCAGCTTTGCGAGTGCGGATTCCCTCAGTTCAAGATGTGCATGAAGATATCCGCGACGACCAAAAGTCAGTCGAAAAGGGAAGCTATCTCTGCAGCTTCCGCTTCAGAGAACTCGGCATCGACAATTAACTCTTGGCGGAGTTCGGCAGAGTTTGAACCATGGATTTCGATTTTTTCACCGGCCAGAATTGGGCGAGGAATTGTTAAGTATGAGTTGTCGCTGTCTGCGTCGCCGAGGTAGTCCGTCTTTTGAACGGTTACCACCTTAAGATGGCTCTCATACCTGAAACCCTCAACCCTCCGTCTGCCGATCTCAGTTTCGAATATGTGTGTCCATGCCATTTATCACGCCTCCTAAATACGCATGGCGATTTTACCGGTCGCGACGCGACGCGGCAACCGAACTTATATAATCATTACGCAGCTCCACTTGTGCCGAAATCATCGCAACGCCCTCAACGCTGGTGATAATCCTGTTTATGGGGTCTACTTCACTACGATCGAACGGCTCATCGGCACCCCGCCGGACTGAGCCTGGCTCTGTTGCAAAAAACCTGTTGATGTCCGAAAGAGCGACGAAGATTTTCAGCGGGACTATTTATGAGCGATTTCAAGTGGCGCCATTTTCAGGGTGAGGTGATTTTGTGGGCGGTGCGATGGTATTGCCGCTATGGGGTCAGCTACCGCGACCTTGAACAAATGATGGGCGAACGAGGCGTGCCAGTCGATCATTCCACGATTTATCGCTGGGTGCAGAGATACGCGCCGGAGATTGAAAAGCGGCTGCGCTGGCACTGGCGCCGGCCGCAGTCAACGAGTTGGCGCGTTGACGAGACCTATGTGAAAGTCCGCGGCCGGTGGACCACCTTTACCGGGCCTTCGATAAATTCGGCAACACGATCGATTTCCGTCTGTCCCCGACCCGCAATGCCAAAGGCCAAACGCTTTCTCGGCAAGGCGTTGAATGGCCTGAAGGACTGGGAAAAGCCAACTGTCATCAACACCGACAAGGCCCCTACTTATGGCATTGCCACTGCCCAATTGAAGGCTGAAGGCAAATGCCCTGGAGAACTTTTGCACCGACAGGTCAAATATCTGAACAACGTCGTTGAGGCCGATCACGGCAAGCTGAAGCAACTGATCAAACCGGTGAGAGGATTCAAGACGCTGAAAACGGCCTACGCGACGATCAAAGGTTTCCAGGTTATGCGGGCCCTGCGCAAGGGGCAGGCTGCGATTTTCAATCTAACGGGCGATATCCGTGGAGAAGCACGCATCGTTGAACGCGCTTTCGGCATCGGACCGAGCGCGCTGACGGAGGCGGTAGCACTGCTTGCTCAGAGCCTCGAAAACCGTGAAGCTGCTAGGTAATCGACGCCCCAACTAACGGCCATCATGACCAAAATCGAAATTTGCAACAGAGCCCTATGAAGTGACTTCCCCCTTCTTCAACATAAGCCCGCAGGCAAATGCGACGGCGGAGAACACGAAGAAGAACGATTCGCCGATCGCCAGCCGGTTGTTGGAGTTGGACAGGATCGTTCCGAGGAAGAATAGCGTCACCATGCTATAGGCCAGCAGCATGCTGAGGCTGATCAGCTTTTCCTTCCTAGCGGCCAGCACCCGTCTGTACATGGCAACCGCAAGAATGGTGAAAACGATGATACCGAAGAGCCCGTGGCGGACAAGCATCTCGAAATAGCCGTTGTGAAGCAGCGTATAGGGCACGCTGGCATAGGTGGTTGAACTCCAGATCGCGAGCCAGTGGTTGCCGGCACCAAAGAGAGGCGCCTGGGCAATAACTTCCGAAGCATTCGCCCAGAGCTGCAGCCGTTCATTCATTGCCGGTGGCGTATCTTTTGACGCAATCGCATCAGCAACGGCATTCCATACGCCATGCGCCGAGATTTCGGTCTCGATCCGTGTGGTTGCCTCGTAGGTCGGGCCGGCAAACTTCCAGATATTATTGCCGCCGACAAAAAGCGCGGCCGCGATGAGAGCGACGACCGTACCCCCTACCAACGCGGCGCGGCGTCTGTCTGCATAAAGCAGCAGCGAGGCCAACATGAGAGGCCCGACGAGGACGAGGCTTAGCCAGACGCCTTTCGCCTTGGAGCCATAAATATTGAAAAGGCAGAGCGCGATGACGAGCGTTGCGACGGCAACAATCCAGCTGCCGGAACGACGCGCGAGCTTACCGGTCTCCCAGGCGTGCAGCAGCCAGTAGAAGGCGCCGATCATCAGGAAGCCGCAGCCGATCGCGCCATGGATCAGATTGTTGTGGTAAAGCGGCGAGATGCGTGCGTCGCCTTCGAGGATCAGCCGATAGTCGGTGGAGATCAGTAGGGCGGCCAGTGCCACCGGGAAATAGATCGCAAAGACCGTTTCGACCTGCTTCCGGCTGGAATAGAGCGCAATGCCAACCGCCGGAAAAAACAGCGGAAAGGCATAGAGCCAGTCGGACGCACCCTTTTCGCCGTAAACGATCAGGCCGAAGAGGAAGCGCAGCAGCGCGTAAGTACCCCAGGCAAGGCAGGCATTCGCCAGCCAGTCGCCCTTCAGCAGCTGAAAATTCGGCTTGAAATAGGCATAGGTCGTCCCGATCAGCAGCAGTGCCGCATAGCGATAGCTATCGCTTTCCACAATGGGAGCCGAAATCAACAGCAGCCATAGGATGACAAGGACGGGCTTGAGGCGGGGGGGCGTGGAAATCAGCTCTTCGCTCGCTACCATAGAGAATACTGTACCCTTCTAGGATAATCGGCGGCGCGAAACCGCCTTACTGCAGATCTAGTGATTCCGTCGGTCCATTTCGAGCGATCTTGGGGGTTATTCAGATCGCCAATAACCGGCGCCGAAAGCTATTCGACCTTCGTCAGATTTGATCTCGTCGGCACAACTCAGGCGCATGGGCACATTGATCCTATGATGAGGGGTGACGCGCGTACGTCAAGGGATGGAGGCAGGCATCATAGTCCACCTGTAAGCTCAGACGTTGTTGCTCGCGAAAAGTATAGACCACGTTTTGTCCACCCGATCCCTATCGTTTATCAAGAAGTCCGGCGATTATCAAACATGCTCCAACAAAGGCGATGCAAACGAATGACAACGTCACAAGAGACCATACTTCAACGCTATTTCTAAGACGGAGCCAGACTGCGAGGATGATTAATATCACGCCGGCAGATATCGCGATGTTCTCCAAGTGAGTAGTGGCGGATGGTCTTTTCACTCATGCAGAGACCAAAGTAGATATAGAAGCATAACGTGCATTCTCTCCTGAGAGGCGGCAAAGGGATACCGCTTGGTTTAAGTTAAAAAGTGAGGGGCAGGCGGAAGCCTGATCCTGCGTGAACCGTATGAAACCCTCTTAGCGCTACGGTAGTGGATATAAACACCCGACCGATCAAAAGACGGGCTATCAGCTATTTGAACGATTGGTTCGCGGAATTGCAGACGGAGCTTTCCGTCGTCCAATTCGTCGGTCGAACAGAGCGATCAAAAACGAGATTCGCCACTGCTTCAGATTCATTTCCGTTCAGTCGAAAACCCAAGTTCCTTCGGAAGATCGGGATTCTCAGGCCTCCCTAAGGCGCTTACTAACCTGGGGCAAATACCATCATCGGTTCCGGGACGACCTCCATCATGCCGGTGCGGCGGGCAGCCACATATTTTAGAAGGCGCCCAACGACCGCGGTATGACTGGTTTGCAAACCACTCCGAGCGCACCGCGCACGCCGTCGGTAACGACTTCCGTGTTGGCCGTCATCAAGACGACGGAAATGCCGTGGTCTTCCGCGAGCTGCCGGCCGATATCAGGGCCGGTTGCGCCGTCGGAAAGGTTGACATCGACGAAGGCGATGTCGGCGAGCGGTGCGAGCCTGAAGGCCCCTTCGCGATCCGATGCAAGGCCTGCGACATGCACGCCCATGTTCTCGATCGTCATTTCGAGATCGAGGGCGATCAGATGTTCGTCTTCGACAATCAGCACTCGCTGTTCCATGAGATGTTCCCGTTGCCAGCTACGCATGAGATCAGTGGCCATGACAGATCCCCTTTTGCGCTTTACTTGGGAGACCCCACTTCATTGAAGAGAGATCGCCTCGACGAAGCTCGCAGCTTAAACGGGCGATGCGACGATATGTTCCGGTGTGAAACGCAAGTTTTCTCGATTAAACGTTTGTTAATATTGATAAATCCTTAAAATCTCGGCTGATCATAAACAAAGGCGGCTACTTAGCCGCCTTCTGAAATTCCGATCTTGAAAGCACTTCTCAGCCCTTGGCCTTCAGCACCAGAACCGGCTCCCGGCTGTAATCGGCCGGGAAGATCTGCTTCAGGTTCTCGATCTTCGGCAGGTCGTTGTAGACGATATAGGGGTAGGTCGGGTTCAGGGTCAGGAAATCCTGGTGATACTGCTCGGCCGGGTAGAAGCCGGTATAGTCGGTGACCTTGGTGACGATTGGCTGTTTGAAGACATGCGCCTTGTCGAGCTCAGCGATATAGGCTTCGGCGACCTTGCGCTGTTGCGGGTCGGAGATGAACAGCGCCGAGCGGTATTGGGTACCCTGGTCCGGTCCCTGGAAATTGAGCTGCGTCGGATTGTGCGCGACCGAGAAGAAGACCTGCAGGAGCTTTCCGTAGCTCACCTCTTTCGGATCGAAGGTCACCTTGACGGATTCGGCATGGCCGGTCGTGCCGGTGCTGACCGTTTCGTACTGGGCGGTTGCGGCTTCACCGCCGGCATAGCCGGAAACGGCGCTTTTGACGCCCTTCACATGCTGGAAGACGCCCTGAACGCCCCAGAAACAGCCGCCGGCGAAGACGGCGGTCTCCGTCCCCGACCTGCCCGTCTCGTCGACCGTCGGAGCTGGAATGACAACGGCGTCTTCCGCCGCTTGAGTGGCGACGGAACCCAAGCCAAGCAAAAGGGCAGCGGTTGCAAAAAGCGCGGCAAGGACCTTGCCTGATGTGGATATGGACACGGCGGCTACCTCCGGGAACAACTCAGTGAAATCCTTGCCGATCGGCGAAAAAGCCGCAAATCACAAGCTGTTCACTCACGCCGATGTGACGATTGCACGAAAGCTGATGTGCGAAACCGGAACAGGCGGTAAGGTGAGTTGACAATTCCTCGGCGAGTGGGGACAGTGCCGCCCGGCTCAGAGCCAGCATCCGGGGGGAACCAATGTCTGTGCGCTCGTTCTTCGCTTTTTCCGTCATCGTCGCATCCATGATTTTTGCAGGCCCGTCGGCCTTTGCCGCCGACGCCAAGCGCGACATCGTCACCGTCAAGGATGCCGACTATTTCGGCTTCGACCTGCGCACCGAGCAGAACCTCTCGCTCGATCAGTGCAAGGCCGCCTGCATCGGCGACAAGAGCTGCAAGGCCTTCACTTATAATCCGAAGGTGAAGTGGTGTTTCCTGAAATCCGATTTCAAGACAATGAATGCCGCCCCCGGCGCGATTGCCGGTAGGATCGTCGAAACGACGGCAGCCAGCGTGCCGAAAGAGCCGGATATCGGCGCTGCCCCTCGCCTGCCCTTCCTCTCCGACGATCTCGTCCAGCAGGCCCGTAATTTCCGCAACGATCTGGCGCTCGCCGACGACCAGCAGGGCCAGGGCGTCGACAGCCTGACGGCAAGTGCCCGCCTCGATCTGACGGGCGGTAATCTTTCCGATGCGCTGAAGGCCTTCCATGGCGCCCTGTCGATCACCCCTGATGACGGCGATCTCTGGATCGAGACGGCACGTGCCGCCACCTCGCTCGGCGCCCAGGACAGCGGCGTCTTCGGCCAGGCGGTGATCGACGCGTTGAACGGCTACCAGCTGACGCGCAGCACCAATAAACGCGCCGACGCGCTGGCGGTGCTTGCCAAGGCCCTCGAAAAGAACGCCAACTATCGCGATGCGCTGAATAGCTACAAGGCGAGCCTTGCGCTCGTCGGCGCCAAGGACGTGCAGGCGGACTACCTGCAGCTCAAGCAGACGCAGGGCTTCCGCATCACCGAACATACCGTCGATGCCGACAGCGCCACGCCGCGTGCCTGCGTCACCTTCTCCGAGGCGCTGGTCAAGACGGTCGACTATGCGCCCTTCGTGACACTGAACGGTGCAGCCCCCAAGGCGCTGGAAGCCAAGGACAAGCAGATCTGCGTCGAAGGCCTCACCCACGGCGAAACCTATAAGATCGGCTTCCGCACCGGCCTGCCCTCCTCGGTCGACGAGGTTCTGGAAGCGCCTGTTGCGATCGACGTCTATATCAAGGACCGCAGCCAGATGGTGCGCTTTACCGGCGACAGCTTCGTGCTGCCGTCGACGGCGCGCCGCGGCATCCCGATCGTCTCCGTCAACATGGCGTCTGCCAATCTGAAGCTCTACCGCATCGGTGATCGCGGCATCGCGCCGCTCCTGACCGGATCGCAATTCCTGACGCAGCTCGACGGCTACAGCGCCCAGAATATCCAGGACCAGAGCGGCGAGCTCGTCTGGCAGGGGTCGATCGAAATTGCCAACGAGCTCAACAAGGACGTCGTCACCTCCTTCCCGGTCGACGAGGCGCTGCCCGAGCGCAAGCCCGGCATCTATGTGATGGTCGCAACGCCAGCGACCGGCCCCGCGCAGGATTGGGATTCGCAGGCGACACAATGGTTCCTCGTCTCCGATATCGGCATCACCACCTATGCCGGCACGGATGGGCTCAACGTCTTTGCCCGCTCACTTGCTTCGGCCAAGCCAATGGCCGGCGTCGAATTGCAGCTGCTGGCCAAGAACAATGAAGTACTCGGCACAGCGACGACAGACGCGGACGGCCGCGCCACCTTCACGGCCGGTCTGATGCGCGGCACCGCCGCACTCACCCCTGCCGTCATCAGCGCCAAGAACGGCACGTCCGACTATGTCTTCCTCGACATGACGCGGGCGGGCTTCGATCTTTCCGACCGTGGTGTGACCGGACGCGCCGCGCCGGGCGCGATCGACGTGCTGCCCTTCACCGAGCGCGGTATCTACCGGGCCGGCGAAACCGTCCATGCGGCAGTCCTTGCCCGCGATACGGACGGCAAGGCGATCGAGAACCTGCCACTGACCTTCATCTTCTCACGGCCGGATGGTGTAGAAGACCGGCGCGTCGTCAGTCAGACCAGCAATCTCGGCGGCTATGTGGTTGACCTGCAAACGCAGGAAAACGCCATGCGCGGCACGTGGACGATGAACGTCTATACGGATCCGAAGGGTTCGGCGATCGCAACCAAGACTTTCCTCGTCGATGATTTCGTGCCTGACCGTACCGACATGGAGATCAAGACCGCGTCCAAGGAGATCGGTACGGATACGGCCGCCACGATCACCATTTCCGGCAAATATCTCTATGGCGCGCCAGCGGCGGGCCTGACGATCGAGGGCGACGTCGTCGTCAAGCCGACACGCGCGAATGCCGCCTATCCCGGCTACCAGTTCGGCCTCGCCGACGAAGAAGCGAGCGAGGATTCGCGCCAGCCGATCGACGGGCTGCCGGCACTCGACGAGAATGGCGAAGCCTCGACCGATCTGACGATCGGCGAGCTGCCGGCGACGACCCAGCTATTGAACGCCACCGTCTATCTGCGCATGCAGGAGCCGGGCGGTCGCGCCATCGAGCGCTCGCTGGACATTCCGGTCAAGACCGACGCGACTGCAATCGGCATCAAGCCGGAATTCGACGGCGACCTGCCGGAGAATGCGCTGGCGAATTTCACGGTCATCGGCCTCGACACCCAAGGCCAGAAGCAGGAGATGAAGGGCCTGCGCTGGAAGTTCTACAAGCTGCGCCGCGACTATCAGTGGTATCGCGAAGGAACAGCCTGGAAATACGAGCCCACCTATACGCCCGAAGAGGTCGCCTCCGGCTCGGTGGATGCGACGGCTGAAAATGGCGGCAAGATTCAGGCGCCGGTCGAGTGGGGCCGTTACCGGCTCGAGGTGGAAAGCCCTGACGCCGACGGCCCGACCTCCAGCGTCGAATTCGATGCCGGCTGGTTCGTCGCCTCGACTTCGACGGAAACGCCCGATGGCCTGGAGATCGCCCTCGACAAGGACAGCTATAAGGTCGGCGAGACGGCCAAGCTGAAGGTGACGTCGCGTTATGGCGGCGAGCTGATGATCACGGCCGGCACGGAAAAGCTGGTTGCCGTTGAGAACGCCACAATGGGCGAGACCGGCGGTGAGGTCGATATTCCCGTCACCGCCGACTGGGGTGCCGGCGCCTATGTGACCGCCACCCTCTTCCGGCCAGGCGATTCTCTGGAAACCCATATGCCGGCGCGCTCGATCGGCATCAAATGGCTGAAGGTCGATCCGGCCGAACGCGCCCTGCAGGTCAAGATCGATACGCCGGAAAAGATGCTGCCGCGCGGGCCGCTCGATATCGGCCTGCAGGTTTCCGGCGCCGGCGCCAACGAGGAGGCCTATATTACGGTTGCCGCCGTCGATGTCGGCATCCTGAACCTGACCCGCTACGAGCCGCCGAACCCTGAGGACTGGTATTTCGGCCAGCGCCAGCTCGGCCTTGAAATCCGCGACCTCTACGGCCGGCTGATCGATGGTTCGCTGGGTGCGACCGGCAAGCTGCGCACCGGCGGCGATGGCGGCGCGATCGCGCTGCAGGCAAGCCCGCCGACGCAGAAGCTCGTCGCCTTCTTCTCCGGTCCGGTGAAGCTCGATGCCGAAGGCAAGGCGAAAGTCAGCTTCGACATTCCGCAATTCAACGGCACGGCCCGCGTGATGGCGCTCGCCTGGACGAAGACCGGCGTTGGCCACAGCGCCAAGGACGTCATCATCCGTGATCCTGTCGTCGTCACCGCAAGCCTGCCGAAATTTCTCGCGCCCGGGGACAAGGCTAACCTCAGGCTCGACATCGCCAATACCGATGCGCCGGCCGGCGACTACAAGCTGACGCTGACCGGCAACGAGGCGCTCAGCATCGACGGGCCTGCTTCGCAGACCTTGAAGCTCGAAGCCGGCGCCAAGTCCGACCTGACGCTGATGCTTGTCGGCGGCGAGCCGGGCGATGGCAGTGTGGCAATCAACCTGTCGAATGCCTCCGGCCTGTCGCTCGACCAGGTGGTCGATGTGCCGGTGCGGCCGTCGTCGCTGCCGGTCACCGAACGGCGCGTCATTGCGCTTGCACCCGGCAAGAGCCTGACGATCGACAAGAATCTCTTGGCCGACAGCGTGCTGCCGGGGGCTTCGATCGCCGTCAACGTCACGCGTTCGGCTGCCTTCGACATTCCGGCTCTCCTGATGACGCTCGACCGCTATCCGTTCGGCTGCGCCGAGCAGACGACGAGCCGCGCCATGCCGCTGCTCTATCTGGCCGAGGTCGCCAAGCAGGCCGGCATGGAACAAGCCGATGACGACATCCACAAGCGCGTCCAGGATGCGATCTACCGTGTGCTGTCCTACCAGGCCTATGCGGGAAGCTTCGGCCTTTGGGGACCGGATTCCGGCGATCTCTGGCTCGATTCCTACGTCACTGACTTCCTGACGCGGGCACGCGAGCAGAAGTACGACGTGCCGGACCGGGCGCTGGTACAGGCGCTGGAGAACCTGCAGAACTCGCTTTCCTACACGACCGACGTGAAAGGCAAGGGCGACGAGATCGCCTACGCCCTCTACGTGCTTGCCCGCAACAAGAAGGCGGCCGTCAGCGACCTGCGCTACTATGCCGACACGATGATCAACGACTTCCCGACGCCGCTTGCCAAGGCCCATATCGCTGCGGCATTGGCGCTCTATGGGGACGCAACGCGCTCGAAGAACATTTTCGTCGATGCACTGCAGATGTCGAAACAGTCGATGGTAACCCGCGTGAACTTCTCACGCACCGATTACGGCTCGGTGTTGCGCGATGGCGCGGCGATCCTGGCGCTAGCCGCCGAAAGCCGGCCGGTTCCACCCGTCATTCCGGACCTCGCCAAGGCCGTGGCACGCGAATGGGACCGCAGCAAATATACGAGCACCCAGGAACAGGCCTGGATGCTTCTGGCCGCGCGTGCCCTGCAGAACGGCGACGACGATCTGAAGATCAACGTCAATGGAGCTGAGCGGACCGGCGCCTATATGGCGAAGATGACCGGCGATGCGCTGATCGACCATCCGCTGACCTTGACGAGCGCCACGAGTGACACGGTCTCGGCCGTCGTCACCACGGTTGCCGCCCCCGTCAAGCCGCTGCCTGCGGGCGGCAACGGCTTTACCATCGAGCGGAGCTATTACACGCTTGATGGCGAGGAGGCTAATGTCAGCGAGGCGCAGCAGAACGAACGCTATGTCGTCGTCCTCCATGTGACCGAGCAGAACAACTGGGCCTCGCGCATCGTCATCACCGATCTCCTGCCGGCCGGCTTCGAGATCGATAATCCGAGCCTCGTCGACAGCGCCCAGATGACGAATTTCGACTGGGTCGGCGAAATGTCGGCCGCTCATACGGAATTCCGCTACGACCGTTTCGTCGCAGCCTTCAACCGTGACGAAAATTCGGCGCGTGATTTCAATGTCGCCTATGTGGTGCGCGCCGTGACACCCGGCGTCTATGACCATCCGGCAGCAACCGTCGAGGACATGTATCGTCCCGATATGTCCGCGCGGACCGCGACCGGCAAGATGGAGGTCGTTGCGGCTCAACAATGAGGCGGTGGCAGAAGTTTGCGATCGGGACTGCAGCCGGCATTGTCATTGCCGGCGGAGGCCTGTTTGCGCTCGATGCCGCTGACCGGGCTTATCCCCCGCCGCTCGAACAGGCCGAAGCCGTCTCGCCCGAAGTGCTCGATGCCGACGGGCAATTGCTGCGGGCCTTTGCGACGCCGGAGGGCCGCTGGCGGCTGAAAACCGACGTTGTCGACGTCGATCCGCAATTCATCCGTATGCTGGTCGCCTATGAGGATCAGCGTTTCTATGAGCATCGCGGCATCGATGTCTGGGCGCTCGGGCGCGCGGCACTGCAATTCGTCAGCAACGGCCGCATTGTGTCTGGCGCCTCGACGCTCTCCATGCAGGTGGCAAGGCTGATCGAGCCGCGTGAAAGCCGGTCGCTTTCGGCAAAACTCCTGCAAATCATGCGCGCCGTGCAGATCGAGCGGCGGCTTTCGAAGGGTGAGATCCTCGATCTCTATCTCACCCATGCGCCCTATGGCGGTAATCTGGAAGGCGTGCGCGCCGCAAGCCTGGCCTATTTCGGCAAGGAGCCGAAGCGGCTGACGGTGGCGGAGGCGGCTCTGCTGGTCGCACTGCCGCAATTGCCCGAAAAGCGCCGTCCGGACCGAAACCTGAAGGCAGCCGAAGCGGCGCGCAAGCGCGTGCTCGACCGTATTGCCGTGGCCGAGGTGGTCGGCGACGGCGAGGCCGAGCGCGCCGAGGGTGTTACCATTCCTGCCCGCCGGCTGCAGCTTCCGACCCTTGCCGCCCATGTCGCGGAAGCCGCATTGCGCAAGGATCCGAAGGCGATCCAGCATCAGACGACGCTGAAGAAGCAGGTGCAGACCGGTCTCGAATCCGTCGCGCGTGCGGCGACGATGAAGCTCGGACCGAAGCTGTCGCTTGCCATGGTGATGGCGGACGCAGAGACCGGCGAGATCGTCGGCGAGGTGGGTTCAGCCGATTATTTCGATGCCAGCCGCTCCGGCTGGATCGACATGACGCGTATCAGCCGATCGCCCGGCTCGACGCTCAAACCCTTCATCTATGGCCTTGCCTTCGAGCAGGGACTGGTCAGCCAGGAGACCATCATCGAGGACCGGCCGGCCGATTTCTTCGGCTACCGGCCGCGCAATTTCGACATGAGCTACCAGGGCGACGTGACCGTGCGCGAGGCCCTGCAGCTCTCCCTCAACGTGCCGGCGGTCAAGCTGCTCGATGCAGTCGGTCCGTCTCGCCTTATGGTGCGCTTCCGCCGCGCCGAAGTGCGCCCCGTTTTGCCGCCGAACGAGACGCCGGGTCTGGCGATTGGCCTTGGCGGCGTCGGCATCACGCTGAAGGATCTCGTGCAGCTCTATACAGCGCTTGCCAATCGTGGCCAGCCAGTCCGGATCGGCGATGGCGTGACGAACATGCCCGGCAAGATCGATGGCGAGCCCTTGCTCGAGCCGGTCGCCGTCTGGAATGTTGCCGACATACTCTCAGGTGTCATCCCGCCGGCAGGCGCACCGCAGCGCGGCATCGCGTATAAGACCGGCACGAGCTACGGCTATCGTGACGCCTGGTCGGTCGGTTATGACGGCCGCTATGTGCTTGGTGTGTGGGTCGGACGGCCTGATAACAGCGCGGTGCCCGGTTTGACGGGTTATGGTACGGCCGCACCTATCCTCTTCGAGGCGCTTGCAAAATCCGGCATCGCCGCCACACCGCTGCCGCGTCCACCGGCAGGCGCTGTGCGCATTGCCCAGACCGATCTGCCGATCAGCCAGCGGCGTTTTGCGCTCAATGCCAGCGGACTGCTTGCCGCCTCAGGTCGCGAGCCGTCGCCGCAGATCGTCTATCCGCCGGAGGGCGCGCATGTCGATCTTGGAGCAAAAGCAGGCGATCTCTCGCCGCTGATGCTGAAGCTGCAAGGCGGCCGTGCGCCTTTCCGCTGGCTTGCCAACGGCAAGCCGCTGCCCGATCTGTCGCGACGGCGAACGCAGAGCTGGATGCCTGATGGCGGCGGCTATTCGAAGCTGACGGTGATCGATTCCATGGGCCGGGCGGCAAGTGTCGGCGTCTTCGTCGACTAGATGTGGAGCCTCAGGACGCGGCCCTACTCGGAGGTCTTCTGCCAACCGGCGCCAAGCTCGACTTTGTCGGCGTAGATGCGAAAGTGCGGCCCTTTGTCAGCAGTTCGTGGGACTTCGCCATGTTCGCCTCCGGCTACCGTGTGGGCCACTACTTACGTGCATTATTGTTGCACTAATTTAGCGCCTTGGAAGAACACTAATTTGATGCATTTGAAATGCACTAATTTCATGCACCGCACTTTGGAGACCTCTCCTCGCCGCCCGCGGTGAACCGAACTCAACACTATGGCTGAACTCCAATGCGGGACAGGTCGATCCGTATCCCCGCTCGCCCGACTTCAAGGTTGCAGCCGTCGCGCAGGCCAACAAGACGGCGCGGATCATCTGGGCGCTTCTAAACCAGGGCGGAACCTATCGACGTGCCGCTCGGGTGGCGACTACAGCAGGTCACCGTCGGATGACCGCTGTGACTCCAAAACGATCTGACCGGCGCAGGCTGGCAGAGAGTAAGGTAAAATAACAGGCGATGAACCCATGGGATATAATCCTGACACGAGTGAAGCTACTGCCCCCAATGTGCTCTAAGCGCGTAAACTTGATTTAGCTCCTCGTTTCGCGGATCTCATCAAGGCCAGTGGCCAGTTGCCGCGCGTAAAGGCCGGACATATGACCGCACCGTCCCAATGTGTGAAATCGACTAAAAAAGCTCTTGCCACGCGGGCCGTTCCACATATGGGGGCAAGGTCAGGAACGGTCGCGGTGTGGATACGCTTCAGACATCCACTCCTCATGGTTTCGCATCCACTACCATCAACGAACCTACCTTAAGGTAAGGGAACAAAAGCGCTTCACAACCGTTGGAAGATATCTCCTCCGAACGGCAAAAATGACCCCATGACGCTCCCCTCCGCGACCTACCGGGTCCAGTTCCGCAACGGCATGACCTTCGATCGTGCCTGCGGGCTTGTCCCCTATCTGAAGTCGCTCGGCATCAGCCACCTCTACGCCTCGCCGCTCTTCACGGCCACCAAGGGATCGACGCATGGCTACGACGTGACCGACGCCAACGAGATCGATCCGGCACTTGGAGGAAGGGCGGGCTTCGATCGCCTGACGGAGACGCTGTCAGAGGCAGGCATGGGCCTGATCCTGGACATCGTGCCGAACCATATGGCCGCTTCAACGGAAAATGCCTGGTGGCGGAGTGCCTTGGAATTCGGCAAGCACAGCCCGTTTGCAGGCTATTTCGACATAGACTGGCGCGAGCGGCTGACCCTGCCCCAGCTCGGTAAGAGCTTCGATGAGAGCGTTGCTGCCGGAGAACTGACGATCACCGTCGACGAGGCGCATGGCAATCTGGCGATCGGCTATTATGACGCTCTCTTTCCGCTGAGCATGGAAAGCTACCCTCTGCTCTCGGCGGAACTGGATGATCCGGTTCTTGCCGGGATGGCGGAACTGACGGCCTCTGTCGATGCCGGTGACCTGCATCGCGGCCTGCGCGATATGATCTTCGAGGCCGGCGATCTGACAAGCCTGAGCGGAAGGCTTGCAGAGCTCTCGAAAGACCATGCCTTTATGACGCGGCTGCACGGGGCGCAGCACTGGCAGCTTCAGCGCTGGCAGGAGGCTTCGCAGCATTTGAGCTATCGGCGTTTTTTCGAGGTGACGGGGCTGGTCGGTCTCAGGGTCGAGGATATCAGGGTCTTCGAAGAGAGCCACCGGCTGGTTCTCGATCTCGTGCGTCAGGGCCAGGTGCAGGGCCTGCGCATCGACCATATCGACGGGCTGGCGGAACCGAGAGCCTATCTCGACCGCCTGCGCGAAGCGGTCGGCGCGGACACCTATATCGTCGTCGAAAAGATCCTCGGCACGGGTGAGGAATTGCCCGCCGACTGGCCGGTGCAGGGAACGACGGGCTACGAGTTCATTTCCGCCTTGAGCGGGCTTTTCGTGGAAGCCGAGGGGCTGCAAAAGTTGGACGAGGCCTATCGCCGGCTGGCGGATGGCAATGGCGATTTTGAAGCCGGGCGGCGGGCAGCCAAGCGACTGATGGTTGAACAGAATTTCGCCGGCGAGACGACCCGCCTCACACGCATTGCAGCCAGCCTCTTTCCCGAACTGTCTATGGAGGAAATCACTGGGGCGATCTCAGAGCTTCTGATCGCCTTTTCCGTCTACCGCACCTATGGGGCCGAGGACCCGCTCGACGCGCGGGATGCCGATCTCCTGAAAAAAGCCGCGATGGCCGCCGCCGGACATCTGGACTACGCGCAGCCGCTGCAGAGCGTCGCGGCCATCCTCGAAGGCACTGTTGATAACGAGCCGGCTCGCGAATTCCGCCTCCGTTTCCAGCAGCTCTCCGGCCCCATCATGGCCAAGGCTATGGAGGATACACTCTTCTATCGCTACAACCGGCTGCTGGCAGTAAACGAGGTCGGCGGCGAGCCGGACCATGTGCCAGACGGCATCGAAGCGTTTCACCAATTCATGCAATCGCGCGCGCTCTCCCAGCCCTCAGGTCTTTCGGCAACATCGACGCATGACACAAAGCGTGGCGAAGATGCGCGTGCGCGGCTTTATGCTGTGAGCGAAGGCGCCGGCGTCTTTGCCGACGCCGTCGAACACTGGCGAAGACTAAATGAAAGCCACCGCACCGAGCTGCCGGATGGCGCAGCTCCCGAGCCCAATCTGGAATGGATGCTCTACCAGGCGCTTGCAGGCGCCTGGCCCGAGGATTTCGACCGCCATCATGCCGATGCGCTGCGCGACCGCTTCACCGCTTATGCGGAAAAGGCCGTTCGCGAAGCCAAGCTGCGCACCGACTGGACGGCGCCGAACAATGGCTATGAAGAGGCGGTGCGCGCCTACACGGCCGCACTCCTTTCAACCGATAATGACGCATTCACCGAGGATTTCGCGCGCGTCCTGCAGCCCTTCATCGAAGCCGGCTACGTCAACAGCCTGTCGCAGACGCTGATCAAACTGACCGCACCGGGCATTCCCGACATCTATCAAGGGGCAGAGGGCTTCGATTTCAGTTTCGTCGATCCCGATAACAGGCGCCTGCCGGATTTCGAGACATTAAGCGGCTGGCTTACCGAAGGCGGTGCACTGGCGCGGCTGCAAGCCGCGGCATTGAAACAGCGCATCATCCAGATCGGCCTGGGGCTTCGGATGGAGCGTGCCCGGCTTTTTGCGGAAGGCGGTTACCTGCCGCTTGCCGTCACCGGCATCAGGAGTGATCATGCCGTCGCCTTTGCCCGTCTGCATCACGAGAACTTCGCCATCACGGTCGTGCCGCGACTGATGTTCGGCTGGCTCGATCCCGGCGTGCTCTTTGCCGGACCGGAGTTCTGGGAAGATACGGCAATATCAGTGCCCTTACCCATGCACGGTCTTAAGGCCGATCTCTTGACCGGCAAGATGCTGGAGCCCGGAAGCAAGATCTCGCTTGCCACCCTTCTCGGAGACCAGCCGGCGGCTCTGATCGTGCCCGCCTGACGGCAATTACGAATAAATCTGCTCGGACAAAAAAAAGACGTTGACCTTCCAGTTGCTGGAAGGTTCATAAAGCTGTCCGGATGCCAAAAAGGCATGAAAGGCGCAGTTTTATGGATAACAAGCACGATCATCACCACGACCATCATGAGCATGGTCACGGCCATCACCATCATGGCGACGGCACGCACTGCGGTTGCGGCCAGGACGAAAAGGTTGAAGACATGGTGGTGCGCGATGCCGTGTGCGGCATGACGGTCGATCCGAATGCCGGAAAACCTTCCCTCGACTTTGAAGGTCACACCTATCACTTCTGCAGCGATAGCTGCCGCAAGAAATTCGAGGCGGCACCGCAGGATTATCTGACCGCCAAGGACCCGGTCTGCGGCATGACCGTAAACCGCACGAATGCGAAACACTTCCTAAAGCACGAGGGCGAAAAATTCTATTTCTGCTCGGCCGGCTGCAAGGCGAAGTTCGAAGCCGATCCCGAAACCTATCGCCATGGCAAAAAGCCAGTGGCAGCCGCCATGCCGAAGGGCACGCTCTATACCTGCCCGATGCATCCCGAAGTCGTCAGCGACCATCCCGGCGACTGCCCGAAATGCGGCATGGCGCTGGAACCGATGGGCATTCCGCCCGAAGATGAAGGTCCAAATCCGGAACTCGTAGATTTCATCCGGCGTCTGTGGGTCAGCGCTGTTCTTTCAATTCCGCTCCTGATCCTGACCATGGGCCCGATGGTTGGCCTGTCGTGGCCGCGTGAAGCGCTTGGCGAGCCGCTGGCGAGTTATGTCGAACTGTTGCTGGCGACACCCGTCGTCCTCTGGGCAGCCCTTCCCTTCTTCCGCAGGGCATGGGCATCGGTCGTCAACCGCAGCCCTAACATGTGGACGCTGATCGGCCTCGGCGTCGGCACGGCCTATCTCTACAGCGTCGTGGCGACATTGGCGCCGGACCTCTTCCCGCACAGTTTTACCGGTCATGGCGGCGCCGTCCCCGTCTATTTCGAGGCG
Source organism: Rhizobium viscosum (assembly GCF_014873945.1). NCBI lineage: Bacteria > Pseudomonadati > Pseudomonadota > Alphaproteobacteria > Hyphomicrobiales > Rhizobiaceae > Rhizobium > Rhizobium viscosum. The sequence continues at coordinate 1,651,420 of NZ_JADBEC010000002.1, read as the reverse complement.
GCTGCGGTCATCGTGGCGCTCGTCTTCGTCGGGCAGGTGCTCGAATTGAAGGCTCGTGAACGTACCGGCTCTGCAATTCGCGCGCTGCTCGATCTTGCCCCGAAGACTGCGCGCCGCATCGATGCCGACGGCAGTGAGCGCGACGTGCCTGTCGATGAGATCCAGGCCGGCGACCGGCTGCGTGTACGCCCCGGCGAACGCGTACCGGTCGATGGCTCCGTCACCGAAGGGCAGTCGACCGTGGATGAATCGATGATCACGGGTGAACCGCTTCCGGTTGAAAAGGTGAACGGCGACGCACTGACCGGCGGCACGATGAACAAGAACGGCGCATTGATCATGACCGCCGAAAAGGTCGGTGCCGATACCACGCTCTCACGCATCGTTGATATGGTGGCCAAGGCGCAGCGTTCGCGCGCACCGATTCAGGGCGCCGTCGACCGTGTTTCGGCGATTTTCGTTCCGGCCGTCGTCGCCGCTGCCATCGCAGCCTTCCTCGTCTGGTCCTTCGTCGGGCCGGAGCCGCGGCTGGCCAATGCACTGCTCGCTGCCGTCGCCGTCCTGATCATCGCCTGCCCCTGTGCACTCGGCCTTGCAACGCCGATGTCGATCATGATCGCCACCGGACGCGGCGCGCAAGAGGGTGTCCTGATCAAGGATGCAGAAGCGCTGGAGCGTTTCTCGAAGGTGGACACATTGATCGTCGACAAGACCGGCACGCTGACCGAAGGTAAACCCAAGCTGACAGACGTTGTGGCTTTGGGCAGCATTGATGAAAAACATCTGCTGGCGCTTGCCGCGAGCCTCGAACGCGGCTCCGAACATCCGCTTGCAGAAGCCATCGTCACAGGGGCCGAAGAACGCGGCCTCACCTTTCAGGAAGTCGCAGGTTTCGAGGCAAAGACCGGTAAAGGCGTAATGGGCACAGTCGGCAGCACATCCGTCGCCCTCGGCAATGCCGCCCTGCTCGCCGATCTCGGCATCGATCCGGCAGCACTTTTGGACCAGACCGAAGCGCTCCGCGGCGAAGGCAAGACCGTCATGTTCGTCGTCCTCGAGGGTACTTTGGCCGGCCTCGTTGCCGTCGCCGACCGCGTCAAACCAACGACGGCGGCTGCCATCAAGGCGCTGCACGACAGCGGCCTGAAGATCATCATGGCGACCGGCGACAATGAGCGCACGGCCCGTGCCGTGGCCGAAAGCCTCGGGATCGACGAGGTCCGCGCCGACGTGCTGCCCGAGGACAAGAAGGCGCTCGTCGATGAACTGAGGGCAAAGGGCGCCGTCATTGCCATGGCTGGTGATGGGGTCAATGATGCACCGGCACTTGCGGCCGCCGATGTCGGCATCGCCATGGGCACCGGAGCCGATGTTGCGATGGAAAGTGCCGGCATTACATTGGTGAAGGGCGATCTCAACGGCATTGTACGTGCCCGGCGGCTCGCCGGAGCGACAATGCGCAACATCCGCCAGAACCTCGGCTTCGCCTTCGGCTACAATGCGCTCGGTATTCCCGTGGCTGCCGGTGTGCTCTACCCGATCTTCGGCCTGCTGCTCTCGCCGATGATTGCAGCAGCCGCCATGAGCCTCTCCTCTGTGTCTGTCATTGGCAATGCGCTGAGGCTGAGGGTCGAAAAGCTGTAAAGGAATCGAGCGATGAATATCGGCGAAGCTTCGGAACGGTCCGGTCTGCCGTCAAAGACCATCCGCTACTATGAGGATATCGGCCTGATCCGCCCTGACCGGGGCGGAAACGGCTACCGCGACTACGCGGCCTCGGACGTTCACAAGCTGCGCTTTCTGCAGCGTTCGCGCGGCCTCGGCTTCTCCGTGGAGGAGTGCCGTCAACTGCTGGCGCTCTACGAGGACAAGAGCCGGGCAAGCGCCGACGTCAAGGGGATCGCCGAGGCAAAGCTTTCGGAAATCGACCGCAAGATCCGCGAGCTGACGGAATTGCGACACACGCTCGAGCATCTCGTCCATGCCTGCCACGGCAATGACCGCCCCGACTGCCCGATCCTCGAAGAGCTTTCGGACAGCGCCGCCTGATGGCGCCGGTGTTCCCCCGGGAAATCGAAGGAAGTTTCTCGCGTTCGTGTTATCGGGAAGAAGACAGCCGATCCTGCCCTGCGGTGTCAGCAGGCTTCTCTTGCTCCTGAACTTCCTCGTCCTGTTCATCGTCGACGGTGGTGTCATCCAGCCGATGCTTGATCGCCAGCGCATAGATGACATCGAGAATATTACGGTCCTTTAGATGAGGATCGCTCAACGCCAGCAACGAGGCGCGAACGATCTTCTTGCTGGAGGCTTTCGGACAGCGCTTGCGGACAAAATCATAAAGCGCATCGCCCACAAGTCCATCCATTGCGCCGTCCACGAGAGCCTCGTAGACCCGCTTCTTCTCTTTCATATTCTATGTTCCCCTTGCAAATCAACGGGGTACATATTCTGTCATGGAACTGTCACAAACAACCGCCGAACAGGATGCGCCGACAATTGATCAGGTGTGCAATGGTGGAAAAGTGAAGAATTTTTAGATTACCTAATCGGCTCACCAGGCCTCTTCGAGCCCATGGGAAGTCGCCTGGGCAATCTGCAAGAACATGATGTGGAGTAAACTAACAGTCAACGCATCGGCTTTCGAAGAAGAATGCGTGCACCTGCATAGTCGCCATTTATATTCTCAAAGGGATTGCCCGTCATAGAGCGTGAGCAGGAAATGCTGTTCGGGCGCGTTCAGCCCGCCCTTTATGCGTATCGGGATCCCGGCTCGCCGCCCATCTTCGATCTTGCATTATCGTTCAACGTTACATACATTATGTTCAACACGGGAGAAACCTATGGCTGCCCAGTCCCATACTGCTGCGGAAACCGAAGCAAAGGTCGCGTTGAACCGAAACAGGCTCGTGCTCGAGCAAGCAAAGGCCATCGGTCTCCTCGGCACCGCAAAGAATACCCGCTTATCGGGACGCGTGCCCTCGGAGTTGATCGAGGCGGCCAAGAAGCGCGCCCATGTTACCTCCGACACCGAGTTGCTGGAATTGGCACTTTCCCGGCTGGCTCTTGAAGATGACTTTGGCGTGCGTCTGGTGGGCCGCAAGGGCACCATCCCGACGGATGTCGATCTTGGGATTTGATCTCGCCGAAACCCTCCGATCGCTGAAGCCCGGAAAGCACGTGGGAATGCTCGAACGGAGGCCCGACGAAGCTCTTTCATGGGCTGCTGACGAGCCGCCAATCGGAGGGCCTCTGTTCCTGGACACCAGCGTCTATCTGGACGTGCTTCAAGGGCGCTCGCCCTTGGAGGTCGATACACTGTTGACGTATCGCCTGTGCCACCATTCCGCGGTGTGCCTATCCGAGCTGACCCATGCCTTCGGCCGGCTGAATCCAAATCATCCGTCCACAAAGGTGGCCCTCGAAACGATCGCGGCGACCGTGGAAGACATTCCGGAACACCGGCTCCATGCCCCCGACGTAACCATCTGGGGACAGGCCGGCGTGCTGGCGGGGCTCCTCTTTCGCATGAGCAACCTGCCAAATGGGGAGGGACATGAGCGTCGCTTCGTCAATGATGCCCTCATTTTCCTACAGGCACGGCAGCTGTGTGCGAGCGTATTGACTGGTAACGTCCGGGACTTTGATTTCCTTTCTCAACTCATACCGAGCGTTCGGGTCATTTTCTATCGAGCGTCGCCGGAGCAGTCCCCACCATAAGTGCCGAACTCCCTCCGTCTGTAGCTATTCGGCCGGACTGGAATAGCTTGATTGTATGCCCGCTATACAATCAACCGCGATTGCCCGGTTTATCCTCGTCCTGGCGGTCACTTATACTTTCGCTGCACGGCGACATAACAGAAGCTGTGATCGAATTTGCATTTGGCAGGCTTCCCGAACGCTGCCCGCGAAGCCGTCCTGTCAGGCTTCATTCAGCCCTCAGTCTACGAGCTGCAGCTTCAGGGCCGTGACGCCGACCGCGAAATTGACGCCGACATCGCCTTCGAGCGAAACCGGCTGCAGCGAGACGGTCTTGCTCGTTCCGCCGACCAGCACATTGGCGCCACCGCCGATGCCGACGCTCGCATCGGCCGTGACACCGGCATAATTGCCCTCCAGGCCGGCGACCGGCTCACGCGTGGCGTTGAAGACGAGCCAGACCATCCGGCCCTTTTCGACGGTACCGACATCGAGGCCGAAATCGGTGATCGTGCCGACATAGTGCTGGCTGACGTCGTCGGAAGCGCTCGGTATGTAGGTGCAGTCGAGATCCTGCTTTGAGCCGACGATGACACCGATGCCCTTGGAAACGTCGCAATCAAGCTTGCCGACATCGGCCTGGGCGGCGTTTGCAACGACAGGGGCGGCCAGCATGCCGGCTGCGAGGAGAGAAAGAAGCGTGATTTTCATGATAGATCCTGTCCGAGGTTTGAGCTTCGTCATCTGCGGCGCAGGGGGAGTTGCTGGTACCGCCGATGCTGTCGACGACAGCGCGCCGATCGAGCGCAAAGGTAAGTGCGTCGCCGGACGGGGGGAAATTGCCCGCTGGTTTAGGCGGGCCAATACGTAAGTTTAGTTCCGCACGCTTCGGGATGGGCGTATCTTTCACTCCATCGCCTGACGCCTCCTCCTGACAGGCGACAGAAATCTCGGTTAAGGCTTCCCGGTGTCCCTCCCCTCCGCCGAAGCCACGGATTGCCCGAGGATCCGCAAATGGCCGCCTTCCGCATCCGGAGGCGGCCTCTTTTTTCAGCATTACACGATCATCCATCGCAACCGAAGCAGCGCCGATGGCTTGGTTTACTGCCAAGACCTGAGAAATTTCGCTCGGAAATCGTTCGGCCCGATGAGCCATCAGCACCGCCTCACGCGCGTAGGCGGGCGCGCTCCATTTCAGATACACGTTGCCCCGATCGGTATTGAGGCTATAGATTTTCGACCAAGGTACGGCGCCTATCAATTCCGGCGCGGCCAACACTTCATAGGCATGTGCTGCCAACCATTCTTCCGCCCAGGTGATTTCTAAATCTATCGCGAAGGCTAGAATTCCGATGGCCAGCGCTGGTGAGCATGCATGACGGTGATGATCTCGATGTCCCATCCAACCCGGTACAGGATGATGTAGGGAATATCCGTCAGCACCAGTTCACGGGTGCCTTTGATGCGCCCCGGCCGTCCGCTCGCAGGTAGTTCGGCGAGCGCATCCACGGCCGTTACGATCCTGGCAATCACGCGTGCTGCCGCATCAGGATCATCCTTCTCAATATGAGCGCCGATTTCGTCAAGCCGCCGTAACGCCCGAAACGTCCAGCGAATACGCTTTCCGCTCATGATTGACGGGCAGACTTGACGTACTTTCCAACGACCTTCGCCACATCTTCGGCGCTGGCAAATTCGCCGCGATCGGCCTCAGCCAACCCGGCTTCGATCTCGGCAAGCTGCCACTCCTGCTGCTCAACGAAAGCCTCGATGGCCTCGGCAGCCATGTAGGCGCGGGAGCGATCCAGCTTTTCCGCAATCTGATTCAGCTTGTTCGCGGTTTCATCGGAAACACGCACGGTAAACGCAGCAGTCATGGTCTCTAACCTTTTTGGTTCACTTTGATTATTGATGAACCAAAAAGGTTCGTCAAGGTTCTGCTCATGAATTAAGACCATCATGTGGCGAATAAGCCGACCACTCCGAGACGGAGTGGTCGGGCAACAGGGGCTAACCCCCTATGAGCGTCCCGCCAAGCGGGCGCTGCGACGTTCAAGTCCGGTTTCCTTCGTACTCACACGACTTGGCGACCCTTGAGTGAGGTCGAGCAATGCCATGCTCGCCCCCAGCGCCGGTAAACCTGCACCAATCCTCCGAGGATTTCGTGGCGTGCCATAATCGCCCCTGTCTATTTTCCATTTCGATATGGAAACAGGGAATCACGACATCAAGCGCCCGTTAAACGAGGGGCGGTCGTTTGTGCTAGCCGCGTGTTAGGTCCAAAAACGACTTCTTCCTCCCAAGGGCGGCCGATAAAGTCTTAATAATCCGGTAAATTTTGGTTGCGGGGGCCTGATGGCAGGGAGACTTGTAAATTCTTTGCTCTTGATGGGATACGAACTGGCGACCTGCACGTTTCTCGCACGTAAGTACGCCTGATGACGTGCAACATCACTATGGTCGCTTTCTTCTGCAGGACGAGGCAGCATTGGCCGCCAAGATTTTGAACCAGGTCTGGGAAGCGGCATGAAGAGCTGAGTCAGACAAAGCTTAGGCCCAGCGCAATCTGATGCGAATGAGCGTTGCCCGCCTTTTCGAGCAGGCCTAACCTTTATCTCTTGAGAGTGCCAACCATTCGATTGATAGCGCCCCAATATTCCTTGTGCATGGTTTCGGCTGCTTCCGAGATCGCCAGCTTCCAAGCAGGCCCGCGATCCCATGCCTCTTCCAGGGCATCAGCCAGTGAAGGCCCATGGCCCGTGACCGGCAAGGCGTCGAATAGCATTCCTGCCTGTCTGAGGTCTTTATCCCGTTTGGCCTGGCCGCCAGCGTCATTTTGGCGGCGACCGGCAATGATAAGCTTGTGCACCGCGTACCTGCAGGGATCAGGGATGACAACTGAGATACCGGCACCATGCAGCAGGATCGAACGAACGGGATCACGGATCAAGAAATCCATGAATCTTAGCGGTTCGGCTGACGCGCCACCGAGAGCGGGCATGTTGGCGGGTTTGTCCGAATATTCTTCGGCTCCCCTGTTAGTCGTCATGAACTCGACCCTGTAACCGGTTTGATTCCGGAAGGCATGAGGTCGAGAGCTGCCGCTGATATGCGGCACGGCGCGGAACGTTGGATCAAGCCCTTTTAGGAGATCGAGGATCGGCGGCAGCGAATCCATCACCTCGGCAGAGATCGCGAAATCCTGGGCTAGGTCTGCATCACCTGTTAGGATCGCCGCCGAAGGCAGACGGATGCCAAGATATGCCGAGTAGCATTGAAAAGCGACGGTGCCGATGAGAACACCGCGCAGCCGGAAGAGACCGGCCTTGGCAAGCGCCTGTACGATATCGCCGGTAAAGCGATCAGCGGCAATCAAACCGGCTTCGCGCGTTAGTGTGGAAACGAACTTGCGGCGAGCCTTATAGTCTGACTTCTCACCCTTGAAGGTTTCGACCCGTTCCGAAATCAAGGGATCGTCGGCAGGCCCGACATACCGGCGCTTCTGCCCACCCTCACCGTCGGGTTGGTCGAAATACCAATAACGTCGACCATCGACTGCCACCGGCACGAATCTGCCCGATGGGGGGAAGTCTTCCGCCCAATCATCATCAAATGCCCGCTGCTGGAGTTCCGCGACCATGGTCCGGAACATGAGATCAATCTGCTTAATCACGGCGGCCTCTATATCGGTTTCACAAAAATAGTATAGTTACGCCCCCAAGCAAGCTTGGCTGCTTTTACCCAGTGGCACTGCCCGCCCCCGCTCCCTCCAATACCAGTCACTACCCACCTGATGCTCATTATACTAATCTCTCGAACCTAGTATAGCACCGCTTTCGAGATGCACGCCTTGAACGGATATGATCACGGCCCGTAGAGCAATTGACACCAAAGCACTGAATATATGTGATCATGTCCTTATCATGGATGGGAGGGGCAATGGCGGACACGTCATTTTGGAATGAGGCGATCACTTTGGGGGTCGCAATGCTGGGTGCCGGCCTTGGCATCATGAATACCTGGCAAGCGCTCAACGCCAACCGCGTGAAGCTCCGGGTTAAGCCGGCCTTCGCGATAGGTATCCCACACGGCCAATCAATGTTCTCAATCGAGGTAGTCAATCTCAGCAATTTTCCGATCACGGTCAGCGAAGTCGGTTTTACGCTCGACGGCAATAACATCAAACGACCGCGTGCAGCGGTAGTCAGGCCCATCCTGATTGATGGGGGCGCCTGGCCGCGACGCCTTGTGGCCCGCGAGGCCGTGTCTATCTATCTGGACCATTTGGATCTGATACGACCTGGCAGCAAGGTTGGGCTCGCCTATGCCCAGACCGCATGCGGAGAAGTGCGCTATGGCGTGAGCGAGGCACTGAAACAGTTCCGGAAAATGGTGGCATGAGCGAGCTTGTCCTATGCTCCAACTCTATTCCGGCCGGCGCCGCAAGCTGCGACTCCGGGCGCGGGTATGCATCGGCCCGGTACCGACGCAGCACAATGCCTGGGTCAGCTTCTGTCGGAAGAATCGCGCCTTGCGACACTGGAACTTCATGCCGGCCACGGTTATGGCAGCCTGTCGAGATACGAGGGCGATTTCCATGCCGATTTTCATAAGTCATAGCAGTAAAGACCGCGATTTCGCCGATGCGCTTGGCGCAAACCTCGTTATGAGCAAGCATCATATCTGGATGGATCGGTGGGAGCTTAACGTCGGCGACTCGCTTTTGGATCGAATTCAACACGTATTGACCGAGAGCACGGCGATCATCGTTCTTCTTTCGAAGAACTCTGTCGAATCGGAATGGTGTCGACGCGAAATCAACGCCGGCCTGATGCGTGAACTTTCAGAGCGAAAATCCTTGCTCATGCCTTGCGTGATCGAAGAATGCCCCGTGCCGCTCTTTCTTCAGGACAAGGTCTACGCCGATTTTCGAACCGACCCTGACGAAGCACTCGACCAACTCAAAGCCGCTCTCGCGAAAGTTTCCAATCCCAGGCAAGGAAGGAACGAAACGCCTCAGTTCAAAACCGATTGGTCCGTGGACTGGAAAAGTAGAGACGGCATTCGTCTCATCGAATGGACGTTTGTCGATCACGGGCACGAGTGGCCGTATGTCGTCTTGAGCAAATGCACGGTCATCTGCAACCCCAAAGCGAGCGTCAACTTTGCCAAAGCAGAAGCGGAGGACCGGGCGGATGAATACATGCGCGATATTTTGGCGACGGTCATGGAGCAAGTTCCGGTCGATGGGCTTATCGTTCGAATCGAGGATGCGCGCGAGCAAGCCATAGCAAAGCGTTTCAACCGTTCGAACGGCGAAGCGTTCGATATTCACTTCTCTTATCGTCGGCTAGGGGAAGACAACGGGTTCGACACAGTCGTGTATTTTGACAACAATCTTCAAATTGCGCTGAATCATATGGTCGCCGTTACGGCACAACCGGCGCGATAGTCTCGTCCTGAAGCCGAGACTTGGACATTCTACGAGGGAAAGATCGCGCAGGGTGTTTTTCAGTTTTCACTACGATCGCGACATGAGGTGCGTCGTCCAGGTTCGCAATTCCTGTTGTCCGACTCGGGAGCGAGGGGCTGCGGGACGCTGACCGCGATCAATCGACGATTTGCCAAACGAACACGCGTGGGTATCTCAAGGCGCTGATCGCATGATCAGACGCCGAAATAGCGTCGGGTAGGTCAACTCAGTTGCCAGCTCCTTCGGAAACTTGCCGCCGTCGAACACCTTCTTGGCCGCGGCGCCGGTCGAGGCGACTGGAAGCAGCCTTGCTTTGGGGTGCATCTCCCTGAATATCCGAAGTTCTTCGAAGATGCCTTCCATTCCTCCGATGAAGACCGCGCAATCGAACCTACGACTCCCGATCATTCTCTTGCGCATGTGCGACAGGCTCTGCTTCAGGTCTCCGTCGACCGATCTGGTATAGCGGACGTCCACGAAATCGCTGACCTGAGGTGGTATCTTGTCTTCGAAGAATTTGGACTGAAAAATCGTCACGTTTTCTGCGCGCAGGTCGAAATCTCGCACATGGAAGGCGACCAACGGCGTGATCGCCGGATGACCACCGAACGTCAGTGTTCCGTCGATGACGACTATCTCGACAAGTGCCTTGATGGCTTCCCTGATCGCCAAGACGTCCGCCGTTTCGAAAAATTCACCTTCCTCTGTCGGAAGAGGGATACTTGCCGATAGGAAAATGTTTCTCACTTCGCGTACCCTTCCAATTCCTTGCAAGCCGCCGTCACGTGGAGCGTGCGCAACGGCAGATGGCGGTCGAGCCAATCGAGATGCTTTTTCCAAGCGTCGAGTATGCCTCTACTGTCATAGATCACCCAGTGGGATCGCGGCTCGAATTGCGACCTGTCCACCGAATCGAAGATTTCCATAAGTCGGTCCGACGTCGGTCGGCCGATGGTAGGGATCACGGCGAAGGTCTTTCCCTTCCTTCCTCTCACCAGAATCCACCCCTGCGGCTGCACGACTACCTCGAAGCCGAGGTCGCGGGCGTAGTCGCAGAAAGTGTCGACGAGATATCGATGCCGCCACACGACAGCTTGTGAGCGCAATTCTTCCGTGCGCGCGCATATCCTGTCGATCGTCGACTTGAGGACGCTTCCGGCCTTGCCTTTTTGGCCGTTTCGAAAATCGCGCTCGGTCAAGATCAAAAACGTACTCATCGACGATTCCGGATCCGGAGCCTGACCGGGCCATAGAAGATGCAGAATCTGGATGTTCGTAAGGTTCGCTTGAGCGAGCTCTAGCGTCGTCCATCGGCTCTCCCTGAACCCCGGGGTGTCGATCAAAAGAACGACGTCCGAATCGCCCATTCGGTGCCAAAGTTCGGCCTGAAAGTCGACTGCCGGCGGAACGGATCTTACATCGATAAATACGTCGAAGCCAGCGGCGTCCAAACGGTCGTAGAGCTTATCCGCTAACGCCTGTGATTCCTTTCGACGATAGCTGATAAACAGCTTCCTCTCCCTGCGAAGCAGACGGAACGTTTCAAAGACGAGTGACGCCAGACGGGGTAAGCCCGCAAGCTCCTCGTCCAGCTGAACTGCGTTGATATGGCGAAGCTCAACGGGAATATCGACGTGGACGCGGTCGAGATCGCTCACCACGGGGATGACGACATTCGACTGGGTCAACAGCTTTTCGATAAGAGCGGAGCTTTTGACACCAGCGCCACCAAAGACGATAGCCAGGGTCGGGAGCTTTGTGCTATCGTGACTATAAAGCGTTTCAGGAACGATAGCGAGTACGTCGCCTGGAAGCTGCATCTCGCTTGCCCGCTTCTCGATCGCTTCCTTCAGCGCTGTGTGCTGAGCGGAGGTCCCCCCGACGAGAACGACTTGATATCGAGCGCGTGAGTTTTCCGCCACCATATGCCCTCCTGCATTGTCTCCACACTACGCGTTGATTCTCACGACAGCTTTGTCAAGTACGCCCGAAATCCCTCGGCCGACCTACCCACGTCGCGAGATCCCCCACCGCCGACAAAGCCTGGATCGAGGCGCGTGTCCTGATCAGACGCTCTTCGGGCAGGGCTGATGGATCGGTTTTCGCGCCGTAAAGATTAGCGGCGCAATTACCTCGCGTCGCGCCGCGTTTGGTCATCGAAGTTGCCAGACGCGTTACAGGGCCGGTTAGTTCGGTTGTACTCTCGACTCACTGCCTGGTTGTGGCTATACTTAGACCGACTTAGCGCAGCCTTCGGGGTGCACGATGGGGGCCAAGAGCGACCAGGCGGACGAGACGAGCCTGAGTAACCGTGTCTTTATGCACGACGCTTTCCTCAGTCATCGGGTCGGTGACGGGGCCGGCAAGCTATTCGAGGCGCTTTCCGATCGCGGGTGCAGGATCTGGTACGACAACGACGAACAGATCACGAACCGCCGCGTGATCGAGGTTATGAAGGAGCAATTCTCCAGCTCCCGCATGGTAATTGCTCATCTGTCTCGCGATTTTATTCCCTCGCCTTGGACGATGCTGGAGATTCTGGCAGCTCTGGCGTCCGAACAGGAATGCGAATGCACCCGGCTGGTGCTCTACACAGTCGATCGCGAACGGACGGCGGACCTCGAGGACTTCGGGTTCGACGAGCCAATGCGCAGGAATATCGGGGTCCGTCGTGTTTTCGACGACAGTTCCGTGGACGAATTGGCCGTATTCCTTCGACAAGCCAACCACGGCCCCACAACTGACCCCTCGGCGACCCGACACGCACCTCTACGTCGCCGCCGAAAGCTTGACAGGCTCGCCCAAGCCCTCGAAAAATTAGGCAAGGACGAAGCAAGTCACATCGACGACGAAAAGCCGGTCACCCCGCGCGATAGGGCGGACCTCTACGGTCACTTGCTACTCGATCATTTCCGCGCAGAATCCGGTCACTATGTGGCGGCGAGCTACGAACTGTTCGGCTTTCGGTGCGGAGAGGCCGTTGCTGCCGAGGACGGCGAACCGCGCACCGGTCCTTGCCTTGCAGTGACGCGCGCAATTGGATGCCTTGCAGTCGAATCGGAGCGCGGCGACGACCGCGCGAACGCCTACATGCTCCTTGAGATGCTTGCCCGGCATTATGCCGACAAGCTTGCGGCGCGTTTTCTACGTGCGGCGATCGCTCGCGAACACGACTGGACGATCGCAAGATGTGTCATGCCGGACGCCCGCGGCAATTGCGAGTGGTGGCCGGTCAGGCTTCACGGTGTGGAGCAAGAACGGCTGATGTCCCTCGAACAGGGGCTCAGTTACGTCGAACCCGAACTCAGACCTCTGTTGGCTGACACTGTCCGCCTGAAGCTGATGGGGAAAACAAATCTTCGCGTCGGTGATCTGCCGGACGAGTATCAGGTTGATCTCGAACTGCATTGGCTTGCGGTCGTCATCGACGCATACGCGTGCGAACCGACGACCTGGGGATCCAAGTTGACCGAAGCTGGTAGCGTCGGCGGCGGAGGAACCGAAATCGAACTTTGCATGCGCAGGCTCTTTCCCATCGTCGCTCGTCAACTTGAGCCGTTCGAATCGGGGCAAAACGAGAACATGTTCATACGAATCTTGAATTCCTGTGAAAAGACGATCGGCTCGTTGATCGACGTCAGCGAACGGAACGGCGGTAGACCGCTATCCGAGTTCAACACTTTTTTTGTCGACTATTTACTGCCGCTCCTGGGGCTTTTCGTGCAATATGGCGAGTTCGACCACGCAGTCGATGTCGCCAGCCGCGCCATAACGATAATCGGCAGAAAATTGCCGCACGAAGCCGAAGCGTACCGCGCCCTCATCAGCGATTGTACTGACGCTCGTGCGCGTGAGACCCCACGTACCTCGATGCCCCTCCATTGCGAGTTTGGCCGTATTGAGAACAGTTCGACGTCTTTTCGAAATCTTTGGCCAACGGCCGCGTCGCTGGATTATCGGAAATAAATCGAACGGATATCTTCATGCGGACCCGACGCTGACCCTTTCCCGAGAAAAGAGCCTGTTCTTAGGCCCGCGCGATTTCGCTCCATAGCCTGCCAGCGGATCTTACCACGTCCGTTAGTCCGGCCGGCGGCGCGCAGACGCCTTCGGCAGCTCCTCCAAGGTTACAGGCAACATCGTGACCACCAACGGCACCAGCAGGGACGGATAGCGAACTCCGCCACGACCGAAGCGATAACACCGGGGAGTGGACGAGATGCTGCGGTTCTGGCACTCGCGACGGTCTCTATTCCGCCTGTCAAAGTTACGCGAACGGCGTTATCTGGCACGACGGCTACGCCGTGATCCATGGCAGACCGTCTTTGCCTAGTGCCCAGCAAGATGGTGATCGCCACCGCTCACCATCTTTCGACGCTGAGCGGCGGCTCGTGAACTGGTGAGACTCCGCTGACGAACCTTCTGCCTTCGGTCAAATGCTTTCGAAGATTTGGATTACTCGAGGGTCACAGCCACATAGGATGACTCCGATTCTCGGAACACAGTATTCCAAGCCGTGCCGTAATCCTTATGCAATTGACTGACCAGAGCTGATAGATTTCCGACTGTCACGCCGCTTTGCGTCTTGTAAGGCTTCCCCCACTTCACTGATCCGTTAGTAAAGTGAATGGTGAAATCACGACCCTTATTAATAGCAACAATTGCTTCGACCACCTGGGCATCAGGGTTATCATATTTACCATCGGCTGAAATAACATAGTGTTTCGCCGGAAACTTCCGAAGGAAAATTTCAGGGTTGTTCCGCGAACTGCCATGATGAGGAATTTTGAGAATATCGACGGCAGCGTCCTCGTCCGAAAGGCCGATTTCATCCCAAGCCTCGGCCAAGTCCTTGCCTTGCGCGTCACCGGTCAGAAGAATTCGCTTTCCACGTATTTTGACAAGCATTGCTAATGAGGAAAGGTTCGGCACAGACTTATCCAATTTGCTGTCCGGCAAGAACAGAGACGCGACAGCCGCTTCTCGGGCTTCTTTCGTTGGTTTTTGAAGCGCCTTAGTCCACTCCTCGCGTAGCGCATCAAGCCGATTTTTACGTGGACCAAGTATGATTATCTGTGCTCCGTCCAGCTTGATTGGCTCCTGGCCCTTCGCCGAAGAGATCAGCCCATTTATTGGCGTATTCGAGGCGAGATGGAGCTTGCCAAGATCTGCAGCAAGCGAGATTCCCTGACCAACGCTTTCGATGACCGCTTCAGCTTCCTCATCATCGATGTGGATCTTGAAAGCAGCTCCGAGGTTTTGCGGCTGCAAACCGTCGGCCGACAGTCCCTGCACTGCTGAATGGCCGATGATGGCCTCGAAGGAATTAAACCAGAATCGAGCAAATTTCAGCTCCGCGGGATTTCCGGGACCGGCAGCTGAGAGGATATTTGTCACCTTCTGGAGGCCGTTTATGTGGTCGTCGTCAATGTGGCTAACCATTCCCAAGTCGATCGGGATAGGCCGCTCGTTCGTAAGCTCCCGGAGGCGAGGAAGCAGGGCATCTTTCCAGACAGCAAAAGGCTTGCCGTCGATCTTTTCCGCCCGTGGACCACCATCGATGACCCATGTGATCTCTCGCGTAGACTGTTCGTCAGTGTATCGTAATAAAAGGCAGTCGCCGTACAGCGCGTTAAGTGCCTCCAGGATAATCATACTTCCGACCTCCTCAAACAGACTGAAGTGCTCTGAAAATGTCCAGTAGGCCCGCTCCCTGAAATCCAGGTTCCCTTCCAAGATCCGTGGCCGTATCCATCAGAATCTTTTTTATCTTCCGCGGTTGGCCGATGAGTTCGGGGTGTCGCGCCATAAGAAGCGCGGCAGCTCCCGAAACGTGCGGCGCGGCCATGGAGGTCCCATCAAGGCGTTGAGACCGATTGCCCCGGATGGTCGATGTTATCTTCTCGCCGGGTGCCAGGATATCCGGCTTTCGCCGACCGTCCCCGGTCGGGCCTCGACTGGAAAAGTAGCTGACGCCATAGGCATGAGGGTCCCGCCTGTGGGTGGAGCCAACCGTGATGACATCCTCGGCATTACCAGGATCCGTTATACTGACTGTCTTGTAGCCGCTCCCGAGGCTCTGTTTCGTGACACCATCAAAGCCCATGTTTCCAGCCGCGGCCACGACAACAACCCCTGCCCCGACCAGTTGATTACATGCGTCGCAGACGGGCGTCCTCCCGCACCCGAAGCTGTCGACGTCGTGGCGCAAGGCAAGTGACATGTTCACGCCATGGATAACCGGATTATCTCGATCGCGGTTCAACCATCCGATAAACTCTAGAGCCGCCAGGATAGAGAACTCGTCCCCGTTGCCGTCGGCGGCAAAGACTCGCAGGTCGTAAAGGGTCAGCTTCGGGCAAACGCCAATCAAAGGTCTGTCAAAATCCTCCGGTTCCTCGACCCGGGCAGCAAGTATTCCGGCAACATGCGTTCCATGATCGTCTGCGGGAACGACGTAGTTTTCGTCGTGAGGAATTTCAATCAAAGGCGCGGCGATCGACCAGTCCAAACCACGGCCTTCTTCTGCCCTTCCCGCGAGGGAGCGCACATCTCGATGAATCTTGTCGAAATAGGACGAAGACTGCTTTCTTGCAATTAAGGTGTCGGTGGCGCGGTCGGGCGCCTCCGCCACGTCTGCCAAAAGCTCGCGAAGATGAGAAAAATCATAAGTCGCCTTCACCCGAGATGACCAATGAAGATCGTCCAAACCCAGCGCCGTGCCGTTCTTCTCACTTCGTCTGACGCGGGGACTATCCTGATCAATGAAGCCAACATGGGTTGCGTCCACTCCGTTGTCGATTACCGCAAAAGTTATCCCTTTGCCGTCGGTGTCGAAGACCCGTTGAGCCGCATCCGCTTTCACTGTTTTCCGTGAATCAAAAACGGTCTGCGAAGCGGTGCGGTTGATGTTAATCAGCCAGATGCGCTTTTGATCAGGCTCGGAGGGTGGATCCATGTTCAGATCGACATGCGCCAAGAGAACTCGTAAGTCCGCGTCGAATTCGTCGGCATTTTTCACCGGCTTGTGACCGTCTTGCGGATCTTTTCCAAGTCGTCGAGCGATCCGGTACAAGGCCGTCATCTGCGCATAAGTTCGGGCACGCTTCATCTCGGTTATGAAGCCGACAAGCGTCACAAAGCGGATGAACTCCAGACGTGGCCCGCCCTTTCGAATAACATCGAGAAGATCGCCGGCAATCAAGTCCCGAAACCCTTCCGGCAGTGCTTGCCACCAACCCGTCAAGGGGACGACAAACTTGCTCACCGCTTCGAAATCCAGTCGCGCGACCACCCGCGAAGAGCTTGTCGCGATCCTCGCTAAACGAGCTTTTTCATTGGTGAGTAGTCCTCGCAAAGACCGAGCGATCTGACCGGGTAGCGATCCAGTCCATGGCGTAATCAACAGGTCGACAGTCTGATCGGGAACATCGTCACCCCGCACCGCCGACTGCGCGAGTTGCTCGGCACGGCGGATGAAACTAATCCAAACATCAGGAACAATTGGGCTGTCCTGAGTCCATCTCCCCTGTCCAAACGTTCCGAGAACGAAGTGTCTGACTTCCTCATCTGAGAGAGCTTTTGGTACGCGCGGCGTTGCCATATTAAAAGTCCCTGGGGCGATCAATAACAGTGTAATTCTCGGGCAGTTCGATAGAGTAATAATGCCGGGCAAGCGCTGAACGGTGGATAAGCGCTTCCTCTGGAACCGTCCGTCGACTAGCCAGATTTACTCTCCAACCTCCGCGCCACTTTCTCTTCGGAACGACCTCCGCGAGCCACCACCATCCACGGAGGGACCGATGCATCGTGCCATTTTCCGAAATTTCTTCGTCTTCGGAAAGCAGGGCCTTTGCCTTTGTACGATCACAACGAAGGCCAAGGGCAACCGCTTCCGCCAGCATCCATTCGAGCGCCAATTTGGATAGCCCGCTCTCGTCGGCGGCATATCCTCCACCGACATCGCCGTGGACCCCGGGAAACCATACCTCTACGGTGTCAGGAGTCGGGTAACCCGGCGGTGGTGCAGTAAATCTGTTCGTCCGAAAAAACGCACGGCGCTCGTCGATCGCGATAGCGTGGCGGGCGTGGAGAACGTCTGGATTATATGCGCTGTGTGGTACACGAAGCGGATTGGCAATCCAGCCAACGGAACTCACGGTGTCCCAAACACCCATGAAATGGATCGGGCAGGCGACAGAGCTGAAAGTCGTCTTGAAGTCAGCCGCTAGTTTAAACTTGTCGTCGGCCTTTCCATTGTCGTCGTTGAATCCGATCAGCTGTCGAATAGCGTAAGGCACTAGAGGCTCATTCCCTTTGGGAAATAGCCCGTACATTGAAAGAACAGACGCCAAAGCGCGCACGGTGTAGGCGCCGCGACTGAACCCGAAGAGAAACAAGCGGTCTCCCGGTTCATAAACGTTCATGATGTAATTGTAGGCATGCGCCAGATCCTTTTCGAGACCCCAGCCGACAGCCATTCCCAGCACGCGTCGAACCTTCCGACCTAGATCGGTGATGGCGCCGTCCGGTTCCATTGTTCCAAGACCAGGGTGATAGAAAGCAACCTGCTCGGCATCCTGCACCAGAGTTGAAAAAAGCTTGATTACGTTGGTTTTGTCGGCCGCGAATTGGTTCGCGGTCCCGTCACAGCAAATGACGACATTCTTCATGCGCCTGCCCCTCCGGCAAGTAAGCTATAGTCGGCCGATCAATATTATTTGTTATGCGTGAACGGTAAAAAGTTGCTGTATCCCGAAAGCCCAAATTGATGCTACACGTTAAAATCGCAAAGGGAAGAGTGATGTTTCATGAGCAAGGCATTTCGAAGAATAGGGAGGCGGCTTTTGCACAGTCAATCTTCGGACGGGATGACATGACAGGTTGCAATAAGGAAAACACGCGCATATCTAATTTTTCTACCGTACGCTGCGACGGAGGTTTCTAATGGCACGACGGACTTTTCTAAGTTTTTGCTACCAAGACGATCACTGGCGGGTTCAGCAAGTGAAAAACATGGGCGTTGTGGAGGAACAGCCACTTCTCAGTGCCAATAAATGGGAGGAGATTGAGGATCAGGGCGACGCCGCAATCGAGCAGTGGATTGATGACAATATGAAAGGCAAAAGCTGCCTTATTGTTTTGATCGGCGAACGAACCGCAAAAAGGAAATGGGTGAAGTACGAAATCAAGAAGGCATTC
Source organism: Rhizobium viscosum (assembly GCF_014873945.1). NCBI lineage: Bacteria > Pseudomonadati > Pseudomonadota > Alphaproteobacteria > Hyphomicrobiales > Rhizobiaceae > Rhizobium > Rhizobium viscosum. The sequence continues at coordinate 1,633,050 of NZ_JADBEC010000002.1, read as the reverse complement.
AATGATGGCAAAGGTGTTTTGGGCGTCTACATCCATAACCTGAAGGATTCAGATGGCAACCAGGCCGCGAAAGGCCAGAACCCGTTCGATGCATTTAAATCCGGTGATGAGCCGCTTTCGAAGTGGGCAAAGGTCTATAACCCACCATACACCACGAGCAGCAACGTGTATGATTATATAAAGGACAATCTTGCTGACTGGGTCGAGAAGGCAATCGAGTTGCGCAGCTAAATTGGTAACTCTTTCAAGCGTCACCAAGTGAATGGGTCATGAGCATCTATGAGATAGGCTTCCTGGGCGGTGATCTTCCCGATGAACGTGAGCGGCTCCAGCTTACCTTGTCTGAAATGGTCGCCGATTATTCGCTCGATATCGGAACGGACGTTATCATTCGGAGCGCTGAAGATCTGGAGGAACGCGATAGACATGCGGCGTTTGCAGCGGTCTATTTTGGCCACCCGGACAAGCCCGACATAGATGTCACCAAAACTGTCATACTGGACAGTGTTCCTATTATTCCAACCCTTGGACGAGATGAAAGCTTCTCAGCGGTCATTCCAGATTTCCTTCAGGTCTTCAATGGGCTGCAACGCCGCGACGATGATCCCGATATGCGGCATCTAGCCTCTGCCGTTTTGGAATGCCTTGGACTCCTGCGGCGGCAACGTCAGGTTTTCGTGAGCTATCGCCGGAACGAGTCCAGAGCCGCCGCTGTCCAGCTTCATGATTTGCTCTCGTCTCGCGGCTACGATGTTTTTCTGGATACTCATGACATTCGCCCTGGGGACCCTTTTCAGGATGTTCTCTGGCACAGGCTATGTGATTCCGACGTCGTGGTGATGCTCGATACCCCGACGTATTTCGAAAGCAAATGGACCAAACAAGAAATTGGCCGTGCGAGAGCCAAGGAAATTCATGTGCTCCGCGTTGTCTGGCCGGACCATCGTCCGAGCAGGTTTACCGACCTCGCAGAAACGATCTATCTTGATCCCCACGAACTGGAAGGCGTGGATGGCCCGATCATCGAGAAAACCGCCAACGACATCGTGACCGCAGTAGAAAAGCTGCGCAGCCGAAGTATCGCTTCTCGTTATATGTCCATCACCGGAAAGCTTCGCGCCGAGGTGTTGAAGATCGATGGGGTAGTTGAAGGCGTTGGCGCTCACCGCGCTGTCGCGATCAAGCTTGAGGACGGTCAACGGGTTTGGGCTTACCCTATCGTCGGTGTCCCCACCGCCCTCACCTTAAATGATGTTGCAGAGCGAGCTCGAGACGCTCAGCAAAGAGGAACGCCTGTTCTTATCTATGATCACATCGGTATTCGAGAAGCTTGGGCGGCCCATTTGAAATGGCTGGATGACAATATATCTTCAGTCAGAGCAATGAAGGTCAGCCAGGCCGGTTGGGATTTGGCTGCCTGGGAGAGCTAGTATGGATGGTGCGGTTTTTCTGTCCGCCGGGGTCCCTGATCCCAAACGAGGACCTGAATACGCGAAAACCGCTGATACGGTCGCGATCACTGCAGCAGTCTCCGCCCTCGTCTATGTCACCCTGGGCCGTCGTCGACTTATTTGGGGCGGGCAGCCGGCCATCACGCCCATGATCTGGACAGTCGCAGCAGATATGGGCGTGGAATATGGCTCTTGGGTACGGCTTTATCAATCGAAGCATTTCAAGGATGAATTCCCCGAAGAAAATCGGCATTTCCAGAACGTCAGCTACGCCGAGGACGTCGATAAGGATCTCAACAAGAGCCTCGAAGCGTTGCGGCGGAAAATGTTCATGGAAAATCAGTTTGCTACTGCTGTGTTTATAGGTGGTATGGGCGGAATCCTCGATGAGTACGAAATGCTTCGCCAAACTCAACCCGACACCAAGCTCATCCCTCTGGTTTCTGCCGGGGGAGCTGCTTCACTGGTGGCTGAGCGAATGGGTGACGTTGCTGATGATTTAAAAACAGATCTCGATTTCGTGGCATTGTTTCACCGGCACCTTGGTATTTCGGAGCGCGAGGAGCGGTTCCGGACACCAGCTGAACAACCTGCTGATATTGAAGAGCGATATTGGTCCAGGCCGCCAAAGCCAGCCACATTTGACGGCGCATAGAGATGCCGTTCCTTGAGCAGAATGATATGCGGCAGGTGGGCAGGGAGTATGCCAGAAATCTCGGCACGACGCCTGACGAAGCGCTAAGGCGGGTGGCGCGAGATCGCCTTGATCACTATGACGTTTTCTTGTCGCAGACGATCAGGGATGCAGAGATCGTCCTCGGTGTCTATGCTGTTCTCACGGGATTGCGTTACGCCGTCTTCTGCGACTGGGTGGAGGCGCCTAGTGCAAACCGCGAGGACGTTACCCCCGCTAACGCGGAGTTTATCCGGGATACGATGAGGATCTGCGACACTCTTCTTTTCTTGGACACAGCGCATGCAGATCAGTCGCTATGGATGAGCTGGGAGCTGGGTTGGTTCGACGGGGCCAAAGGTCTTGTCGCTGTCCTCCCGGTCTTGCCAGATGGAACCAGATACTACCGAGGGCGAGAGTTTTTGGGACTCTATCCTTATGTCGAGCTTACCGAGGACGGCCGACTGAAAATAATGCGCCCCGTTGTGGCAGGACCCAATGGCATCATGATATTCGAAGCGCCGAACTCCCGGCCGTTCGATTCTTGGCGGAAGCATCCCGACGACCCGTTGCGGCCCCGCACGCCAGGCTATTCCATTCGTCGGTTCTGACCGCTGTCGCCTGGGCTTTGGAGGTTGCTGAAGCAAAACCTCCTGGTTTGCCGTGGATTATACTTTTTCCAAGTTTACATTGAGCGTCCACAGAATAACCTTCACACGCAATTTCTGAATCGGAGACCGCGTGAAGAAAGAAATATCGCGCTTTATTGATAACTACTTTGCCGAAATGGTAGCTGGTAACGCCGCCGTGTTTGCCGGCGCGGGTCTTTCGGTACCGGCGGGGTTCGTTGACTGGCGAAACCTCTTAAGGCCGTTGGCTGATGACCTTGATCTGGATATCGATCGCGAGACAGATCTTGTCGCTGTCGCCCAATTCCACGTGAATGCCCATGGAGCAAATCGCCATAAGCTCCATCAGGCAGTTATCGATGCGCTCTCCGCCGACAATCCTCCAACCAAGAACCATGAATTGCTCGCTCGTTTGCCCATATCAACCTGGTGGACGACCAACTACGACAAGTTGATCGAGACGTCTCTGAAGCAAGCCGGGAAGATCGTTGACGTCAAAACTTCCGTACCTCAGCTGGCAAACACGCGCCCTCGGAGGGACGCCATCGTCTATAAGATGCATGGCGATGTGGACCATCCCAGCGAAGCGGTAGTCACGCGCGACGACTATGAACGGTACAATCTCGATCGAGGAGCCTTCCTCAACGCACTTGGCGGTGATCTCGTTTCCAAGACTTTCCTGTTCTTGGGGTTCAGTTTCACCGATCCGAATCTTGACTACGTTCTATCCCGGCTGCGCCTTAAGTTCAAAGCGGACCAGCGCGGGCACTATGCCATTTTCAAGAAACGGAGCCGGTTGAAAAGCGAGGATGATCAAACGTTCGAACATGCAAAAATCCGTCAGGCGCTCGTCATCGAGGATCTGAAGCGATTTAACGTGAAGGCCGTTCTGATCGATGAGTATTCTGAGATCACCGAAATCCTTCAAGAGCTCAACGGCCGTTATCGTCGGCAATCCGTGTTTGTTTCCGCGAGCGCGGCGTCGTTCAAACCTTGGGGCGAAGCAGCCGTACTCGACTTTATGCGAAGGCTTGGGAAAGCCCTCGTGAAAAACAACATGAAAGTCGCTACCAGCGTGAGTGCCGGCGTCGGCAATGCCATATTTACGGGTGCTCTCGAACACATCATGGAAGTGAAGGCGGGGCACATAGAGGACTTCCTGACAATCCGACCGTTTCCCAGCGCTATCGCGAACAAAAATGAACGTCGCGCTATCTGGGATCGATATCGGCAGGACATTCTGCAAAACGCAGGCATCGCCCTTTTCCTTTTCGGGAGCAAAGATGTGGACGGTGCGGTCGGACCTGCCACCGGAATGGAAAGGGAATTTGAGATCGCAAAAGAACTGGGTCTTGTCGTTGTTCCGGTTGGAGCAACTGGCTCAACCGCGGAGACCTTAGCGGCGAAGATTACAGACGCAGACTTCGAAAGTGAACATCTAGATCAATTTCGCAACCTGCAGAAGTCTACCGACGATCTTTTGACTCTCATCGATCCGATCGTCGAACTCGTAACAGCCATCCGAGAAGGAAAATAACGTGGCCCGCAAGGTGTTCTTCAGCTTTCATTACGATCGTGATGTCTTCAGGGTGATGCAGGTGCGGAATTCCTGGGTCGTTCGCGGCGAGCATGAGGCACAGCCGTTTTACGACAAAGCCGAGTTTGAAACCATCAAGAAGAATGCGGGTGGTATAGAGCGTTGGATCGAACAGCAGCTTAACGGCACATCAGTCACAGTGGTGCTGTATGGAACCGAGACATATGATCGTCCTTGGGTTCGCCATGAAATCAAGCGCAGTTATGAACTCGGCAAAGGGTTACTGGCCATCGACATTCACGGAATCAAGGATCCGCGACTAGGCGGCGATATCCCAGGCCGCAATCCTCTCGATTATTGGCAGGTTCAACGAGGTGGCCGGACATACACGCTTGGCCAATTGCATCAGAAGTACGACTGGGTGCGCGATCGCGGATACGATAATATCAACCGGTGGATTGAGGAAGCAGCGCAGGCTGCGGGCCGATAGCCGCGTGAATGATCCCCATCAGAGTTCGAGTGTCCTAACCCCAATGTCCCGCGACACGATCTTCATCAGTCACGCTGCGCCGGAAGATAACGACTTTGTCCGGTGGCTCGGCGCAAGGCTTATTGCGCACGGCTATAAGGTCTGGGCAGAAGTGTCCGAGCTGAAGGGCGGTGATGCCTTTTGGCGGAACATCGAAGAAATATTGCGCAATCGATGCGGCAGGTTCATTTTCGTTATTTCGAAATCAAGCGTCGGCCTCGACCGCGGCGGCGTTCGCAACGAACTTTCCGTTGCCGACGCGGTTGGAAAGAAGCTCAGTGACCGGTCTTTCATCATCCCTCTCCTGATTGATGACACCGCGTCTGATGACTTTCCGATCCAACTGCATCAGTTGCATGCTCTCAATTTCGCAAAAGGCTGGGGCGAGAAACTCTCCGAACTCCTTGATTTACTTGACGAGTGGGACGTCGCCCTCGGAACAGGAGCGGTGCGAAATCGATGGGATGGAAGGCTCCCGCTCCGCCGGGGCTAGGATGGCATCGTATGTGGAGGGCTCCCGCGTTGAGGAAAATTGGCTTCGTTATGCAGCGCATCTCGAGTGCGGTCGTGTGTCCGGCCTTTGATGCAGCCATCTACCGACTGCTGGCCTTGAAGGGTTCCGCCAGGATCGTGCCCCCAATCGATTAGACGGGCTTTTTGACGTCCGCTACGCTAAACGGGTTCGGCTGATCCATCGGGATCGATTTGCTGCCTTCACTTACCTCTTTCGCCTCAAACTTCGAGCGGCCTCAGCTGCTTACGGGCTGAACCGCTCTTAGATCGTTGATTTCCTCGTATTCGCCGCCTCGCTTCATGATCGACCATGCGATGCGAGCCATCTTGTTGGCAAGAGCAACGGCTGCGACTTTTGGCGGCCGGCGGCGCAACAAGCCGCCAATCCAGCCAGTACCGCTGCCTCCATCGCGGCGAATGTAGCGAAAGACCGAGGTCGCGCCGAGTATCAATAATTGCCGGATATATCGATTTCCTTGCTTGCTGATGCGGCCGAGACGGGTCTTGCCACCGGATGAATTCTGTCGCGGTACCAAGCCGAGCCAAGCAGCAAAATGTCTCCCTGACCTAAAACCTGCGGATCGGGGACGATCGAAGAAAGTGCCGACGCCGTGACAAAGCCAACTCCTGGGATGGTTTCCAACCGGTTCGACAGATCGTTTCGGTAATGCCAGGAAATCAGTTTCTTTCGATCACTTGAAGTCGCTGCGCTAGATCGCAAACCAAATTTGCTAACCCTTCCAGCACGAATCGAGCAAGCTCCGGCAGGTCCGAGCGCTCACCTCGCGCAAGTTCCCGCACGACACGCGCCATCTGGCTGATGCCCACGCCAATCGAAATGCCAAGTTCGGTAAGCTGGGCGCGGATCGAGTGCAGGAGCATCGTGCGCCGCTTAATGAGCAGAGCTCTTGAACGGTGCAGCATCGCCGCGGACTGCTGCTCAACGGATTTGACTGGCACAAATCGCATCGTCGACCGCATCACGGCTTCGCAGATCGCCTCGGCGTCCGCGGCGTCATTTTTCTGCCTTTTCACGTAGGGCTTCACATAGGCCGGCGGCATCAGCCGCACGTCATGCCCAAAGGCCGAGAGTTGTTGCGCCCAGTAATGGGCGGTCCCACAGGCCTCGATACCGATGAGGCAAGGCGGAACCTGCGCGAAGAATGCGCTGCGCTTATTTCGGCGAGCTCTTTGCTGCGAAGGAAGGCTCGAAGGTGGATCGCGAGCTGATGTTCCTGTCCGCCACTCTTCATGACCTTGGCTTCACCGATTACGGCGACGGTCCAAACAGGTTCGAGATTGAAGGTGCCAACGCCGCCAAGAGGTTTCTGACGGAAAAAGGCGTTTCGGAAGACCGATCCTGGAAAATTTCGTCGAACATCGCGGCCCATACTTGGGACATCAACCTTTTCAGGGAAGGCGAGGCTCGTCTCGCCCAGATCGGTATCCTGTTCGACGTCATCGCGCTGCCCCCGAGATGAAGCTCGAGCAGGGCCGACGTCGACGAGGTGGTTCGCCGTTACCCACGTCTGAACTTCAAGAAGGGCTTCTACGACATGCACAAACAGGACCTGGAGCGTAAACAGCCCTATCCCCATCGCTTCCACTTCTGCACGTGCATTGTGCACGAAATGGGCAACGCGTTACCGATTCCCGATCCGCACGCGTGGCTGGAAGGCGTTCCCTTCGAAGAATAACGCCAGCTATACTTGTCACATATGCGGCCACGATTCGAATTGAGTGTCGCGGCCGGGAGCATTTTAGTCGCCTAGCCGGCATTTTATTGTAGGAAAATTCTTTTGAAGGCACTGCGCTTGTGAAAAACGCCAAGAGTAGTTGAACAATCTACGATTTAATGTGAAATTGCTTGCACGCGCGACGCATCTGCGTCGGCCAATGTTTGGCGGGCATGATCATGCTGTCGATAAAGACGTTTGACCGCTTGTGGGCGACAGTCGAAGGACGAATCCTTCTGGCCAATCTGGCGACACAACTTGAAGCACACATCGTCCCGGAAGATTATGTCGTCAAGCTTTTCATCGCTCTCGAAAATTCTACTGGAAGCGACCTGAAGGATATTTGGAACCAAATCATCACCAGCAGCAAGAGCGATTCGACGCTCAAGACACTCTATTTTGCATCGAACCAGAAACAGGTCCACGACGAACTGCCGCTGTTGCTGAGGATCGCTCCCTTTCGAGCAATTCTCGCAAACCTGGTATCCAGTTCCGTAGAAGAATACGATCTCATCCGCGACGAGTTCGAGGGACAGCAGGATCGCCTTCGAAAAGAGGATTTGGACCGGTTCGAGCGTCGCATCTTTTCGTTGATGAACGGTGCGGCCGAAAGGCGACGGAGCGACTTCAGCCACGGTGGAATACCCTGGCTGGAGGCTCGTCTGGCAAGCAACATCAAATTCAATCGTTCTACGGCGGACGATCCTGCATTTTGCACCTCTTCGTCGACCGCGGACCGTGAGTTCGAAATCTTCAGGGATCGAGAGGGAATTGCCGACCGCGCCCGTGACATCCTGGGCTTGGTACATTATGACAACAATCCGAACTACGGTATCACCGCTCTCGGGGCAATCGCGTTCGCGCCGGCGGATCTAGAGGGTGCTTCTCGGGCGACTTTTGCGAGACCCACAATCGCGGACATGGTCTCGACCACGCGCTTCAAGGGGGTGTTCGGATCTCCGGGAAAGAAGGCTGATCGGTGGGGACGCGCATTCGATCTTTCTCTGATCGACGCCCAGAGACCGTATCGCGGCGGTCGGGAAATCGTCGTTCCCGCCAGAGTTCCGCACAAAGTCCATTTTGCTTTTCTGGGCTACCTTCGAATTCCACGCGGCGACATGAGCAACGATCCCCGTCGTCACAAGAAATTTGAGGAGATTTGCATGAGGGGACGATCTCGCGAGCATTTCGTTTCAATATTGGTCAAGTGACGGCAGGACACGATGTCTTCCAATTCATCGCTCACCAAAAAAGTTCGAGCCTATCTTTCGGCCGAAGGCGACGGCGTCGACGCCGACATCGTCTCCGCCTGGCTGAACGATTGCGTCCGCAGCTGGTGCAACGGGGACGGCCCGGTCGCCTTCGCTCCGTTTTCTGGATATTTTGCCGACCAATCGCCGCTGGTTTTCCAACTGACAGAGTTTGCCAAAGCAGAGCTGTCCAAATCCAAGAAAGAGAGCGGCCCGTCCGACCGGCTCGTCTTCACACGCGCCCTGTTGTCGGCGCTGAGCAACCCGCTCGTGTTCGGTTCGGCGGACAACGACGCCATCGTGATCGCGACCGACTATGCCGAATTCTTCGAATTCCTGTGCTATCTCGACGTGGCGAGCGCCTTGAAAGTCGCAAACACACTTGCGACGGAACGCAAGTTCGAGCGCTTCACGTTCGCCAATGAACAGCCGCTCCTGCTGGAGTTGTTCAGGCGCTACAACCGTTTCGGTTTTTCGAGCCACCAGGCGAGTAAATTCATCGAGGCGGTCTTCGGCTTCTTGGGCGCCAATGCGGCGGCATTTGCTTCTGCGGTGCCGAACGTGGTCACGGCCAAGATATCGTCGGTGACCGACGACTACGTCGCCTTGCAGGCAGCGTTCGAACGTTCCATGCCTCTGGCGGAAACATACCGCAGTTTCCTCTCCGAACATGCGCCCGAGCAGTTCGTCGATTTCAATACGGACTTTTTCGATCGGGTCGCCAGATGCGTTCCCACCGGCTTCACCGCTTATCTGGAGGATCTTTCACCAGAGGCTAACAAGAAAATTCGGGTCAACGACCTTGTGATGTGGCTGAAGCCCCCGCCTGATTTCCAGGTCGTCGTCAGGCCACCGATCAACGCGCCGATCGAACTTCAAGATCTCTTGCCTTCCTTGCTGCCCGGGACCGACGAAGCGGTGAATGATATTTACAGCATCATCAACCGCGAAGGGATGGCGCATGACGAACCGTAGCGACGATCAGATCCGCCTGATCGGCAGGTTCATCCAAACTGCCTCTCGCTTGCGGCGAGAGCTCATCGGCAGAAACGAAACAATTCGATTTTTGGCCAAAGCGCCCGAAAATGGCGTTATCTACGCGTTCGACACGCAAATCATCGCGATTGCCACAAATCCCGATACGTATGGCCCGCTTGGCAAAGACGGTCGCAACGGCGCGGGTCGAATTTTCCCGGGCGACGAACTGGATCACGCATCCCAGGTGCGGGTCGCTGCTGCCCTCGCCTCTTATGTCTGCCACACGCTGACAGCAAAGCGACCGATTTTTCAATTGCCCGCGCACGGTGCGGAGACGAAGAAAATGTTCGAGGACATGGCTCGAACCGTCGCCAATCGATCAAACCGCCGGTATCAGGATTTTGTCAAGTCGGTCGACGACGAGTTGACACGCAAATTGTTGGCGCTGAGCTCGGATCAGTCCTTTCGAAGATTGCTCGAGCTCACCGTCAAAAGCCTCGGCGCTTCCGAAGCCGGAGCGGCCGCAACTTTCAGTGCGTCTCTGATCGATAGGGTCGTCGATCGGATCACGGAAACGATCACCCATCACAATTCGGCGCAATATGCACTGGCAAGCTATTTGAAACTCATGCAGACGCGAGGCCTCGTCCCGATCGACGTGGCTGCCGAACGACTGCGCCATCAACAACGCAACGAAAGCCTCGCTTGGGCCTTCGGCGTCGGATCGGTCGACAACCGCACGGTGGAGGAGATCATCCGTTTCAACCAGCTTTACTCTCTCTGGGTGACGCGGATCGGTTCGGTCAAATCCAGATTGATCAGACGCGAACGAATCCACGTAGACGCAGACAGCCTTGCCTGTCTCGATCTCGTGAACCGAAGGCTGGCGCAGGTCGGAGCGAATACGCGTCTGTTGTTCATCACGGCCGACGACGGACTTGTCCAGGCCGCCAATCGAAAGATCGAGCACGGCGAAAACCCTGACGCCCGATTGGACCATCCTTATTTCCAAACCTTCTGCGTCAATTACATCCGACATCACACTGCGTTCATCGCCGAAAGCCTGATCGACGAGAGACCGGACGTCTTGTCGGAAGACCTGAAGATCCTGACATGGCTCGACGGCTTTCTCGGAAAGATAGCGGGGATGCGGGCGTTCGAGCTGGATGAACTTGTGCGGACCGCCTATGACGGTGACCGCGCCAGGGCTTATGCCGAGAAGTTCGTGACCTCGTCGCATATGAGCTATTCCGATTTTGCTCAAATCACACGCCAATGGGAGGAAACGAAAAGACTGGGGTCTGGCCGAGAAATCTTTGCAGAGCGGATGCGACGCCAGGACGCGATGGGAACCGCGATCGAGAGACTCCTGACCGAGCAACTGGCGCAGCGAGGCGATCTCGACGCCAATACGTTCGCCGCTCAGGTGACGGAGCTTAGCGGCAAGGTGGCGCAGGACCTGTGGGAGGAGTTCGTCGTTCTGTTGAGCGAGACTGGCGCAGACATGCTCCTGGCGGATCAACGAAAATCCGCGCGCAACCCTCCCGACGTGAGGTTCGATTCGCTCTCCAACACGAAGCGTATCTTCGAAAAACTCCTCGGCCCCGACGCTTACAGTTCCGGCGAGGAGTTTTCGAACGACCTCAACAGGGTCAAAGCCGACACCGACGACGAAAAGCCCGGAAACAACACGCTCGGATATCTCTACTACCTGATCATCGCCGCCTTGTTCGCCAAAAACGCGCGTTGGTCCGTCAGCTATAGTCTTGCGTTGCGCGCGATCGACGTCGCAGAAAAGCATCTGCGTTCCGACGGTGTCGCGTTCAAGCGGGGGAATACCAATTTTTCGGGCCGAGAAGCCTATTATGTCGCTGCCGTCACCGCGCGCGTGATCGCCAAGACCGATGACGATCTCAAGCGTGCGGAAGAGCACTTAGCGCGTGCGGGAGAGGCATTGACCGAAGATCACCATGCCGGGACGGCGAAGGCGATTACCAAGCTGAGGTTCAAAAGCGAGCGGCTCGCCCTTCTGTTGTCCCGATTTTACCTCCTCTCGAGCCATGGCGAGAACGATCGGGCCGAAGAGGCCAAACGAGACGCGCTCAAACAGCTTCGCAAGATATTGCCTTCCACCAAACCGACGCTTGACTTCTCCAGCTGGAGGAGGGTCTCGATCGCACATTTCGCGACGAACGCCATCCAGGTGCTATTCCTTCTCTATCGCGACGGGACCCTGGACTCCGCCTTCGATCTCGCAGACGGCAAATCAGCACTTGCCGCGCTTGCCCAAGCCCTCACCGACATCACCGAGCCGCACGCGCCAGGCGAGAAGCACGCCAACGGGATCCCGAAGATCAACCGAACGTACCTTATCGAATCCTATCTGATCGCCGCAAAACTCGCTTTGCAAGACGAGGACATCACGGAGGGTGACGTCCACCGCCATTTCACAGACGGCAACATCGCCACATACGCCGTCACTGCCTACGACAAGTATCGATATTCCGATCTGAGGGACGCCTGCCTCAACCTCGCCAGACGGAAACGTTGACGCGATTGCCTCGAACTCGAACTGCCCGTCCCTGCGCTCTACGCTTTGGCTTTTAGATCGCAGCGTCGCCACGCGCGGACGTTATCACGCCGCACAAGGATACGGTCGCCGTCCAATCAGGACAGAACCAAGTCGCCTCCCGGACGCGACTGCGGGCTTCGTCTGCCAGAGCCTCACGGAAACGTCGGACGACTTTTCCAGATCCCGCAGTTTCAACCGATAGCGCCCCAATGATCTCGTTCCGCCAACAGGCGAGCACGATATTTCAACTTGAGCCACCGGCCGAGTTCCGAATAATGCACGAGTTCCACCGACCGGCGTTTCGCTTCGGCCTTCATGTTCGCACTCAACGTCTTATTCGTCACGATCAGGCTGCTCGCGCCGCCTTCGATGTCCTGGACCAGAGACCAGATCTGCTCAGCGGTTACCGGCGTAAACACAAGGAGCGTCTCCTTATGTCGTTCCACTGCAAAGCTGCGTTCTGCGCTATAAGTCTTCTCGAAGCCGTAGGCTGCCGTCACCGACACGCACAAATCCCTGAACTCTTCTGCCGTCCGACGTCCCGCCCGAACGCCAGGCGCAAAGCCGACCAGCGTCGCTCCTAATCTCGATCCTGGAACTTCTGTGAATTCGACGGGGTAACGCCTGTCGCCGAGATGCGTGACGCGCGGGACAGCCCTGTTGCGCACGGGCCACACGATCTTGATCGCCTCTGCCGTGTGGAGAAGAACGTCCTCGGAGAGCATATTGAATATGAGACGCCTGATATTCTCCACCTCGTCGACGTCGTTGTTGTACCTCAAGATACCGACGGCTCCCAACACGCCCTGGGCTCTCAAGCTTTCGAGGAAATTTCGGCCTTCGCCCGTTGCTCGCAGGGATTCGATCAGCCCGCTCAAAGTGCCGGAGAGCGTTCGCGATAGCATGTGGAGTGTCGACATGCCGTTTTGATATCGGCCGGTCTGGCGCAAGCGATGTCCGGCGAGGACCCATAGGACGTCTACCGATGGCAACGAGCGCAGGATTTCTTCGGGTGACGATTTCAGCGTGCTCGGCGTGCCGAATCCCATTGGTCGCAGGTTGATCGCGTGCCGATAACGAAACATATGCGATCTTTCCAGTTCTCGGTGCGCGCGTCGAACGTCCGACATGTCGCTACCGGTCGTCGTCACGAACAACTGCTTCGTCGAGGACGGCTCGGACGACGACGTTCCCGACGCAACCGCCCGTTTCTTTCCGAGTTCGGAACTGTACTCTTCTCTGCCGAAGAAGGGTCTTCTCGACAGGACATGCGCTGCGACCCCGCCTGTGCCGTCCAGCCGCCATTCCTCGTTCCTGTTCCTGCTTTCGGTCGTCAGGCCGACGAACCGGACGTCCTTTATGCCAAACACTCCGGCCAGTTCCCAAAATCGCGGCAGGCGGTCGGTGTTCACATCGAGTGGAGCTGGACCATAAATGGTGGTGACGTTAACGTTCGAGACGGCGACGATCTGTCGGAGAATATCGGGTATCCGGGTTCCGAACTGGGCAGCGACGTCTTCTCTGATCGCAGGCAGGAGAACAGTCGCGTCACGCCAGCTGTCTGCACTCGCGGTCGAAATGTCACCAAGGTGCTCATACGCCAATCGCAAGATTCGCCGGTGCTGTGTCTCACTTTTGCAGAATGCGACCATCTCGGCGGCAGCGATCGGATAGCCGTCCAATTCACCGTTCGACAACGCGTTCAGTCCGTAGTCTCTCATCTCCTGCTCCGAGCCGATGAGGAGCTCGAAGCGTTCGTTGCGATATGCCCAGAGCGCCGGGTCGCCCTCCTCGACGACGCGGGCCTCGTCGTCACCGATCTGCGAGGCGAAGCGAGTGTCGAGAACGGTCGGTAGAAATCGTTCTACGGTTCCGTCCGGAGCAATCTTCTGGACGAGGTCTGAATTTGCGCGCTTTTGACTTCGAAAGACGGGCAATTCGAAGCCGACCGTCTTGCGTGCGGTCGGCAACGTGCGATCGAGCAGCGGCATTTAGCGGCCCATCTCCGGCAACAGGCCCTTCTGCGCATAGTATGCAAGGCAGAGGTCGGTCACCGTCGACGTATATTCGTTCGGTTTGAACCGGTTGTGAACGTTGTAAGGCAGTGTCGTAATGTTGAGACGCTTGAGGGCGTCCCCGGTCTCGCTATCGACAAAACTCGACGGGATGACAGCAGCCTCCACCCAGTCGCCAAGCGAAATCGTACGGTCGAATTGCACCTCGATCGAAGAGCCTCTGCTATCGCCGGCGTTGCTATCCTTAGCGTCGATCAAGGCGGCATAACTTCGCGCTTCGAACTGGGCCGCGTCGAAACGTGCATCGCGGTCAGACTGTCCAAGCAAATAATTCTTGGCCGAACCGAAAAAAGTCGTCACCACCCGCCCAGGGGTCGACAGATCGGCCTCCAGCGCAAAGTCGCCAAGTTTCATGGCCTTGTGCAGAAACCTTCGATAATAGTCGTCCACGAACGCGCCGCTGTCGAACGGGAAGATCCGCCTGATGTCTGCGGCCAACGACGTCTTGAAAATCAGACACACAGGAAGATAGTGCTCGAGCGACGCCGCCGGCTCGTCCGTGTTCGGCCTGTAGGAAGGCCGCCCGTAGAATGTGTAGATCAGATGCTCGCCGAGGAAGACGTCGCAGCTCTCAGGAACCAGATCGCCCTTAACAAGGGCATCTCCAAGAGCATAAACGTCGGTGCTATGGACCAAAGGAAGTTGCGGGCTCGCGGGCTGCGACTGTGCGACGAGCGTCTTCAGTCTGTCCTTACCTTCGTCGTGTGAATGCATTTATGGCTCCAAAAACGCATGCTAGTATGAGAAGACCGATATCACAATTCGCGCGCTTGGGTCGCAAATATTGCCTTCCGTGCAATCCTTCGAATCTGCTGCGAGACTTTCGGCAAAACGGTGCCGAAACGCTCGAAGAGCATGCGTGTTGAGATCGGGCCGGGTTTCGTCACTTAACGTTTTGGTGGTCGCAACGAGAAAAAGTGACTCCGCCTGGTACCATCGGCCATCACAGGCACATCGCGCCGACCCCGTGGAACTGCCTTTTCTTTGACGGGGCCGTGTCGCGCCTTGTCAAACGCAGCGTATCGCGCCAGGCGAAGGCGAGGGTTCGCTTTTACAGACTGCGGGACGGGTCCATTTCGGTCCGACCGGAGCCGGGCAGTCAGCCCTTGATCTTCTTTCTGGTATCGGGGATCGAATACCGCTTCATCGGGATCGCCCTCCATCCCGTCAATCCTTGCGTTGCGGCGCGTATCGTTTCCTCGTCCCCCTCGACCAACAGCGAGGTCGACTTTTCGTCGACGACGGTCGCGCCCGCGCGACCCATCCTTTCGGCTGTCTCGCTCGAAGACAGTGCAGCCGCAGATTCCCTCCGCAGGATTATCTGCTGCATGACGATTTCGCTCATGACCATTCCTAACCTGGAAGCCCGAAGCCTTCATAGTCCCGGCCAAAGCCGAGGGGCGTCGCAGCCTCGAAGAGCTTGTCTTTCAGCGCGGCACTCCTGCTCGCGCCGGTTAGGGCTAATATAGGGGCGTTTGCGGCCAAAAGATAGGCTGCAAACCCCGCCAGGGCCGGGCTTGCCATGGACGTTCCGCTCATTACGCCGAACGTGCCGCCCGGCAATGTGGAGACCACCCCCACTCCTGGACCGGTGAGATCGATCTGCGGCCCAAAGTTCGAAAAGCCGCCGAGAAAACTGAGATTCGATCCGGACGGCTTTGCGATATCGCTGCTTTCGGACGAGGTCGGCGGAAAGCTGTCCGTCCAACCGGCGGCAGAAACGGCCACGCAGAACGGCAACGCGGCAGGGTAGCTTACCGGTTTTCGTCCGTCGTTGCCGGCTGCAGCGACGACCAGGACGCCGTTGTCCAGCGCCGAGCCGATCGCCGCCCGCACCGCTTCGTCCTCCGTTCCCCCGCCCAGACTGAGATTGACGATGTGGCACCCGTCCTGGACAGTCCTGTCGATAGCGCTCATGATGTCGTAGTTTGTGGCCCCGCCGCCCGCATTGGGAAACACCCTATAGCTCCTCAACGTCACGCCGGGCGCTACGCCGGCGATGTCAATGCCGCCAGCCGACCGCGCGCCGACGATACCTGCGACATGCGTGCCATGCTCGCCGTCGACGTAGGCCGGACCCCAATCGTCGACCGCACTCGGATTGTTTTTGATCTCGTCCAGAACCATGTTCGCCCCTCCCGACACGTTCGACAATAAGGGGTGGTTTTTGTCGATGCCGGTATCGACGATGCCGACGACGACACCCGTCCCCGCAGTCAGGGGCAGTGCGCGCCGGAACCGGCGCAGCGACAAGAGGTTTTGCGTCAGATCGATCGGTTCGAGCTGCAGACTAGCGTGCGCACCAAGCGCAAAGCTTCGCGCGAACCGACCCCAGTAGCGCGGGGGGCCATAGACATAGAGCCGTTCCAAGACGGTACCGGACGCGATGCGCAGCCGGACGGTGCCGTTGGCGTCGGTATTGCCTTGGTCGCCGGCACGGGTGCGAAAGTTCGTGAATGCGACGACGCGCGCGTCGGCGAGCGGGTTGCCGCCCGTGTCCTCGATCCGAAGGGAGGTCGCCTGAGCGGTCGCAGCAAACACTGCCGGCGCCGCCTGACGCTTCACTTCGTACATGACCCGCATCTTTTCGTAGGTGACGACCGGGACGATCTTGAGCGACGGCTCCTCGAGCCGCAGCGCGAGTTCCGTCTCGGGCGTCATCTCGACCAGCTTGGGTCCGTCTTCGCTGACGGAATCGATGACGTCGACCTTCGTCGTCGCGGAGCGGACGGCCGTCGCCCCTCCTCCGGCGACGACAGCCATCGGAACGGCCGATCTCAGCGACGCTGCTTGAGCAAGTGCCTGCGAACGAAACCCGTAGGCAGGAAGAACGACATATTGCTTCCGCATTGATCCATCCCCTCAAAGACGACGGCGCGCAGTCGTCCGCACGAGGCGCCCGCTCATGACCGCTTTTCATCCGTCCCTATGAGATTAGAATCGCCTTTTGCATAGGAACGCCACGCGCCGGCGCCTATGGATAAGGCATCGACGAAGACTTCGACAATATTTCGAGTACTTCGATATCCTCGGTATCGATACTGGAAGCGGCAAAGGCATCGATTATGCCGCCCTTGTCTTCACCTATATTATAATACTACAATAATATATATCCCGCAAGGAATTCTCGTTTAAATTGAGCGGCGGGATTTACTTCCGGCGACGTCGAGATCAGGTCGAGAGCAGGGCCGTCTGCCTCCACGACCAGAGTTGTCGGCGAGGCCGTCACCGCGGTGACAGGCACGGCCCTTGCACACAGCGCCATTGTAGCTCGACGCGAATTTTCGGAATTTTGACACGAGAAATCGGAGTTTTTGAAACCGCTTCGAACGCCGCTTGGAGCATCCGCCGATTGCGCTACGGCGCAATCACAGAGCCCGATGCCGGCAATGCCCGCCATAGCATTATCGCCCCAAAGGTAAGTGCAATCCCCGACATCGCGATAGAGAGGTTCGAAACGAGCTCGAACTCTTTTCTCTGTCGATCCCACCTTGGAGCGCCGAGGATTTTTCCTCATCGGTGCGGGCGACCAAAAACTTCAGGAAGACTTCGGCATTTACAAGGGTCCTCTTTCTCGCGGCATCCGGAGACAACGGCAAAGAGCGCCCCCATCAAAACAGCATTGGCGACCAAGAGGCTCTAACCTCGGGTACCGCACTGGCAACCTGGATGAGAGCTAGGATCGCGCCGCCATTTAAGGCGAGAAGAGAAGCCAATATCCATTTCGAGAGATCCGAATAGGAAGTCTGGCTGGCGTTGAATGCTTACTCTGCGACTTTCATGTAGATCGATAGCTGCTCTTTGCCCATTTCCCCTTCGCTACAGCGAGAAACTCCGTCAGCGCGACCGTGCTTCGAAGCCTCTTCCAAGGCACTTCGAAGCCCCTTTCTTCCCCTGCAAGAACGCCGATCGACTTAGCTGTTGCCCTCGACATCGTGCATTCGGCTTGAGAGGGCAATTCCTTCGCCTTTCGAGGGACGTTGGCACCGATGTACCCCAGCCCTTCAGGGGTGGAGAGGCCGACCTTTACGACGTACTGCTCCAAACGGGGCTGATCGATTTTACACCCGCAAGATTCAGCGTCCGCGATAGCGAGGCCGCTCGCGAGCGGCCCACGACGACGGGTCGGCCGCATCAACCGAATGTCCTCCTACTTGCCGGCATCGCGCGCAGCGCGCTCGATCCATCCGCCAATGTTGTTATAGCCATCGTCTCGAACCCAATCATAAGTTCTATAGATCGACGTAAAGGGCACACCCTTTGCCGACCAGTGTTCGAGCGGATTTCGTCCTTGCTGATCCGTGCCGTACAGGGGATCTCGAACACTATGGATGTCGATCGCAAGTATGCCCATTTTCCGCTCATAGCTTCGAAGGATTTCGTGCTTCACCCAAGGCCGATCATATGTTTCGCGGCCGAAAAGCACTGCGGTCACGGAGCATCCAGACAACTGCTCCTCAATCCAGTTTTCGATTCCCCCGACCCGCCGTTTCGCGTCTTCGAATTCGGCCTTGTCGTAAAAAGGCTGCGCGGCGCCCCGTTCTCGAATTACCCAAGATTGTCGCACCTGCTGTATACGTCGCACGTCACGATCGTAATGAAAGCTAAAAAACACCTTGCGCGCCATTATTTTTTGCCTTCCTGTAATATTTGGATCGCCTCAAGCAGAGGCTCGAGCAACTCGATCGGCCGGTCCGGTCTGACTAGCAGACGCTCGATTGTCTCTTTTGCCTTTTCTCCTAGCTCAGGGACGATCGTCGCCAAATGCCCAAGCGCGTACCTTGCGATGTCCTCGGCAGCACCACCCGTAGCCCCAATCGGCAGAACTGCGACCCCATTTTCCCGCGCTATCTCAAATTCACGGAGCATGCCATCCGATAGCTGTACCTTGCCATCGGCCTCTTTCGTACCGAAAAGGAAAATGGCGATGCCGGCGTGAGACAATATCTCTTGCCGGTAGCTTGCCCAAAGATCCGGGTCATCGCCACCATGCATCGCCTGTGGAAACGGACGCAGGATAAGCGCTTCGTCGACAGAACGATTGCTTCTCAGAACCTCTCGAAGCGCGCCAGATAAAAGACTGTCGCCGATACCGACACCAAGGCCGCTCGCGATGCGAGTCCCTCTCGAAACAAGGCTCTGCCCCAACGTTTCTATGAATTGATTGACGTCATCAGCCTGCCAGCCGCCGTAGTCAACCGAGCTGGCTGCCACGAAAACGGTTCGACGCTTGTAGCGTTCGACGAGCTCGCGCAGAAATTCGGTGATTTCCGCGTAGTCGTCGACTGTTAGGACGCGAACGCCAAAACGCTTCAGATCCTCGATCACAAGCGTCTGCCGAAGCTTGTAGTGCTCGAAGTCAGCGTCGGATTCCCCTTGCAACCGCGTTCGCGTCTTGAACACCGCATAGTGTCGACGTTGGTTGTTTGCGAACGTAAGCCGAACTCGTGTCAGGACATGCTCAAGATTGGGATCTGTGAAACTGAAGCCCAGGAAAAGAAAGGTCTTTGAGACGAGATCCCCGGCAAGAGCGGTGATGAACGCTCCCCGCTCCTTCGGATAACGCTCGAAGTCGTCTCTCGTAGCGACGGCCTCGTCCGGACGTTCGACGTCGCCGTGCATCTTGTAGACTGTCGCGTCACGGCGAGGTCTGGTCGTAGCCAGTTGGGGCACTGCACTTTTGACGTCGACGATCTTCCCGACTGCGCGAAGAGAATTTTCGATCAACCTGTCATAGTTCGTGGTCCACCAAGTCTGGATAGGCAGTTTCGCGAGTAACCTATGATTTTCTGTGGGAGGATTGTCGGCGGCAATAGCCTCGATGACTGCCTTGTGAAGCTTATGTCGGTTTGCCCCACTTGCATTGACGTGAAATTGAGCAACGGCGACGAGGTCGTTTTCCAATTGAATGTTTAACCCAAGTTCCTCAGAAAGAGGACGGATCAGTTCCCTCCAGTCGACATAACCCGCGGGTACGGACAAACCAGCACCCGCGAAAATCGCCGCACTTCCTTCGATAAGTTCACCCAAGTAATCGTCAACGAACTGACGGATATGCGGCTTCATCGATCCTCTCCAATTCTTTATGCAACCTTACTTTTCAGATGCAACCTGCGTCAATCGTCGGCGGACGTTCTCAACCGAGATCTCCAATCGGACGCTGCTATAACCTTCGCGACACAACGCGAAAGCTAAGAAATTGAATTTCAACAAAAATTTACGACAATCGGAGATAACGGCCCGAGGATCACTATCTTTTTTTCCGGTAGACGATGTTTCGATTGCACTTCCGACGGATGGCCATGTCAGCACATCGTCGATTTTCAATTAGTTGAAGGTATCTCAAGGGCATTTATGCCATCTTTTAAAAGGTCCTCGCAGGCCTCGCTGTCGGCGCCACCAGACGGTGGCTCGCCACGAGTATTAGGGCGGTGCGCTGTGAAGCCTGCGACGCGGCGGCTTACCGTCCGGCGCGCCGCCAACCGGCAGCTTTCGCGTCCGCTTCGGAGCAGAACCAACGCTCGCCATATTGCGCGCGGATGACGGTTTCGTCGTAATATTCCTGGCCCCTGACGTGATAGATCTTCTCTCCGGAGCCGATCGAGACGTTGCCTTTGACGTCACAAGCCGGATCGTAGAGTTCTCTCGGCACCAGCGTATATCCGCCGGCCCCGAGAAACGAAGCCGTCGACGAAAGCAGGACGATGACCGTAAACTTGTTCATGTCTCCAGATAGCAGGCAAGGACGTCGACTTCGTTTGAACAACCGCTAAAGTTGAAACGAGTGGCTCCCTGCTGCTTCACGGACGTGGCCCACGTCTGGCCGACGTCCGACCGAGCATACATCACCCTTGAGTGATGGGCCGCCTGATCCGCCGCGATCCGAAGAGGCAGTCTCGCGACACCGAACCGATTGCCGCCCCTGACCGATTGCTGTCGCATGGATGCTTCGCCACAATGGTCTCGGAGGACAGTATTGCATGTACACGCGCAGAGACATCGCAGATCGGGCAATCGCCCGAGCACGCAGCCGCGGCATGCCGATCGACATGGACACGGAGATCCTGGCGCTCATCGACCTTTGGGTGGAGCGCGCAATCGACGCTCCCGAAATGCGGCGGCGCCACGCATTACTCGTCGCCCAGCGTGCGGAAGACGCTCGATGGCGAGCGTCAAGACGCGCGACGAAGGCTTTGCCAGATGGCCCCAGGGGACGTGTCGTCGACCGAACCGACAGGCCGCCCTTACAGCGCGACGCCATCTATCGGCGCTTCAGGGCTAATACCGGACCTGGGGAGCGACGAAGACCTTTGAGCGGGCCGCCTGGCCCTCTGCCGGGAAGCTCACTGCTGGTGCACCGGCGGCAGGCGAGGCCCGGAGACACCCAACTACCCAAACCGCCAGTCCGGCGAAAAGTCGAGTGCCGTCGGCCAAATCAAAGAAACCGTCTAACAATCTTCAGTCGCTGCTTCGCTTCCTGAAGCGCACACCGACACCTCCGCCGTTTTCCGGAATGAATTCGATACCGGCATCTTCAAGGACTCGCCTGATATTTTCTAAGGTGGCCGGTCGGAGCTGCTCACCTCTCTCAAGTCGAGTAGTCGTTTGCGTCGAAACATTCGCGGCTTTCGCGAGATCGAGCACTCCCCAAGTCAGCGCGACACGATCGCCGAAATCGCGGGCGTCGAGCGGAAAACCGTATATTCATGGCTGGAAGAAACCGTCCCGCAGGCTGACCGCGAGCTGCGTGTCGCAAGCGTCTATCCGATCCTCAAGGAAGCTGTCGGCAGCGACTTTGGCGTACTCCATCGGGTCTGGCGGTCGAAGACCCGTGACGGGGTGAGCCTCGAATCCATCTTCTCGAGCGCAGACGTCGACCTCGCCGCCGTGCGCGGTCAGCTGGCCTACCTCCAGTCCTCGATCACGAACCTCCGTGCTGCGGACGAGCGTCGAAAGGCAAAGCCCGGCAAGGGGACAGACGGGAAAAACGGGTACGTCGCAGAATCCGCGATTGCAGATTTCCAAAGGGTCTGATCTCATCGTCCTGACAGGATTCAAACAGGCCGCCGATGTCCGCTTTCAAGGATGAGGCCGACAAGCTGCTTGCGGCCGGTTGGCGACAGTGTTCGACGTTCTACCCCAACGCCGTAGTCGGCGACGACCTCGGACTGCCCGAGCGTTCGATCCTGGTCGTCATGACGCAGGCCTGCACCGTCGTCGGGATCCGGCGGCGGATTTCGGAGTGGGACCTCCTTAGCGGTCTGATGGAGCAGGCCTGACTTGTTCGATCGCCGCTTGGCTTCCTGGAGCGCGAACGGTTCAGACATCCGGAGAGGAAGCGCCCGGGAGGAGGCGATCACCTCCTCCCGGGGCCGAGGATCAGTGCGGACGTCTCGTCTCGACGAAGGCGCCCGAGCGCTGCAGCTCGATGTTGCGGGCGAGCGCGATGGCGTTGCTGATCCTGTTGCGCAAAGCGGCCAGTTGCTCCGGCGTCAGCTGAGCGATGGCGCGTTCCGGTCCGCCCGTCACCACGGCGTTGTCGGCCGGTGCGGCAAGGGACGGAGACGCTTCGGTCGCGGCTATGAAACTGGCGACGAGATCGTCGACGAAATACCCGCCGCTCGCCGTCGCGTCGACCAGGTTCTGGCCGACGGCTGCAGACACGACGGCCGTCGCAGGCATGTCGGCGGACGGCTCGTAGCCGCCGGCGACGGGTGGTGGGCTCGGCTCAGGCGCCTTGCAGAGATAGCGGCTCAGCACATAGCGGCGGAACGGCAGGAACGCGTCCGTCAGCGTCGGCGACAAGGCCCGTGTCTCGCTGACCTGTACAAATCCCCCTGGGTCGACGTCCGGCCAGCGCAAGACCGAGCCGTCCTGTCTTTCGAGGACGACGACGCCCGGTCCGGCGAAACCGCCGCTGGCAGGCCGTGCGGCCGTCATGTGACAGCCGGCGCAGGTCGCGGCGCGGGCCCGATTGAGCAGAACCTCGCCACTTTGAGCGCCGACGAAAGGATTGGCCGAGCGACCGGCCTGGGCGAGCATTTGCGTGACCAGCGTGCTGCGCCCGCCGTCGCCCGGAACGTCGGACAGTCCCTGGGAGGTGCTTTGGAACTCGTTGAACTTGTCGTCGTTGCCAAGCGCGATCGTATTGAGAAGAACCTTGTCCGGCGTCACCTCGTCTGCGCCCGTGCCGAGGTGGTAGAGCGGCAGCTCGTTGACCAGCAATTGATGCTGGGGTGTCGTCTCGCTCAGCAGACGCAGCGCGATCGTGCTCGTCAGCGACTGCAGGAATTGCCCGTGCAGAAGGTTCGCGACCGTGGCTGGGTTGTTGGCCAGGAAGTCCGTGCCGGTAAGGTCGTCCCGGTAGAGTTCGGCGAGCGGATTGTCCTTGACCGTGACCGGAACGAAGGTCAACGGAATGGCGCCGGGCGCCGGGCGCCGGATTGAAGGTGCGTTGCGTCAGCCACTCCCGCAACTGCCAGGGCGGCGGGTTGAAGGCATTGGCGCGGACCTGGCCGCGGCCGCCGTCACCGCCATAGTTTCGGTAATCGATCACCGGTGTGACGAGGTCGGGCGCAGCAAGGCCCGGAGACGTCTTTCCCTCGTAGTAGAAGGCCGAAAGCCGACGTGCGAGCTCGACGTCCGACAGACCGGGTTCGGACAATTTCGCCCAGAACTCGGCAACTGGCTTGCATCCGTCCCTGCCCGCCGCCGGGTCGGGATTCGGGACCATCGCCTCGAAGATCAGGAGAAAGCGTCCGGGACGTTCCGGTTCTTTCCCGTAGATGATGCGATGTTCGCCGCAATGGACCCAGTTGTCCGGCGCGAGGTCGAAGCGATTGAACAGGGCAAGCGGCTTCATGCCTTGCACGTTACTTTCGTCGAGCATCGCTTCGGGCGTCAGCGCGCTCGCCTCCCCGCGGCCGTCGAGCGGCATGACCGCACCGGCTTTGGCGTTCAGAGGCAACGTCTGAGAAGGGACGAACGTCGCCAGCATGGAACGCACGAAGGCCTGCCGCGACGCGACACTCGTGTCGCCGCCGGCGCTCGCAAGGATGGCCGCGATCGTCCGACTGAAGGAGAAGGCGCGTTCGTTCGCCGCCCCGTCCAGACCAAGGGCGGCACGTGTCGTATCGAGCACCCCGTCGCTGTGGACGACCATGCTCGGCGATACGCCGAAATGGGGTGTAAAGCTTCCGTCTGCTTCCGCCGTGCAGATGTCGAAGGTCTGGGCGAGAGCTGGATTGCTCAGGCCCGTGGCGATACAGATCAATGCGGCCATCGTTCGCTTCATCGTCATCCTCCGTGACTTTTGACGCATACCGCCGGCAAGGGCCTTCCGGCCAAAGTATGACAGCCGCGCGTCCCGGTAGCCGCAAGGCATCGGAAAGCAACGCTCTGGCAGGAACCCCCGCTCCGGCCGATATATCTCAATTTTTCTAAAAGAATGCCTGCAATCGCTGCTATCGGTAGGCAGAAAGACTTCTGCATTATCTTGCAGTCTATGACAAGTAGCGCGATATATTCATTTTAATCTACAACCACTCGGACTTCCGCTGAGTGTTATTTAGTACTGTGAACGCTCAGCAATCGCATCACGTGCCTCGCGGTCCAGCATGTCCGCCGTTCGGTCAGCGCCTCCCTTTCTTCTTCAGTTTTGCCTGAAAGAGAAGTCAGGGCTGGTTGATCCGGCACAGGAACCAACCGATCAATTCGTCGCGCTCAAGCGTCGTTTGAGGAGGGCGGCGCGGATCCCCTCCATCGCGCAGGCGGCTTCATCGCTTGGCGGAACGATCATCCTTGGTGGTGAGGCCGTCGTGCTCGATGAACAGGGCCGCTGCGATTTCGGCGCCTTGCAGCAGGCGCTCGGCAGCAAACGAAGTGCCGATGAATCGATCTTCTTCGCCTTCGACGTCCTGTACCTCGACGAGCATGATCTCCGGCGAATGGGGTTCTCCGAGCGTCGACAGATGCTCGAGAGCATCGTTCCGGCCGACAGTTTCGGCGCCATCCGGCTTTCCGAAGCGATCGAAGCCGATGGTGACGAGTTGTTCGAGTCAGTCTGTGAGCACGGGCTCGAGGGGCTCATTGCCAAGATGCTAGATGCACCCTATCGGTCGGGCCACCTCGGTGACTGGCTCAAGATCAAATGCGTCCAAAGCGACAGCTTTTTCATCATCGGCTACGAGCCGTCCGCGGCGGCGTTGGGCGGTATAGGCCGAGTGCTGCTCGCCGCTTATCGCGGTAACGATCTCGTCTATGTCGGCGGCGTAGGCACCGGTTTCAAAGAACGCCAGGCGATTCGTCTCCGGCAGGATCTCGATAGGATCAAGACGGCGAAGCCGCCCGTGGAGCTTAAGCGCCAAGGTGCGATCCGGGTTCAGCCGACCTTCATCGCTGAAATCGAGTATCGAGCTTGGACTCATGACGGAAAGCTTCGGCATCCTTCATATAAAGGCCCGCGTGAAAGACAGGATAATGCGACAGTCTACCGAATTGGCAGGGAATCCACATGAAGAGCAGTGTCGCAAACATTAGTGTTCCTGATACCGCCGTAGAAGCTGCGGTCGAGCTGTTGGCGCAAAAGCCGCGACCGCTGTCGCCTATTGCGCCGCCCTTCAAGCTCGCACAGGCCAACGAAACGAAGACTATCCACGTGTGCGGTGCAAATAAGGCGGCGTTTTCAGCGGTGTTCCCGCCAGCAATCTGGAGACGGCAAATAGCCAAGGGCCGATGAGTCCTTGGCGTAATCGTTCGCGGTCTAAAGGCTAAATCGCGGAGGATTTTTGCTTGTTTCGAATAACCGCTCGAACTGTTTGGAGCTTGGCTCTGAGCTTATCAGCTCGGAAATCATTGCTTTTTATGAATTAATTAATAAGCGGCTTCGATGCCCGGACTAAAGGGGGGGATGTCAAATTTGACATCGTTCTAACACGTCGTTCATATCTTCGGCTTCGAAAGCTCATCGAAAACGGTGGAAAGCTGACGGATCTGAAGGCGGCGCTCAAAGAAGAAACTCTTCCAACAGCATCCACAGGCTCGAACTGAATTCCTGAAGTTGGTGGATCAAGCGACTTCACCAGAGGACCTGGCCCGCTGGAGGTCGCTACCGTCATCGACAAATTCATCTCCTGAAAATCACGCCTTACGTAAGGTATTTCTGGACATTTCCAAATCGTTAACCATATGAATTGATGCTGTTCTTTTCTGTACTGGAAG
This sequence comes from Rhizobium viscosum, assembly GCF_014873945.1. Taxonomy (NCBI): domain Bacteria; kingdom Pseudomonadati; phylum Pseudomonadota; class Alphaproteobacteria; order Hyphomicrobiales; family Rhizobiaceae; genus Rhizobium; species Rhizobium viscosum. The sequence continues at coordinate 1,606,888 of NZ_JADBEC010000002.1, read as the reverse complement.
CCAAGACACCATTAATTTCCGTCACCGCCTGCGACCTTTCAGGCCACGCCTCACTTCCGATAAGTAATGCTTATCGATAGCTTGTCAGTTGACCTGAAATAATTTCCATCTTGTTCAGTGCGGCAAAGAGAGCTTCATCCAGAGGGGATGGCGCAATCTCATCGTTAGTCAGTGCATCGACCTACCGTGCGCGCATGAGCGCTGGGCGCCGAACCTAGAAGGCGCCAGGTTTTTCGAAATAACCATTCCAACAAACAGCTCCTCCCCCGGCCGCAGCCGCCTTTCCTTCCGCAGGGCCTAAACGAAACTGGCATCGATCATAAAAACTTCCACCCCCATGGTTAGCTCATCATACCAGTTGACATGTCAATGAGCATCCGGCAAGAAGGGCTCCAGCTTACAAGAGGAGGACGTAATGCTGACGCTTTCTGCAAAATTGAAGTCTTCATGCATGGCTGCCATTGCTGTTGCGGCCATTGCCGCGACGCCCGTCAAGGCTGAGGACATCACGCTCTGGACGCTGAATTTCGACAACAATGCCGCCAATGTGGCGCTGAAGAAGGTTGCCAGCGACTTCGAAGCGGCAAACCCCGGAACCCATATCGAGATCGTCCAGCGCGCTGTCGACGAGCACAAGACGGCGCTGCGCGTTGCCGCCGGCTCCAACCGTGGCCCGGATATCTATTTCAGCTGGGCAGGTCTTGGCCTCGGCGGCGAATATGTGAAGGCTGGTCTGTCGCTGCCGCTCGACAAGTACTACACCGAATACAAGTGGAACGACGAGCTGCTTCCCTCTGCGGCTGCCTTTGCTGATCTCTATCCGGGCGGCAAGCACGGCACGCCCTTCACTTTCAAGGGTGAGGCCGTCTATTATAACAAGAAGCTCTTCCAGCAGGCCGGCATCACCGAAGAACCGAAGACCTATGACGAGCTTCTGGCCGCTGCCGACAAGCTGAAGGCAGCCGGCATTCCGGGCTTCACCTTCGGCGGCACGGTCAACTGGCACGTCATGCGCCTGATGGATGTGATCCTCGAAACCAAATGCGGCGCCGAAAAGCACGACCAGCTGAAGCTGATGAAGCTCGACTGGTCGAAGGAGCCCTGCGCCACCGACAGTTTCGCCGAATTCGCCAAGTGGACCAAGGACTACACGCTGCAGCCCTTCATGGGCATCGACAACAAGCAGTCCTACAGCCTCTTCACCGCCGGCCGTGCGGCGATGATGCTGGAAGGCGACTGGCTGGTCGGTCAGCTCTCGGGTAGCGGCGCCAATCTCGACGATTACGGGATCTTTCCCTTCCCAACCAACACGAACCGCCTCTACGGTTTTGCCGAGTACAATTACATCAGCACCAAGACCAAGAACCCGGACATGGCTGCAAAATTCATCGACTATTTTCTGTCGACGAAGGTGCAGCAGGATCTCGTCGGGCAGATCAGCTCGATCTCGGTCAATAAGAACGTCCAGTACACCAACCAGAAGCCTCTGGAAGCCGAGTGGCTGGATATCTTCAAGACCTACAGCAAGATCTACATGAATGGCGACCAGGCCTTCCCGCTTGACGTGACGACGGAATATTTCCGCGTCATCAACGATGTCGCCTCTGGCAGCATTGAGCCGGCCGCAGCAGCCAAGCAGATGCAGGCCTTCATCGCCGGCAGAACCTAACTCCTCCCGAGACGCCGGCTGATCGACACTCATATCGGTCGGCTGGCGCCCGCCTTTGCAAGACCGAAAGGGGCAACGCCCTGCCCGGAGGTGAGCATGTCATTGCGCCAAACAACTCATGATCCCCGCGTGCAGGCCTTCATCCTGCTCGTCCCGGCTCTGGCCATCTACGCGATCTTCGCGCTCTACCCGATGCTGAATGTGGTCGTCATCAGCTTCCAGAAATGGAACGGGCTCGACCCGCAGCGCCCCTTCGTCGGCTTTGCGAATTATACGGCAATCTTCACGCGCGACCCGGTCTTCTGGGTCGCCTTCAAGAACACCGTGATCTGGACGTTGATGAGCCTGATCTTCCCGCCGCTGGTCGGGCTGCTCTTGGCGCTCAGCCTCAACCAGAAGATTTTTGGCCGCAACAGCCTGCGCGCCATCTTCTACCTGCCCGTCATTATCGCGCCAATCGCCGTCGCCACCATGTGGAAGTGGATGTACGATCCCTTCTTTGGCCTGTTCAGCCAGATGCTGACCTCCTGGGGCATGCAGACCTGGATCAAGGACTGGCTCGGCGACAAGGACATTGCCCTCTATTCCGTCTTCATCGCCTATCTCTGGCAGACCGTCGGCTTCTCGATGGTGCTGTTCCTGGCAGGCCTGCAGAACGTCTCGCAGACGCTGGTGGAAGCCGCCCGCATCGATGGCGCCGGCCGCTGGGCGGTCTTCAAGCACGTCACGCTGCCGGCATTGCGTCCCACCATCACCATCGTTCTGGTTCTCTCCATCATCTCGTCGCTGAAGGCCTTCGACATCGTCTATGGCCTGACTGGCGGCGGCCCCGCGCAGTCGACGCAGATGCTGGCGCTCTGGGCCTTCACCCAGGCCATGCAGATCTTCGATTTCGGCCGCGGTGCAGCGATCTCGGTCGTGCTGCTTCTGATCACCATGGCGATTGTCATCCCCTATCTGCGCTGGACGCAAAAGCATGAGGAGGTCGAATCGTGACAGTTCTCGGAGCGCAAGCCGATGATATCGACATCGATACCAAGCCGCTTCGCCTGAAGCGGGATCCCATCCTCATCGGCTTGTGGATCGCCCTTGTCCTTGTGGCCCTGATCTGGGTGGCACCCTTCGTCTTCATCGTCTTCACCTCGCTGAAGACACCGGCCGCGGTCACCAGCACCGGCGCCTTCATGCCACCGACCGAACTCGCCTTTCAAAACTACGCCGACGCCTGGAGTCGCGGCAATTTCGCAAGCTCCTTCTTCAACAGCGTCATCATCACCGTCATCAAGGTGCCGCTCGGCCTCGCGCTGTCGGCAATGGCTGCCTACGCGCTTGCCAAGATCAAGCTGAGGATCAGCAAGGCGCTGCTTCTGCTCGTCGTCTTCGGCACGATGATCCCCTTCCAGGTGATGCTGGCCCCGCTCTTCACGCTGGTGAATTCCTTCGGGCTGATCGACACCTATCCGGGCGTCATCCTGCCCTATATCGCCTTCGGCGTCCCCTACCAGGTCTTCATCCTACACGGCTTCTTCAAGGGCATTCCGAAGGAATTGTCGGAGGCTGCCCTCATCGACGGCGCGACGCATTTCACCATCTTCCGGCGGATCTTCCTGCCGGTCTGCCTGCCGGTTCTTGCCGCCCTGCTGATCCTCGATTTCGTGTCCACCTGGAACGAATTCGCGATGGCGCTCGTCCTTTTGCAGGACCAGCACATGTGGACCCTGCCGCTCGGCCTGATGTCGTTCCAGGGCCAGTTTTCCAGCAATTACGGCCAGCTCAACGCCGCGATCGTCATGACCGTCCTGCCGGCGACGATCGTCTATCTCATGTTCCAGCGCTACTTCGTGTCCGGACTGACCTCCGGGGCCGTCAAGGGCTGATACCGAAATCTTGTTCTACGAGGAGAGACAGAATGTCCGATGCAGCAGTCGAAAAATGGGGCGTGTTCGAAGCGGCCTTCGCCGGCCCGTCCGAAGGCAATCCCTATCTCGACGTGGCATTCGATGCCGTGTTCACCCACAAGAGCCGCGAGGTCCGCGTGCCCGGCTTTTATGATGGCAACGGCACCTATCGCATCCGCTTCATGCCTGACGTCGAGGGCGAATGGTCCTTCAGGACGCGTTCGAAGACGGCTGCCCTTGACGGCAAGACGGGCTCGTTTGCAGTAACTGCACCGTCACTCGGCAATCACGGCCCTGTGCGGGTACGCAACAAGTTCCATTTCGGTTACGCTGACGGCACTCCCTTCTTCTCCTTCGGCACGACATGCTACGCCTGGACACACCAGCCGCTGGAGATGCAGAAACAGACTCTGGAAACCCTGAAGAAGACGCGTTTCAACAAGATCCGCATGGGCGTCTTCCCGAAGGACTATCCCTATAATACCAACGAGCCGCTGCATGCCTGCTTCGAAAAGGGCGCCGACGGCAGGCTCGATTTCGACCGGCCGAACCCGGCGCTTTTCCAGCATTTCGACCGGCAGGTGGCGGCCCTTTGCGCACTCGGCATCGAGGCTGACATCATCATCTTCCACCCCTATGACCGCTGGGGCTACGCCGACATGTCGGCCGAGCAGGATTTCCGCTATGTCGCCTATCTGGCGGCGCGGCTTTCCGCCTACCGGAACGTCTGGTGGTCACTTGCCAATGAATATGACTTCCTGATCGACACCAAGCCGATGGAACAGTGGGATCGCTACTTCCACATATTGGAAGAAAACGATCCCTACCAGCACCTGCGTTCGATCCATAATGGCGACGTGACGGCGAATTTCGACCATCGCAAACCCTGGGTGACCCATACCTGCATCCAGAACCCCGACGTCAAGCGCACGCAGGAATGGCGCAACGCCTATGGCAAGCCCGTCGTCAACGACGAACCGGAATATGAAGGCGATATCCTGCAATCCTGGGGCAATCTTTCGGCCCGGGAACTCGTGCATCGCTACTGGATCACCATGGCGCGCGGCGGCTATGCCGGCCATGGCGAGACCTATTCGCATCCCGATGACCTGATCTGGTGGGCGAAGGGCGGCGAGCTGCGCGGCGAGGCCTGGAAACGCATCGGCTTCCTGCGTGATCTGCTCGAGGCCGACGTCAAGCACGGGCTGGAACCGCTCGGCGTTCTCGGAGAATGGCCCTGGTCACGCGTCTCTGGTGCAAGGGATAGCGACGGCGATTTCCGGCTGATCTATCTCGGCGAGCACCAGCCGGTCATCTGGTCATCAGGCCTGCCACTCGACGACGACAATTACGATGTCGATATCATCGACACCTGGGAGATGACGATCACGCCGGCCGAGAAGGTCGCCGCACCCATCCCGCATCCGACCCGTCATGGCGCGATCGTGCGCGGCGGCAAGCCGGATGCGGCTTTCGGCGTCAAGCTTCCGCGCAAGCCGCATCAGGCGCTGCGCGTGCGCAGAAAGCGCTAGGGATTTAAGGAGGAGCCCATGTCCGGCTTGAACATCCAGAACGTCAAAAAATCCTTCGGCGCGGTCGACATCATCCATGGCATCGATGTCGATATCGCCGATGGCGAGTTCGTCATCCTTGTCGGTCCGTCCGGCTGCGGCAAGTCAACACTGCTGCGCATGATTGCCGGTCTTGAAGATATCAGCGCCGGCAAGATCAGCATCGACGGACGCGTCGTCAACAATCTGCAGCCGAAGGACCGCAATATCGCGATGGTCTTTCAGAACTACGCACTCTATCCGCAGATGACGGTCGCCCAGAATATGGGCTTTGCGCTGGAGCTCGCCGGTGCCAAGCGACCAGAGATTGACAGGAAGGTGGCGGAAGCCGCCGCCATCCTTGGCCTGCAGCCGCTTCTGGAGCGCAAGCCAGCACAGCTTTCCGGCGGCCAGCGCCAGCGCGTCGCCATGGGCCGTGCCATCGTCCGCGATCCGAAAGTCTTCCTGTTCGACGAGCCGCTGTCGAACCTCGACGCGAAACTCCGCGTCAAGATGCGGGCCGAGATCAAGGCTCTGCATCAGCGCCTGAAGACGACGATCGTCTATGTCACGCATGACCAGATTGAGGCGATGACCATGGCCGACAAGATCGTCGTGTTACAGGGTGGCAGGGTGGAGCAGATCGGCAGCCCTCTCGAGCTCTACGACCGGCCGCGCAATATCTTCGTCGCCGGCTTTCTCGGCTCACCGGCGATGAATTTCCTGGAGGGCACACTTGAGACCGACGGTAGCCCGAGCCTCGCTCTTCCCGGTGGAGGACACGTCAAGCTCTCGCAGGCACCGGAGAATTCCGCCGGCAAGCCACTGACGCTTGGCATCCGTCCTGAGGATATTTCGCTCGGTGGCGAGGAAGGTGTCGAAGCGATCGTGAAGGTGATCGAGCCGACCGGGTCGGAAACCCATGTCGCCATCGAAGTCGAGGGCAAAGAGCTGACCTGGGTCCTGCGCGAACGCGTAAATCTCGTCCCTGAACAGCGCGTCAAACTGTCTTTTGCGACCCCGAAGGTACATTTCTTCGACCGGCAGACGCAGAACCGGCTCGACGCTTGAGACTCCAGATGGACAGATCAATGAGCCGGGCGGCCTGACACCGCCCGGCTCTTTCTCCACGGTGGTGGTCCGCCCCAGTCAGGTCACCGTGCTGAGTGTTCGCGCAATCGCGTTGCGCCAGCCGACAATTCTCGCCTGCCTGTCTATGTCAGTCATGTCAGGCTCAAAGCTGCGGTCGCTCGCCCAGGCGCGCGCAAAATCGTTCTGGCCCGGCCAGACACCGGCCTTCGATCCGGCAAGCCAGGCTGCACCGAGCGCTGTCGTCTCCAAAGTCGCTGCCCGGTCGACGGGGCTTGAGAGAATGTTGGCGAGATGCTGCATGGTCCATTCGGAAGCCGACATGCCACCATCGACACGCAGCACTGTTTCGATCGGATGGTCGCCCCAATCGCTTCGCATCGCCACCAGAAGATCGAGCGTCTGGTAGGCGACCGATTCGAGGACCGCGCGCGCCAGTTCCGCCGGGCCGCTGTTGCGCGTCAGGCCGAAGATCGCGCCGCGTGCCTCCGGATCCCAGTAGGGAGCGCCGAGCCCGGTAAAGGCGGGAACGACATAGACCCTTTGCTGCGGATCGGCTCTGTCAGCCAAAGCGCCGGTTTCAGATGCTTTCCCGATAATGCCGAGACCATCGCGCAGCCACTGCACGGCAGCACCGGCAATGAAGATCGACCCTTCCAGTGCGTAGGTGGTCCTGCCATTCAAGCGGTAGGCGATGGTGGTGAGCAACCGGTTCTTGGAGTGCACACGGTCATCACCGGTATTCAGGAGCGCAAAACAGCCGGTGCCGTAGGTCGATTTCACCATGCCCGGTTCGAAACAGGCATTGCCGATCGTTGCCGCCTGCTGGTCGCCCGCGACCCCGAGGATCGGGATCGCCGCGCCGAAGATGTCAGGATCGACCGTGCCAAAATCGTCAGCACTGTCCTTGACCTCGGGCAGCAGCGCCCGCGGGATGCGCAGGATCTCGAGAAGTTCGTCGTCCCAGCAGTTTTCGGCGATATTGTAGAGCAGAGTTCGCGAGGCGTTGGTCGCATCTGTGACATGTGCCCGCCCGCCGGTCAGCTTGTAGATGATCCAGCTGTCGATGGTACCGAAACAGACCTCTCCGGCTTCGGCATGGGCACGCAGTCCCTCGACATTGTCGAGCAACCAGCGCAGTTTCGTGCCGGAAAAATAGGGATCGAGAAGCAGGCCGGTCTTGGCAGTGAAGAGCTTTTCATAGCCATCGACCTTCAGCCGGTCGCACATTTCCGCCGTGCGCCTGTCCTGCCAGACGATCGCCTTGTGAAGCGGCCGGCCGGTGGCTTTTTCCCAGACGACGGTCGTTTCCCGCTGATTGGTGATGCCGATGGCCGCAATTGCGCCCGGCGTCACACCGCTTTTTGCCAGCGCATCGCGGGCCGTCGAAAGCACCGTGTCCCAGATCTCACTCGCATCGTGCTCCACCCAGCCGGTCTGCGGGAAATGCTGTGTGATCTCCGTCTGGGCCGACGATGCGGTCCGCATCTGAGGGTCGAAAATTATGGCTCGTGAGGATGTCGTGCCCTGGTCGATGGCAAGGATGTGGCCGCTCATGACATCTGTTTCCTGCGCAGCAGCCATCGTCCCGCCGGAACGGCAGCTCTGCCTTCGTTTTTGTTCTGGAAGTGGTGTCGACCTTCCCGGCACGCCGCCGGGAAGGTCTGATGGCTGCCGGGCTTGAGGCCCGGTCGATCAGCCTACTTCTTGGCTTCGGCCCAGCTCTTGACGAGCTCGTCATAGTTGACGGTGATGGGCTTTTCCTTCTCGTTTTCGATCTTCAGCTGCGGAGCGAGGTTGCCCTTGGCGACGGCATCCTTGTTCCAATATTCGAGATCGTGCTCCTCGGCGAGCTTCGGGCCGATGTCGCCCTGCACCTTGGCGCGTTCGAGGCGCTGCAGCACCTTTTCCTGCTCGGAGCAAAGCGAGTCCATTGCTCCCTGCGCCGTCTTTGCGCCTGACGAAGCGTCACCGATTGCCTGCCACCAGAGCTGCGCGAGCTTCGGATAGTCGGGAACGTTCGTACCGGTCGGTGACCACTGCAGGCGGGCCGGCGAACGGTAGAACTCGATCAGGCCGCCGAGCTTCGGCGCACGATCGGTGAAGGACTTGTGGTCCAGCGTCGACTGCCGGATGAAGGTCAGGCCCATGTGGCTCTTCTTCACGTCGACAGTCTTTGATGTGACGAACTGGGCATAGAGCCAGGCCGCCTTGGCGCGATCGTCAGGCGTGGACTTCATCAGCGTCCAGGAGCCGGCATCCTGATAGCCGAGCTTCATGCCGTCCTTCCAGTAGACGCCATGCGGGCTCGGCGCGAAGCGCCATTTCGGCGTGCCGTCCGCGTTGACGACCGGCAGGCCTTCCTTGACGAAGTCGGCGGTGAAGGCCGTGTAGGTGAACATCTGCTGGGCGATTTCGCCCTGCGAGGGGACCGGGCCGGATTCGGAGAAGGTCATGCCCTGGGCAGCGGCCGGTGCATAGGCCTTCATCCAGTCCAGATATTTCTGGATGGAATAGACCGCAGCAGGGCCGTTGGTATCGCCACCACGCGCGACGCAGGAACCGACCGGGCGCGAGTTCTCATCGACCTTGATGCCCCACTCGTCGACGGGTTTGCCGTTCGGGATGCCCCTGTCGCCATTGCCGGCCATGGAGAGCCAGGCGTCGGTGAAGCGCCAGCCGAGCGACGGGTCCTTCTTGCCGTAGTCCATGTGGCCATAGACCTTCTTGCCACCGACCTCGCGACCGGTGAAGAACTCGGCAATATCCTCATAGGCCGACCAGTTGACCGGCACGCCGAGATCGTAGCCGTACTTCGCCTTGAAGTCCGCCTTGTTCTTCTCGTCGTTGAACCAGTCGTAGCGGAACCAGTAAAGGTTTGCGAACTGCTGGTCGGGCAGCTGATAGAGCTTGCCGTCAGGCGCCGTGGTGAAGGACTTGCCGATGAAGTCGTCGATGTCGAGGCCGGGATTGGTGACATCCTTGCCTTCGTTGGCCATCCAGTCGGTCAGGCTGCGGGCCTGCTGGTAGCGCCAATGGGTGCCGATCAGGTCCGAGTCGTTGATATAGGCGTCATAGATGTTTTCGCCCGACTGCATCTGCGTCTGCAGCTTTTCGACCACGTCACCTTCGCCGATGAGGTCATGGGTGATCTTGATGCCGGTGATTGCCGTAAAGGCCGGTGCCAGCACCTTCGATTCATATTCATGGGTTGTGATCGTCTCGGACACGACCTTGATGTCCATGCCGGCGAAAGGCTTCGCGGCATCGACGAACCACTGCATTTCCTTTTCCTGGTCGGCGCGGGGAAGCGTCGAAAGGTCACCGATTTCCTTGTCGAGGAACGTCTTGGCCTCGTCCATGCCGGCATAGGCCGATGCTGTCATCGCCAGCAGCAAGCCTGCTGTCGTCGTCAATAAGTGCCGTCGCATAATATCCTCCCAGGTTTAGCGATTGCAGTCTCTACGTCTCAGGCGGCCAGTACCCCCGGCCTCCGTATCACCTTGGAATCACACGTAACGGAACACGCCGATGGCGTAGACCACGGAGATGCCAAGAGCCCACCACAGGTTGGGTCCGATGAGACCCAGCCATGCAAGATGAATGAATGCCGCGCCGAGCAGCGAAATGAACAGCCGGTCGCCGCGCGTCGTCTCGAAACGAAGCAAGCCAACACGCGGCGATCCCCCCGGCGCAAAATATTCCCAGACGCTCATGCCGATCAGCAGCAGAAGGATCGTCAGGAAGAAGAGCGCCGTCGGCAGCGTCCAGGCCATCCAGGAAAAGCTCATGTCCGGTCCTCCTCAGACGCGGCCCAGGGCAAAGCCCTTGGCGATGTAGTTGCGAACGAAATAGATGACGAGGGCGCCCGGAATGATGGTCAGCACGCCGGCTGCCGCCAGCACGCCCCAGTCCATGCCGGCCGCCGAGACCGTGCGCGTCATGATGGCCGAGATCGGCTTTGCGGCCGTCGTCGTCAGCGTGCGGGCGAGCAGGAGCTCGACCCACGAGAACATGAAGCAGAAGAAGGCCGCAACACCCACCCCGCTCGCAATCAGCGGAATGAAGATCTTGATGAAGAACCGCGGGAAGGAATAGCCGTCGATATAGGCCGTCTCATCGATCTCCTTCGGCACACCGGACATGAAACCTTCGAGGATCCAGACCGCCAGCGGCACGTTGAACAGGCAGTGGGCGAGTGCGACGGCAATATGCGTGTCGATCAGGCCAAAGGCCGAATAGAGCTGGAAGAAGGGCAGCGCGAAGACCGCCGGCGGCGCCATGCGGTTGGTCAAAAGCCAGAAGAACAGGTGCTTGTCGCCGAGGAAGCGGTAGCGCGAAAAGGCGTAAGCCGCCGGCAGTGCTGCGGCGACCGAGATCACCGTGTTCATCACCACATAGATGATCGAATTGATATAGCCGTTGTACCAGGACGGATCGGTGAAGATGACCGCATAGTTGCGCAGCGTCGGGTTTGTCGGCCACAGCGAGAAGGCGCCGGTGATCTCGGCATTCTCCTTGAAGCTCATATTGACGAGCCAGTAGATCGGCAGGATCAGGAAGATGATGTAGATGGTCGGGACGAGCCAGGAAAGGCTGCCTGCGGGTTTGTATTTGCTGGTCATATCTGCGCCCCCCGTTCAGCCGTTCGCGTCGCCGCTGGTCATCACGGTGTAGAACACCCAGGAGAGCAGCAGGATGATGAGGAAGTAGATGATCGACATGGCCGCCGCCGGGCCGAGATCGAACTGGCCGACCGCCATCTTCACCAGATCGATGGAGAGGAAGGTCGTCGAGTTGCCGGGGCCGCCGCCGGTGACGACGAAGGGTTCGGTATAGATCATGAAACTGTCCATGAAGCGCAACAGCACGGCGATCAGAAGCACGCGCTTCATCTTCGGCAGCTGGATGTAGCGGAAGACGGACCAGCGCGAGGCGCCGTCGATCTTGGCCGCCTGATAATAAGCATCCGGGATCGAAACGAGACCGGCATAGCAGAGCAGCACAACAAGGCTCGTCCAATGCCAGACGTCCATGATGATGACGGTCACCCAGGCATCGACCGGATCGCGCACATAGTTGTAGTCGAGGCCCATCGCTTCCAGCGTATGGCCGAGCAGGCCGATATCGACACGGCCGAAGACCTGCCAGATCGTGCCGACGACGTTCCACGGAATAAGCAGCGGCAGCGCCATCAAGACGAGGCAGACAGGAACGCCCAGCCCCGATTTCGGCATGTTGAGCGCGATGAAGATGCCGAGCGGAATTTGCAGCACCAGAATGATGAAGGAGAAGAGCAGGTTGCGTTGTAATGCTTCCCAGAAACGGTCGGAATGCAGGGTCTGGACGAACCAGTCGGTGCCGGCCCAGAAGAACTCATTATTGCCGAATGTATCCTGCACCGAATAGTTGACGACGGTCATCAGCGGGATGACGGCCGAAAACGCCACAAGCAGCAGCACTGGCAGGACCAGAAACCAGGCTTTGTTGTTCCACGTCTTCTGCATGGCTCAGGCCTCCCTGCCGACGCGCCAGCTGTCGGCGTAAATGCTGATGGCTGACGGATCGAAGCTGACGCGGGCATCATCAGGGATTTCGCCATCCTCAGGCACGACGATTGCAATCGGCTGGCCGGCGAAACGGGCGCGCACGATCTTCTGGCGGCCGATATCCTCGACCTTGCTCACCGAGACAGGCATGCCCTCCCGTCCGAGCCGGATGAATTCCGGCCGGATGCCGAGTTCGGTCTTGGCTGCGCCTTCGGTCTTCGGCGCATAGTCGAGTGTCAGCGTCTCGTCGCCGACCCTGACGGTGCTACCGTCGATCTTTGCCGGCATCACGTTCATGCCGGGCGAACCAATGAAATAGCCGACAAACGTGTGGCTTGGCCGCTCGAAGAGTTCGGCTGGCGTGCCGATCTGGACGATCTGGCCGTCATACATGACCACCACCTTCTCGGCGAAAGTCAAAGCCTCGGTCTGGTCATGGGTGACGTAGACCATGGTGAAGCCGAACTGCTTGTGCAGCCGCTTCAGCTGCGAACGCAGCACCCATTTCATATGCGGATCGATGACGGTCAGCGGCTCGTCGAAGAGGATGGCGTTGACGTCGTTGCGCACCAGCCCGCGCCCGAGCGAGATCTTCTGCTTCTGGTCGGCGGTCAGGCCCTGCGCCTTACGCCTCGCCCAGCCGCCGAGATCGATCATTTCGAGAATGTCGCGCACACGCCGGTCGACATCCGCTTCGGCTACGCCGCGGTTGCGCAGCGGAAAGGCAAGATTGTCGTAGACCGTCATCGTGTCGTAGATGACAGGAAACTGGAAAACCTGCGCGATGTTGCGGCTCTGCGTCGAAAGGTCGGTGACATCCTTGCCGTCGAACAGAATGCGGCCATGCGACGGCTGCAGCAGGCCCGAGATGATATTGAGCAGCGTGGTCTTGCCGCAGCCCGAGGGGCCGAGTAGTGCATAGGCGCCACCATCGTTCCACTCGTGGTCGACTTCCTTCAGCGAATAATCCTTGTCGCTCTTTGGATTGGCGCCGTAAGCGTGGCGGATATGGTCGAGCGTGATGCGTGCCATTGTGCTCTCCTAAACCTTTCCAACCGTGGCGATAGCCTGCCCGCCTGCGCCGAAGGCCATCAGGTGGCGCATGTCGAGAAAGGCCTCGATTTCCATGTCTGGATCGATGTCGTGAATGCCGTGTGCCAGCATCACCCAGCGCACGCCGTCATAGTCCAGGTGTACAAAGCTCTCCGAGCCGGTGATTTCCGACACCAGCGTGCGCGCCTTGAGGCGAGCAGCATCGCCGGTCTGCGGCGCAAGCCCGAGGTGGTGCGGATGGAAGGCGATGGTCACCGGTCCATCAGACACGGCGGAAAGATGGGCCGGAACCGGGAGCGTGCCTCCGCCTGGGCGCACGAAGACATGGCCTGTTTTGGTGACCTCGATGGCGTTCAGCGGCGGATCGGCGAAGATGCCGGCGGTGGCGATATCGACCGGCCGGCGATAGACGTCGATCGTCGGCCCGAACTGGGTGACCCGGCCAGCGTTCAGCGTCGCCGTATTGCCACCGAGCAGCAGCGCTTCTGATGGTTCGGTGGTGGCGTAAACGAAGATCGCACCCGACTGGGCGAAGATCTTCGGCAGTTCCTCGCGCAATTCCTCGCGCAGTTTGTAGTCGAGATTGGCGAGCGGCTCATCCATCAGCACGAGGCTGGCATTCTTGACGAGGGCGCGAGCGAGCGCGGTGCGCTGCTGCTGGCCGCCGGAGAGATTGAGCGGCGTGCGATCGAGATAGGGCGTCAGTTTCAGGAGTTCGGCTGCCTTGCGCACATCGCGGTCGATCGCAGTCGCATCCTTGCCGGAAATGCGCATCGGCGAGGCGATGTTCTCATAGACGGTCAGTGCCGGATAGTTGATGAACTGCTGGTAGACCATGGCGACATTGCGCTTCTGCACCGGCATGCCGGTGACATCGGCGCCGTCGAAATGCACGGAGCCTTCGGTCGGCCGATCAAGCCCCGCCATCAGCCGCATCAGCGATGTCTTGCCCGACAAGGTCGGCCCAAGCAGGACATTCAGCGTGCCCCGCTCGAGAACCAGATCGGTCGGATAGATATGATAGTCCGCGCCCACCATCTTGGCGGCGTTTCGCAGCTCCAGCATTCCGATTCCCGTGCCTCCTCGCAACGGGGACCACACGCCACCTTATCCGGCCATCTGTGCCGGCATGGCAGCCATGTACTCCTCCAGTGATCTTGCCTGTTCCTTGGAAAGGCGCAGGCCATCCTTTGTTCTCCGCCAGAGCACGTCTTGCGCGTTTCTGGCCCATTCATTTTCGATGAGGTAGCGCACCTCAGCCTCGTAGAGATCGGATCCGAACAGCCTGCCGAGATCCTCGATCCTTGCGGCATTGCCGAGAAGCGTGACGGCCTTCGTGCCATAGCGGCGGACCAGCCGGCGGGCATGGGCATCCGCCAGGAACGGATAGCGCGCCTTCAGCTTCGTGACTTCGCCCTCATAGCCCTGCACTGCAAAGTCGCCGCCCGGCAGATGGCTGCCCGCCGTCCACGGCCGGCCCTTGACGCCGATCGCCTCGCCGATCTTTTCGAGCGCATGTTCCGACAGCCGCCGGTAGGTGGTGAGCTTGCCGCCGAAGACATTGAGAAGCGGGGCTTCCCCTGCCTTGCCCTCGACCTTCAGGACATAATCACGTGTCGCTTCCTGGGCCTTGGAGGCGCCGTCGTCGAAGAGCGGCCTGACCGCCGAATAGGTCCAGACGATATCCTCGGGCCTGACCGGCTCCTTGAAATATTCCGACGCCGCATTGCAGAGATAGAGCGTCTCCTCCTCGGAGATCTTCACGTCTTTCGGATCGGCGGTGTAGTCGCGGTCGGTGGTGCCGATCAGCGTGAAGTCGGTCTCGTAGGGGATGGCGAAGATGATGCGGTTGTCGGGGTTCTGGAAGAAATAGGCGCGTGGTCCCTCGAACTTCTTCTTCACGATGATGTGGCTGCCCTGGACGAGGCGCACATGCCGGGCCTCGTTCTGGCCGAAGGCGGAGCGGATGACATGGTCGACCCAGGGACCGGCGGCATTGATCAGCATGCGGGCCTGATGGCGTTCGCTCTTGCCGGTCACCGTATTGATCGTCTCGATCGTCCAGACGCCGCTCCCCTCAGCATCCTTCTCCTGAGCACCTTTCTCCTGTCTGGCCGACACCACCCTGGTGCGCGGCAGGATCAGCGCGCCCTTGTCGGCGGCATCGCGGGCGTTCAGCACCACCATGCGGGCATCGTCGACCCAGCCGTCGGAATATTCGAAGGCTTTGGAAAACAGTGCCTTCAGCGGCTTTGCCGCCGCATCGGTGCGCATGTCGAGCACCGCCGTCGGCGGCAACAGCTTGCGGCCGCCGAGATGATCGTAGAGGAACAGGCCAAGCCGGATCATCCAGGCCGGCCTTATGCCGCCCTTGTGATAGGGCAGCACGAAGCGCAGCGGCCAGATGATGTGCGGGGCCATGGCCCACAGGATCTCGCGCTCCATCAGCGATTCCCGCACCAGGCGGAACTCGTAATGTTCGAGATAGCGCAGGCCCCCATGGATGAGCTTGGTCGCACCCGACGAGGTGCCGGAGGCGAAATCGTTCATCTCGGCAAGCGCCACCGTATAACCACGACCAACCGCATCGCGCGCGATCCCGCAGCCGTTGATCCCGCCACCAATGACGAAAATATCGTGGATACGGCTCATGCTCCCCCTCTTTGAGCCAGGACAGCGCAACGGTTCCCCACCATTGCGAAAGTGAAGATGATTAAATCGAAAATTTTTCGAATGTCAAACGAATGTTATTCACCGCTAAAATCAGCGATTAACTTTCGCTGTTTCGACCAGCACAACGCCGCTCTGCTGACAGATATTGCGGATGGAAGGCGAATCGCATTGGTCGGTGATAAAGGTATGGACCTGCGAAATCTGGCCGATACGGACGGGTGCCGTCCGTTCGAACTTGGTCGAATCCGCTACCAGGATGACGTGTCTTGCATTGGCGATGATGGCCTGCGCCACCTTCACCTCACGGAAATCGTAATCGAGCAAAGCGCCGTCCGGATCGATCGCCGAAGCGCCGATCACGGCATAGTCGACCTTGAACTGCCTGATGAAATCGACGGCCGCCTCCCCGACGATGCCGCCGTCGGACTGGCGTACCACACCGCCGGCGATCACCACCTCGATATTGTCGATAAGCCGTAATCTATTGGCAACATTGATGTTATTGGTGATCACCATCAATTCGTGATGATCGGAGAGCGCCTCTCCGACAGCTTCCGTCGTCGTGCCGATATTGATGAAGAGCGAGCTGTTGTTGGGAATGAGATCAGCGGCAGCAACGCCGATTGCCTGTTTTTCCGTTGCGGCGATCTGGCGCCGCGCATCATAGCGGACATTCTCCGTCCCACGCGGGAAGGTTGCACCGCCATGAATGCGCGTCAGAAGCTGCGCATCGCAAAGATCGTTCAGATCCTTGCGGATCGTCTGCGGTGTCACGGCAAACTGCGCCGCCAGATCATCGACCAGTACCCGGCCCGACGATCTCGCAAGCGCGATGATCTTCTCCTGACGATCCGACAGAAACATGCGCCCTCCTTCGTTTCGCTTTCATCTTTAGCCAAACTTCCCTTCAACGCAAAGCAATCGCTGCTGGTGCGATCCCCAGGAGCAATCTCACCGCGCGATTCTTTCGAACATGATCGCGTGCTGAAATCCCTTTGGATATTGCAAAGCTCGCCCCGCCTCTGCCTTGTTGCGCGCTTAGCGTATTATGCGATTCGCTATCCGCGACGAGGCGGAGCATGCACGAGGGACAAAAGGAGAGTTCGATGACAGACGCCAAGAGCGGCATTACGGGACTACGGCCGCAGATCACAGTGATTGGCGTCGGCGGCGGTGGCGGGAACGCGATCAACAATATGATCGACGAAAAACTGGCGGGCGTTGATTTCATCGCCGCAAATACCGACGCCCAGGTGCTCGCGACCTCCAAGGCGACGCGCCGCATTCAGCTCGGCGCCCACGTCACGGAAGGTCTCGGCGCCGGCTCCCTGCCGGAAGTCGGCCGTGCCGCCGCCGAGGAATCGCTCGACGAGATCATGGATCACCTGAGCGGCTCGCATATGTGTTTCGTCACCGCCGGCATGGGCGGCGGCACAGGCACGGGTGCTGCACCCGTCATCGCGCATGCGGCCCGTGCGGCGGGCATTCTGACGGTCGGCGTCGTCACGAAGCCGTTCACCTTCGAAGGCAATCGCCGCATGAAGATGGCGGAAGCCGGCATCGAGGCGCTGCGCCAGGCGGCCGATACCGTCATCGTCATTCCCAACCAGAACCTCTTCCGCATTGCAGACGCAAAGACCACCTTCGCCGATGCCTTCATGACGGCAGACCGCGTGCTTTATGCCGGTGTGGGCTGCATCACCGATCTCATCGTCAAGGAAGGCCTGATCAACCTCGACTTCGCCGATGTGAAGTCCGTCATGCGCGGCATGGGCCGGGCGATGATGGGCACGGGTGAGGCTGAAGGCGAGGCACGCGCGATGAAGGCGGCGGAAGCTGCCATTGCCAATCCGCTGCTCGACGATATCTCGATGAAGGGTGCCAAGGGCGTGCTGATCTCGATTTCCGGCGGTTCCGACATGACCCTCTTCGAGGTCGACGAGGCTGCAAGCCGCATTCGCGATGAAGTGCAGGACGACGCCGAAATCGTCGTCGGGGCCATCTTCGACCGCAGCCTGGACGGAAGGTTCCGCGTCTCTGTCGTGGCGACCGGCCTCGATGGCAACAATCAGGCGGCTGCCGTGCCGGACTTTGCCGCAGGACAGCTTCAGGGTCGCACATTGCAATAAGGCTGCCGAGATCGCCCATCCCGCGGACACTCGTAGCGGCAGTGAACGAGAGCATCGGAGTGACAGGCGAGACGGATTGCGACCGACGTGTAGTATTGGCTCTCTGCGGCAGGCTTAGGAATGCTACGCGTCGATCTCATTTTGAATTGGTCGAACGTCCACTTTGAATTGACGGCCAAGGGAAATTGTTGAGGCACGAGAGAGTAGGATTCTATCCTATCGCGTGATATAAAGGGGCGAAAAGACAGGAGTGTAAGTCTTGCGTTCAACGCAACAGCTGAGCATCACGCTGCCGGTGGAAATGGCGAATCTCGTCAAGCAGCGGGTGGCAAACGGCGATTATGTCTCAGAAAGTGAAGTCATCCGCGAAGGGCTCCGGGCTTTGCAGGAACGCGAAAACGCTGTCGAGCACTGGCTGCGCACAGAAGTTGCAGCCACCTACGATGCCCACAAGGCGGACCCCACAAAAGCCCTGCCCATTGACGAAGCCTGGAAGCGCCTGGAAGCGCGAATGGACGAAATCGACCGAGAAGAAGATTGATGGAGCGCTATCAGGTCCGCCTCACTGAAGAGGCGGAGTTGGACTTGGCGCGTATCTACGGTTTCGTCCGCAAAAAATCCGCATCTGCTGCCGTCGCCCGCAATTACGTGGCGCGCATCAAGGCCTTTATGGATGGGTTTGAGACATTTCCTGAACGGGGCAGCATTCGTGATCATGTCCGTCCGGGTTTGCGCGTCGTGGGTTTTGAGCGGCGAGTAAGCGTGGCATTCGTCTTTGGACCGACAGAGGTTGTTATCTTGCGCATCCTTTATGCTGGGCGGCAATTCGAAAGCGGGGAAAACTAGATCACACTTTAGGCGGCGGCCAAAGCGTGCGTATCTGTGACCAAGGCCAAACAGCCTTTAGCCGGCGCTGTCCATCACCTCGTCGGCGGCCCGCAACCCGCTCGCCCATGCGCCATGCGCCGTCGAGAAGTCGGATATGTGTGTCGCCTCACCGGCGAAAAACAGCCGGCCGCCGACCGGTCGTGCAAGGATGGTACGCGCATTCGCATGGCCAGGCAGCGCATGGCTGTAGGAGCCGCGAACCCAATCCGTGTGGCACCAGGACGAGGCTGCAAGCGGCCGCAGGTGGCGGCGGATGTCGTTGCCCAGGAGCGATGAAAGCTGGTCGAGGGCAAAGGCGAAGGCGTCGAGCAGGCCGGCCTGCTCGATGACGACGGCGCCCTTGCCGCCGAAGAAGCCTTCGACAGCCGGGCGTCCGAGCGGCCGGATGTAATAGCTGCCGGTCTCGTCGTTCCTGGCATCGCCGAGCAGATGGGTTTCCGGCTCGAGGCCATGATTGCCGTGGAGCTCCATGAACAGCTTGTCGGCAAGGCCGAGCGGCAGTTGCGCTGCGGCATGCAGATGATCATCGGCCTCAGGGTCGAAGGCGATAGTCCCGTAAGCGAGAACATTGGTCGAGACCGTGACGATTGCCGCACCTGCCGTGACCGGGCCGCGATCGGTTTCCAGCCGCACGCGCTTACCGGTCAGCGCGATACGGCGGACCGGCGTCGAAAGACGCAAGGTCACGTCTGGAATGGCAGCAGCGATCAGGTTTCCATAGCCTTGGTGCACGCGCCAGTTGGCATCGGTTGCGGCACTGTCATAGGCAAGGAAATCGGCAACCGACAGCCGCTCCAGCGGCGCGCCGTTCAGATAACCTGACAGCGACTGGCAATAGGCATTCCACTCACCAGCCGGCTCCAGCGCATCCGAGGCCCTGTCGCTTGCCGGCGGATTGGCCCGCAGCCGCTCTTCAAGCGCCTCCCAGGCAGCGGCAGCAGCCGCACGTTCTGCCGGCGAGAAGCCGAGATCACGCCACTGATTCTGCCAGGCGGTCGGCCCGCGCTCGATCGTGAAGCCGGCGTCGCGGCCGATCGCGACGAGGGGATTGCGCTCGGCCGAATGCAGCCAGCCGCAGCCCATATCGAGTGACATGCCGGAAAGTTCGACGGTCCAGGCACGACCGCCAACGCGGCTGCTGGCCTCGAGAATGACGACCGAGCGGCCGGCATCGGCGAGCTTTCGCGCCGCTGCAATGCCCGCCGCGCCGGCGCCGATAACAGCCACATCGTAGTCCATCGTCACGGCTTCGCCCCGCCTTCTGTCATCACCTTGACAGGCTTCAGCTTTACATGGGAGCCGCACCCGCTTCAATGCGACGGAAAGCCTGCTACACTGCCGACATGACCTTCTTCGAAACGCTCGTCGCCCTGCTCGCCGTCGCCATCCTGCTCCTGCAGATCACCCGGCGCATGCACCTTCCCTATCCCGGCATTCTGGCTGCCGCCGGCGTCGGCGTAGCGATGCTGCCTGGTGCGCCAGTCATCCCGATCGATCCACCGACGGCGCTTGCGCTGTTCATCGCACCCGTCCTCGTCGATTCCGCCTATGACTTCCCGATGGGGGCCGCACGGCGCATGCTGCTGCCGCTGATCTTCTATGCCGTCATTGCCGTTCTGGTGACAACAGGCGTGGTGGTGTCGATCAGCATGATGACGGTGGGACTGCCGATTGCGGTTGCCGTGACGCTCGGCGCCATCGTTGCCCCACCCGATGCCGCTGCAGCGACCGCCGTGCTTTCCAATCTGCCGGTAGACCGACGTGTGGATGCGCTGCTCAAGGGCGAAAGCCTGTTTAACGACGCAACGGCGCTGCTGCTGTTTGGAGCGGCACTCACAGTCCAGGCGCGCGGCGGGCTCGATGGCGCGACGGCGCTCCAGATCGGCTTTGCCGCACCCGGCGGCATTCTCCTCGGCATCGCCTTCGGCTTCTTCGTCTCGCGGCTCCGACCGATCACCGAGAATACGGTCGGCGGCACGCTGCTGCAGTTCGTCTATGCCTTTTCGACCTGGCTGATCGCCGAGCATCTGCATCTCTCGGCGGTGCTTGCGACGGTTGCGAGCGCCATGACGATCGCAACGCTTTCGACGGTCGACGATTCCCCGCGCATGCGGGTGCATTCCTTCGCCGTCTGGACGACGGTCGTCTTCCTGCTGAATGTCGTCGCCTTCCTGCTGATGGGGTTGCAGGCGCGCAGCATTGTCGAATCCATGTCCGCCGACGCGCTCGAGCGGGCGCTTGGTTTTGCCGCCATCGTGGTGGTCGGCGTCATCCTGGCGCGCCTTGCGATGGCCTTCCTGCTGCATGTGATCGTCATTTCGCGCCACCGGAACGGCAAAATGCTGGCTCCCTTCAAGCATGGAGAAACCTTCCTGGTCGGCTGGTCCGGCATGCGTGGCCTCGTCACGCTCGCCACTGCCTTTGCCCTGCCCGCCGACTTTCCGGAACGGGACCTCGTCGTCCTGACAGCCTTTGCCGTGGTGCTGGCAACCCTCGTCATCCAGGGAGCGACACTTGCCCCGATGATCCACTTCCTGAAACTCGGGCGGCAAAGCCAATTCGATGACGAACTGGAAGCGGCAAGGCGTTCGCTCGCCGAGGCGGCGTTCCAGCGGCTCGAAAAGGAAGGCGGCGCCGAGGCCGAGGCGATCCGGACGATCTGCAAGGACCACTGGACAGTGCCCTCAGACCGTGGCGGGACCTCGCCGCTCGAGCGCCGCCGCAAACTGACGATCGCCGCCGTGATCGCCCAGCGCCAACGCCTGGAGGAACTGCGCGACAAGGACCAGATCGGCGCGACGCAATATCTCGAATTGCAGGAAGATCTCGACTGGAAGCAGCTTTCGGTCGGCTCCGACGAAGATCGGCGCATTACCGAGAGCTAAGGCACAGACAGGATTGCTCAAGGGCATGTACCGGTCGGATGCAGCGTTCCCAACCCTCGGCATCGCCCCTGTCCTGGCAATCGACCATCATGCCGGAAGCTACGCCACTTCAGACTGTCGCGATCAACATGGCAATCGCTGATTTTTCAACCGAAAAGCGTTTCTCTCCGAGCGAATGTACGTATACCGTGCGACATCTCCCAACTCTTGTTTACTGCTGTTTTACCTTCAAACCAGATATTGCAACTCACGATAGGTTTGGCGCATGAGGCTCCTGCAATTCACCAGCCACCGTCCGCATGAGCGCGAAGGGTGGGTTTATCCGGAGAATGGCCATGATGCAGATCCCTCCCGCCGGGGGCAATATTTGGACGAATACACAATATCTGCTGGGTCGTGCAGGTAATGCACCCCAACCGCAAAGTGCAGCCGGCCAGATTCTCGGCAATCTGCTGTCGCATCTCGACGAACCGACGAAGCAGGCCTACTCCTCGATCCTGTCTGCCTTGATGAACGGTGCCGAGATTCAGGGCACCGATGCTGGCGACATCATCCTGGCACTTGCCCATGCCAAGATCAGCGCCGGCGGCGGCGACGATATTATCCTGGCCGGAGACGATGCCGAGATCGATGCCGGAGACGGCGACGACGGTGTTTTCGCCGGCTCATACGCGACCGTGCATGCCGGTGCCGGCAACGACATGATCATGACCATGGACGGTGCCACGATCGAGACGGGCTCGGGCAACAACTACGTTTCCACCTATTCCTATTCGTCCGTTACGGCAGGGGCCGGCAATGATGTGATCTGGACATATGACCATGCAACCGTCGATGCCGGCGATGGAGACGACATCGTCCAGACCTCCGATTATTCCACTGTCGCAGGCGGCGGCGGCAACGATGTGCTCCAGGTCAGCGGCCACTCTCAGGCATCTGGCGGCGATGGCAATGATGTGGTCATTGGCTACAGCTATGTGGATCTTACCGGCGGCGCGGGCAACGATGCGATGGAAGGCGGCGACCATTCGACGATCGACGCAGGCGAAGGCAACGATCTGGTCTTTGCCTATGGCTATTCCACCGTTCAGGCCGGAGCAGGCGACGATGTCATCATTACATCGGTCAATAACGGTCCCGGTCAGGACTACCAGATTTTCGGCTATGAAACCGTCGATGCCGGCGAGGGCAACGACTACATCCAGACCGGCGCCCATTCCAATGTCACTGGCGGCACGGGCGATGACGTCATCCGACTGACGGGCGTAGATTCGACTGTCAATTTCGCCAAGGGCGACGGCAAAGATACGATCCTGTCGCGAGACGACCTGACCATCAATCTCACCGGCTACTCGAAGGATGATATCATCATCGACGACCGCGGCGACAGCATGGTGATTTCGTTCAAGGGATCGCATGACAGCCTGACGTTGGACATGTCGAAAGGCATGACTGTCCATCTGGCCTTCGGCGATGAGAGCAGCATGGATGTCGCCTCAACCTCGACGAACGCCAGAAAATCGCTGGCGACGGCCGTGACCGGGCGCGTGCCTATCCTCAATGGCCAGATCATGTTCGAAAACCAGACGACGAATTTGACCGCTGCCGAGCAGGGCGCCCAATTGAAGGCGCAGGCCGATGCGCTGAAAGCACGGCTGGCCGCTAAGTAACCCGCAGCCATCTTCGGTTTTATTATTGAAACGGGACTCAGGGCTGTTGCCCTGGGTCTTTTGTTGTTGACGGATATCGGGCGAAACGGAAACCGCCGCCATCGATCAATGCCGGGGAGACACCGGGGAGATCGCAGCCGGGCGCCGCAACCTTAGCGGATGCTGAACGGGAAATATTTCGCATTGATCGTATCGTAGGTGTCGTTGGTTTCGATCTCTTCGAGCGCAGCATTGAGCTTGTCCAGCAGCGGCTTGTCGGTCGGACGCACGGCGATGCCAGCTCCGTCACCGAAATATTCCGTGTTCTTGATATCGTCGCCCTTGAATTCGCAGCAGCTGCCCGCCTTGGTGTTTGCGAGCCAGTCGTAGACCGCGAGCTTGTCTTCCAGGATGATATCGACCTTGCCGTCAGCAAGACCCTTGTAGAGATCCGGCGATGCCTGGAATACGGTCGTCGCGACACCGCTATAGAATTTCTTGGCGTAGGATTCCTGGGAGGTTGCTGCCGTCACGCCGAGCCGCAGCTTCTTCAGATCATCGGCTGACGTCCCGGCAATGTCGAACTTCTTGCGCGCGATGAACACCGTCGGGCTGTCATAATATTTCTGCGTGAAGGCAACCTTTTGCCGCCGCTCGGCGCTCATCGACATCGACGAGATGATCGCGTCATACTTGTTGTCGAGCAGGTTCGGGATCATCGCCGTCCATTCCTGGATGACGAATTCGCACTTCAATTTCGCGGTCTCGCAAAGGGCCTTGGCGATATCCACGTCGAATCCCTGCAGCTGATTATTGGAATCGACATAGTTGAACGGCGGAAACGCACCCTCGACGGCTATGCGGATGCTGTCGTTTTCGGCAGCCCGGACAGCAGCGGGCACAAAAATACCGACCGACACAACGGCCGCACAAGCAAATGCGAAGAACTTCGAACGGTAGAGAGATCCCAATCGCAACATATCAATCACCTTGACGTAGAGCCCGATCGCCAACCTTGCATCGGCAAGCGTTGCGCAATGAGCAGCCAATCACAAAACGATTAAAAAGCTCATCATTTTGGGCCATTAATTTTGATGCTGCTTGAAAAGCATTTTGTAAACAATCGCGGTCAGTATCAGGGCGCTCGGGAGAAGACTGCGTGCCTGCTGATCCGTCTTTAAGATTATTCGCTCACAGAGCGACCTGGACGTCGTCCGGGTCGATACTGGTGCTGCTTGCGATCAGCGGCCTGGCAATTCTTGGCCTGGTGTTCCTGGCTGCTATCTGGGCCGGGAGGGAAAGCGACGCAGCCGCGCTCGATCGGCAGCGCCAACTCGTCAACAGCCGCCTCCTGGATCAGGTCCAGCGCGTATCGCAAGACATCCAGCTGATGGGAGCAGGCTATGCTTCACTGCTGGTGGCAGATTCGGCACCGGCCGACGGCAAGAGCGAGCGCGCAGGTACGACATCGGCAGCGACATTCGGCAAGATCGCGACAACGGTATTCGGCTACAACGCGGCATTCCTCGTGACCCCGGCAGGCGAGCTTGCCCTACAGTCCGATCCTGAAACGAAACGCCGCTTCAAATGGGTGCGACCCCTGCTTCAGCCAATGATCCAGGATCTGGAAGCAACGCACGACGGTGCGCCACAGGGGCCGAGCTCCGATCCGGAACCCAGCCGGGTGGAACTGATGCGGCTTGAGGGCCGGCCTTCGGTCGCCGGCGTCGTTTCGGTCACGGGTTCCTCGAAAGTGGATCCGCAGCAAGGGAATGACGGCACCAGGCTCTATCTTGTGGCATTCCGCTTCCTCGACGGTGTCACGCTCGATACGCTGAGCCGCGAACAGGGGCTGGCCGGCGCTCGTTATGCCCGCACCGCGGATCAGGAGCAGAATGAAGTTGCCTTCGAAATCGAGGCAACGGCATCAGGCGATCCGATCGGCTTCATCATCTGGACGCCGGATCTGCCTGGATCACGCGTCATCGGCCGGCTTGTTCCCGTGCTCTCCGTGGCCGGCCTTGTCATCGCAGGCCTCTTCTTCGCCTTAATGGGCCGTTTGCGCGGCAGCCTCAGAGAACTCAGCGCCAGCGAACATCACGCGCGGCATCTTTCGCTGCATGACGTATTGACGGGCCTGCCGAACCGGGCGCTCTTTGCGGCGCGTTTCGAGCAATGCCTTTCGGCCATGAAATCTCCCGGCGAGTGCGCCGTCCTTGCCCTCGTCGATCTCGACAAATTCAAGGAAGTGAACGACATTCATGGGCATGCCGCCGGCGACGAGCTGCTGCGCGGCGCCGTCGACAGGATGAATGCCCTGATCGACCCAGGCGATACGCTTGCAAGGCTCGGCGGCGATGAATTCGCCCTGCTTCTTCCCGATGTCAGGGAAGGCGACGATAGCTACGTCCTCCTCTGCAACGCCATTATCGAGGCCCTGAGCAAGCCGTTTCAGCTTCGCGGCGGTGATGTTGTCGTCCGCATCGGATGCTCGATCGGCATCACTGCCTTTCATGACGCGACCCATGCAACCAGCGAGATTTTGCGGCGTGCGGACGTCGCCCTTTACGAAGCCAAGACCAGCGGGCGCGGCCGCCTGATTGAATATGATCCTTCCCTGGATCACCGGGTCGAGGCACGGGAAAATCTCAAGAACGATCTTCGCCTCGTGCTGGAAGGTCACACGCTTCCCCCCGGCAGCGCGGAGAATGCGCGTTCAGGTGATGTCGGCTATCTGGAGGTCTTCTTTCAGGGCGTGCATCGTGCTGACGCGCATGGAAAACTTTCGGGTGCAGAGGCCCTCCTGCGGTGGCGCCACCCCACTCAGGGACTGCTGTCGCCGGACAAGTTCATCCCGATCGCCGAGGAAGCGGGCATGATCGACCAGCTTGGCGGGTGGGTGCTGAGGAACGCGGCAAAGGCAGCCGCAGGCTGGCCAGCCGACATGTCGGTCGCCGTCAACGTCTCGCCCTCGCAAATCCGGCATCGGGACTTCGACCGCCATGTGCTGTCGATCCTGGCGGAAACCGGCCTGCCGCCATCGCGCCTCGAGCTGGAACTGACGGAAGCTGCCCTCTTCAATATCGACGAGACCGCGCAGAGCACACTCGGCAGGCTTCGATCCCAGGGGATCCGGATTGCGCTCGACGATTTCGGCACCGGCTTCTCTTCGCTCAGTCACCTCATTCAGTTCAACATCGACCGCATCAAGATCGACCGGTCCTTCGTAAGGTTGCTGGGAACACAGGCCGAGGGCGCCGCCATCGTTTCTGCGATCCTGGGCTTGAGCCGCACGCTTGGAAAGGCGACAACGGCCGAAGGCGTCGAGACGAAAGGGCAGAGAGACTTTCTCGTTGCTGCCGGCTGCAACGACCTGCAGGGCTTCCTGTTCTCCCGTCCCCTGCCCCAGGCTGATTTCCTGTCGTCATTGCCACCAGCTGAAGCCGCGCGGCCACAGTCGGTTGCCGCATCCTCTCCGCGCGGCTGATCGTCCACTTGGACGGACCGCTCTCACTGCCTTTTGCCTATCATCCAGACAAGATAGGGCGCGCCGGCAAAGGCCGCAAAAAGACCGAGCGGCAGTTCATAGGGAAACGTGACGGTGCGGGCGCCGAGATCGGCGATCACCATCAGCACGGCGCCGATGACGGCGGAGGCGAGCAGCCTGCTGCCGGCCTTTTCGAAGCCGGCATGGTGGGCAATGTGCGGAGCCATCAAGCCGACGAAACTCAAGGGGCCGACGAGCAGCGAGGCGGCAGCGGTCGCAATGCCTGCCGTCAACACCATCTGCATGCGGGCACCGACAAGCGGTAAGCCAAGCGCAAGCGCGGTGGGTGCCCCGAGTGGCAGGATCGTCAGCCATCGCGTGAAGATCAGGCCGATTATCAGAACAAGGACGGTGAGGCCGGCGAGGAACGCGGCCGTTTGCGGCGTGGCCGCCGCAGCCGAGCCGCCGAGCCAGGCGAGGATCTGCCAGGCGCGCTGATCGCCGACGGCAAGAAGCGCGCTCAGGATCGCCGACGAAAAGGCGCTGACGGAAATGCCTGCGAGCAGCAGGCGTTCGGACGGCAGATGCCGGCGGGCGGAAAAGAGTGCCACGATAACGAGCACGACGATCGCACCGCCGCCGGCGCCGAGAAAGAGCGCAGGCGCGCCGGCATTAGCCGAGAAGCTCAAGGCAACGGCATAACCGACGCCCGCCCCGCCGCTGACACCCAGCACTTCCGGGCTCGCCATCGGATTGCCGGTGAGGCGCTGCAGGATGGTGCCTGCCATGGCAAGCAGGCCGCCGGCGGCAGCCGATGCCAGAAGCCGCGGCCAGCGGGCAGGAAAGAGCTCCCAGAAGAGATCGCCGCTGAGCAACATCCAGCCATCGGGCAGGCGCGCAATGCAGAGGGCCGCCCAGGCAAGCGGCGGCAGCAGGCAGAGGATGAAGACGAGGCGCGACAGCGGCGCACGGGAGACGACAACGCTATCTGGCGGCTGCGGCGGCTCGACGGCCCGCACCTGCGGCAGCAGCCAGAGCAACAGCGGCCCGCCGATCAAGGCCGTCACCGATCCCGTCGGAAAGGTTTCGCCCGCCGAAGAGGCGACGAGCTGGACGATGCCATCGCAGAACCAGAGCAAGAGGCCGCCGGCGACAGGCGACAAAAGCAGAATGCTGCGCGTCGTGCGGATGCCGAGCAGGCGCACCAGCGCCGGGGCGGCAAGACCGACGAAGCTGACGAGGCCGACGGCAGCGGCAACGCCGGCGCTCAGCGCCACGGCAAGGCTGGCAATAGCTATGCGCGTGCCGACGAGTGCGACGCCCAGCGAGCGGGCACTGCTGTCGCCGAGGCCGAGCAGGGTGAGCGGGCGCAGCAACAGGAGGGTGATGGCGAGGCCGAGCAGCAGCTCCAGGCCGAGCGTTACCGTCGTCGACCAGTCCTGCTGGCTGAGCGAGCCGCCGTTCCAGGTCACCAGCGACATCAGGTATTCGCCCTGCGAGAGGGTCATCGCCGCCGACAGCGCGCCGCAGGTAATGCCGACGAGAAGGCCGGAGACCGCCATGGTGATGGGCTCGAAGCTGCGTCGCCAGCCGAGCAGGAAGACGATGGCGGTAGCCGCTGCCGCACCGGCAAGCGCGACGAAAGCGCGGTAACCATCGAGCACCTCGGGAAAGAACAGCGTGGCAGCGACGATCGCAAGCTGCGCGCCGGAGGAGACGCCGAGGGTGGAGGGATCGGCGATCGGGTTGCGCAGGAGGCGCTGCAAGAGGGCGCCGGCAAGCCCGAGCGCCGCACCGGCGAGAATCGCGACCGCACCGCGCGGCAGGACGGCGTAGGCGAAAATGATCTGCTGTGTCGTCATCTGCCCGGCATCAAAGGGCAAGGACGGCCAGTCTGCGAAAGGCAGATGGCTGAGTGCCGCCCACAGAAAGAGGCCGGCGGAGGCGACAAAGACGAAAAACGCGGCGGCAAGGGCGGCGGGTCTCATCACGGCCTCTCCCCTGACGACAGCATCGCCGTCTTGAAGAGCCGTGTGAAGCGGGCAGCAGCCGAGATGCCGCCATAGGGATTGATATTGCCGAGCATCAGCACGCGGCCGGAGCGCACCGGCTGCAGCGATTGCCAGATCATGCTGTTCCTTAATCCGTTGCGGGCTTCGACCGGGATATCGGAGATGACGACGATGCGCGCCTCCGGTTCGGCGGCGAGGTTTTCGATCGGCACCGGCGCGGCAAAAGTATAGCGGGAGCGGTCCGTCCAGGCATTCGGCAGGCCGAGGCGGGACAGGATATCGCCGAACATGCTGTCTGCGCCGAAGACGCGCACATGCCTCGCATCGCCAATATTGACGAGATAGGTCGGGCGCGCGGCAAAAGCTTGCAGGCTGACACGCGTCTCCTCGACAAGGGCTGACTGTTCAGCCACGACTTCGCGGCCGCGCTGTTCGAGGCCAAGCGCCTTTGCGAGTGCCGAAACGGCATCGATCGCCTTCTGATACGGCGGCTCGCCCCGGTTATAGAAGGGCAGCGACAAGACAGGCGCGATCGCCCGAAAGCTCGCCTCGAACCTGACATAGAAGGGCGAAATCAGAATGAGGTCCGGGCGCAGCAGGCGCAGGAGTTCGAGGTTCGGAGATCCGCGCAGGCCGAGATCGGCAACCGAGGAGTCGAGTACGGGCTCGACCGCATCTTTGCGGAACTGTACGAGTTCGGTCGCAGCAACTGGCATAATTCCGAGTGCCACCAGCGTTTCCAGCATGGCCCAGTCGATTGCTGCGATGCGCTTTGGTGGGGATTGGGGCGTTTCCGCAAAGGCCTCGCCGGGAATAGCGAAAGCCGCCAGCAGTGCAAGTGCCTGCCGACGGCTGATGCCCCATCCATATGCGTCTGGAAATTCCCTCACCATTGAAAGGTCAGCTTGCCCATCACCGTTCTGCCATCGCCGTAGGTGCAGCCGAAGGAGCTGCAGCTTGCAACATAGTCCTTGTCGGCAAGGTTCTTGAAGTTCAGCGAGGCGGTCACATTGTCCTTCTTGTAGTGCACTGCTGCATCGAAGAGGGTCACGGCGTCAAGATCGAGTGTGTTCTTGATATCGCCGTAGCGCTGGCCGACATAACGCACGCCGCCGCCGAGACCGAAGCCTTCGAGCGCCGTATCCTCGGGGAAGGTGTAGTCGAGCCAGAGACTTGCGGCATGCTCAGGCACATTGTCCGGGCGCTTGCCATCGTCGACACCGCCGACGATTTCGGCCTGCATGTAAGTGTAGGCGGCGCGCAGATCGAGGCCGTCGGTGAGGCTGGTGACGCCTTCGAGTTCGATACCCTTGACGTCAACCTCGCCGATCTGCCCGGTCCTCGTCGTGCCATCCGACAGGGCGTAGGTCGTCAGCACGTTCTTCTGCTTCAAATCGTAGGCGGCGAGCGTGAAGAAGCCGTTCCAGCCCTCCGGCTGGTATTTGACGCCGACTTCCACCTGCTCGCCCGTCGTCGGCTGCAGAGGCCCGCCGGTTGCCGGCACCGGTACCGGCTCGAAGGAGGTGACATAGCTGATATAGGGCGCGATGCCATTGTCGAACACATAGCTGAGGCCGGCGCGACCCGTCAGCTTCTGGTCGTCCTTGTCGACGGGGCGCGACACACCGGTCAGCCGGTTCGTCGAACGTCCCTCGGTGCTTGCCCAGTCCTGGCGAAGGGCTGCCGTTGCGCGCCAGTTCTCATAGGCGACTTCGTCCTGCACATAGAGACCGACCTGCGTCATCTGGGAATCGACATAGGTGCTGACCGTCGGCGCAATCAGCTTGACGGAGCCATAGACCGGATTGAACGCATCAAGCGGCGTTGCGCGCCAGAACTGGGTGCCGACATTGTTGTCGTAATAACGATAGTCCAGACCGAAGAGCACCTTGTGCTGGATCTCGCCGGTATCGAATTCCGCAAGCAGGTTGTTGTCGACGTTGAAGGTATTGAGCAACTCGTCCTGTATTGTGGCGTTGCGGTTGATCGTTCGGCCGCCGGTCAGGCCGAACGTCGACATGCCGAGCGCCTGGTAATTCCAGTCGAAATTCTGGTAGCGCAGGTTCTGGCGGAAGGTCCATGTGTCGTTCAGGTGATGCTCGAACTCATAGCCGAGATTGGTCAGTGTCCGGTCCGAGGTATCGAAGCTCTTGTCGCCGACAAAGAAATCCCGCGACAGACGATTGGCGCCCGCATTAAGGGTAAGTGCCGGCGGCAGGCTGGACGGCGTGCTCGGATTATCGTGCTGGACGCTGGTCAGGATCGTCAGCCTGGTGTCGTCGTCCGGCTGCCAGGTAAACGCAGGAGCGATGAAATAGCGGTCATTGTCGAGCTCGTCGACCTGTGCCGAGGCCGTCCTTGCAAGCCCCGTCAGACGATAGGCGAAATCGGAATTGCCGGGCATGATGTCGCCGAAATCGAAATAGGTGCCGTAGGTGTCGTAACTGCCGGCCTGCACGCCGACTTCACCGAAACGCTCGAAGACCGGCCGCTTGCTGATGAGATTGATCATGCCGCCCGGATTGCCCTGACCGTACATGACAGAAGCCGGGCCGCGCAGCACTTCGATACGCTCGAGCTGATAGGGGTCGACCGCCGGCGCTCCTGCCGTGCGCATCATACGCAGCCCGTTCAGAAACTGCGCCTGGCGGCTGTCGAAACCGCGAATACGCGGGGAATCAAAGCGCGGATCGGCGCCATAGGGCTCGCCGACGACGCCCGGCACGTAATCGAGCGCCTGGCCGACGGTTTCGGCATCCTGTGACTTCAGTTGGTCGGCCGTCAGCACCGAGATCGATTGCTGGGTTTCGAGGAGCGGCGTGCCGGTCTTGGTGGCGGTCGCACTCGTCCTGGCGACGAAGCCCTTCAGTGGTGCCGTCGGATCTTCATTCTTGGAACCGTCGATGACGATCGGCGCAAGTACAGTCGGATTGGCCTCCTGCGCGAGGGCCGGAAAGAGCGGTGCCAAAAGCGCGCTGGCCAGCGCCGTAGTGGAAGCGAATTTGAGGAGGTGAAGAGAACCAGTCATCGGGGCTCGTTATATCGGAAAACTGGATTTTTATAATCATGTTATTTCTGAGAGATCCAATAAACAGCACTCGAATTTTTCATAAGTATGAATTATGAAACTCGCCCAATGCCATAGATTTTAGTTCTTTTGGGAGAGAGAGATGGCGCTGACCGATCCGGGCTTCGAACTTCGGCACCTAAGATATTTCGTAACTCTCGTCGAGGAGCGGAATTTCGAGCGTGCAGCGATCAGGCTCGGCATTGCCCAGCCGGGCCTCAGTCAGCAGATCAGGAGCCTCGAAAAGATTGTCGGCACACCGCTGCTCGATCGGAACCGCCGGGGCGTGCAGCTCACGCATTCGGGCGAGGTCCTGTTCCAGGAGGCCCGGAAGGTCCTGGCCCAGACGGAGGCTACGGTCGCCGCCATCCACCGCGCCGGGCGCGGCGAAAGCGGGCGCATCTCGATCGGCTACGTGGCATCCGCCGCCTATTCCGGCGCGGTCGTCGGCTCGATCAGAGACTTCAAGCGCGATTACCCCTATGTCGAGGTCGAATTGCAGGAAATGGAGCTGCGCCAGCAATTGCAGCGCATTGCCGACGGTCTGCTCGATTTCGGCTATATCCGCGCGCCGGCGCCTATCCCACCGGGTGTTTCGGTGAAGGTCGTGCTGCGCGAGCCGCTGGTCGTCATGGTTCCCGCCGACCATGAATTCGCCCGGCGCTCCATCGAGATGCTTGCCCAGTTGGCAGACGACATGTTCATCACGCCACGCCAGCCGCCGGAAATCGGTTTTCACCGCAACACACTGCAGGCCTGCCGGGAGGCCGGCTTCGAACCATCCGTCAAGGCCATCGCACATGACTTCACCGAGATCGCCGCCCTCGTCGGCATCGGCACCGGCATCGCGCTGGTACCGCAATCGATGAGCCGGGTGGAACTGCCCGATATCCATTACCGGCCGCTCGGCGACGTAACAGTGACGTCTGATGTGGCGATCGCCTATCGCAAGGGCGAAGGTTCGCCTGCCACCAAGGCTTTCATTACCCAGCACCGGCAGAAGATCGGCCCTCCGGCATAGGGCGAGATAGTCAAAACGCAGGCGTCTGGCGAACCATCGGACACGACCTGTCTGCATTGCGCCATTCGCCGCTTGTCGGGTCCGAACTTGATCTGTCGGGACCGGGAGAGCAGGGCGCAAATTCGATCTGTGACGGAGATCCATCTGTCATCCCACTTCAAAGCTTGGAATGAATAACAAAGTGATCTACATCATTTGAGAGAATTATCTACATGGAGCCAGGGATGGCCATCAACGTCAACAACATGGAAGCGGATGCTCTGACGCGGGAGTTCGCCGCTATGGCCGGGGTCAGTATTACGGATGCGATTGTGATTGCCATGAAAGAGGCTATCGAGCGTCGCACCAGGAGCGAGAGCCCGGCCGAAACTGCGGCCCGACTCAGGAAGAAACATGGTATTTCCCTGACACCATCCTCCCGCAAGCCGCTTTCCCATGAGGTCTTTGATTCCCTGTGGGATGAAGGCTGATGTTCATCGACGCCTGCGCGATCATCGCTCTCCTGTCGGATGAACCGGAAGCCAAGCGGGTATCCGATGCGATCGCGGCGGCACGCGCCCCATTCACCTCTCCTATCGCAATGCTCGAGGCGGCTTTGGGGCTTGCGCGACCCGACAAGTTTGGTTTGCCGCTTGATGCAGTGGAAGCGCTGCTGATGGAATTTCTGGAGGCTCGTGGCATCGAGATCCGCGACCTTCCTCCGGCTCGTGAAACAACGCACCTCGCTCTTTCAGCTGCGCATCGATATCGCGCCGGCCGCAGAGGCCTTAACCTCGGCGACTGCCTCCACTACGCCTGTACGAGGTACTATGACGTCCCAATTTTGGCGACCGATAACGAGTTTCGTGAGACCGATATCGAAACCGTTCCATGATTTCCCGCAACGCCGGCCTGCAAATCGTCAGGATAATTCATACAGGATCCGACGGCATCGATCGTCCATCCGCGCGTCTTTGGCTAACGACGAGATACCCCAGCGCACAGACGAAGATAGTAAGAAGTATCCCCGAGCCCGAGGCTCAGAACGCGATCCATCAGAAACATCAGCTCAACTCCAGATCCCGAGGGCAAGCCGACGATCCAGCCGGACGGTGCGGCCACCGGGATGGAGACAACAGCGGAGATGATCGCCGAGACAAACGCGCTCACGCCCGCAATCCGCCAGAGAGATCGTGAGGGCGCCGTGCGGTTCTCATCCTCTCCTTTCCAGAAAGAAAGGAAGGGAAGAAGGCCATGGCAAATAAAAATTGGCCGCGGCCAACTTGGCCAGAACCGGGTGATAGTTGTGCAGATGATGGCAAATGGCCTTGATCTGGCGATGATTCCCGTCGCCCGATGATTTCCCAGACGGCAAGCCCTCACGGAGGCAGCGTTCCTCGATTGCGTCGTGACGACAAAAGAGGCCCTAAGCCGGCTCCGTTCGCATTCACGACCATCGGCACTGATATTGCATCAGATTGTCGTTTGTCTTACACTGTCTTACATCCTGAAGGAAGGAAGCATGTCGAACGCCAGCCAATCCGAATCCGTCACTGTCCGGGT
Organism: Rhizobium viscosum; assembly: GCF_014873945.1. Lineage (NCBI taxonomy): Bacteria > Pseudomonadati > Pseudomonadota > Alphaproteobacteria > Hyphomicrobiales > Rhizobiaceae > Rhizobium > Rhizobium viscosum. The sequence continues at coordinate 1,572,727 of NZ_JADBEC010000002.1, read as the reverse complement.
GCCTTCCGAGGTGGTCGCCGATATCGAAGCCATCGCAAAAGCCACCGATCGATCCCGCAGCTACATCATCGTTCGCGCCCTGCGGACGTATCTCATGAACGAGGGATCCGACATCCTCGCCGCGACCAACGGCCGCGAGCAGATCGCGGCCGGAGAGTTCGAGAACATGGATGACGTGATCGCGGACATCGATAGGATCGTAGGCGGAAAAGCTGCGTGACTGCCGTACGGCTTTCTAAGGATGTCGCGAGCTATATCCGCCGCGAAAGCGAATACTTGCGGAAGCTCAATCCTGCCGCAGCACGGAAGTTTGTGCTCGCGATCAAGAACGCGAAGCGGACACTTTCCGAATTTCCGCAATCCGGCAACCGGATGCACGGCGGCCTGCAGATTACCGGAAGCCTGACGCTCGTAGTCGGGGATTATCTGTTGGACTACCTCTATGAGGGCGATACCGTGGACGTGATCCTGATCCGTCATGGACGGATGCTTGTGCCGACGCCGGATCTCGACGTCGACAGCGACCTTTAATTTCAAAATACACCGATCAATCCTTTGCGACGGCGCGAGTGCGAGGTACGGCCGCGATTCGACCCTTCCATGACAATTGCATGACGCAATTGGAACAAGGGTGGAAAGGCTTGTAACCCGCCTGACATTGGGGCGCTCTAAAGAGGCGGCATCAGCATTGCCTGCCGCCGGACACCTGCCGCGGGCCTTATTGGAGAGCGCCGGCATGAAAATCGTCCAGATCACCGACACGCATTTCAGCCCGTCGATACCGCATTTCAACGGCAATTGGCAGCCGCTTGCAGACTGGATCAACGGCAGCGGTGCCGATCTCGTCATCCATACCGGTGACCTTGCCGTCGATGGCGCCGACAAGGACGAGGATCTGACCTTCTGTATGGAGCTGATGCGGCAGGTGAATATCCCCATGCTGATCGTTCCGGGCAATCACGATGTCGGCCATCTGCCGGGTTCGCTGCAGCCGGTCGATGCCACCAGGCTCAACCGCTGGCGCAGCCTCGTGGGACCGGATTACTGGCTGGAGGATGCCGGCAACTGGCGCCTGATCGGCCTCGACAGCCTGCTGATGGGCATGGAAAACGACGAGCAGGAAACGCAGTTTGCCTGGCTGGAGCAAGCGCTTGCCACACGCGCCGGCCGGCGGATCGCAATGTTCGCGCATAAACCGCTCTTCGTCGATGCGCCTGATGAAGGCGATACCGGCTACTGGAGCATCCGCCCGGCCCAGCGCCAGCGGCTCTATGATCTGATCGCCGCCCATGACGTCGCCCTCTATGCCAGCGGCCACCTGCACTGGGCTTGGAAGGGCCGCTTCAACGATACGTCGCTGGTCTGGGGGCCGTCGGCTGCGTTCATCATCGGCACGATGGAACGCGAGATGCCCGGAAAGAAGATCGTTGGCGCCGTGCTGCACGATCTCGGCAATGACATTACGAGCGAGATCGTCGCCCTACCAGGCATGGTGGCCCATGTGCTCGATGACGTCGTTGCCGAAGTATACCCGCACGAGGCCCACAAGGTGCAGAAGGAGCCGGCGCAATGAGCGCGCTGTCACTTTCTTCCATTTCCAAATCCTACGGCGACATCGCCATCCTGAAAAATATCAGCCTCGACGTTCCGCCAGGCGAATTCATCGCGCTCGTCGGCCCTTCGGGTTGTGGCAAGAGCACGCTCTTACGCATCCTTGCCGGCCTCGACCATGCCGATAGCGGCGAGATCGTCATCGGCGGACGGGAAATGTCGGATGTCGCGGCCGCAGGCCGCAACATCGCCATGGTCTTCCAGTCCTACGCGCTCTATCCACATCTGACGGCCGGCCAGAATATCGCCGTTCCGCTTGCCATGCGCCGGCTGAGCAGCCTTCAGCGCCTGCCCTTCCTCGGCCCCGTCATGCCCGGCTACCGCGCCATCCGCACAGGCATTTCCCGCGATGTGCAGGAAACGGCAAAGGCGCTGAAGATCGATCATCTGTTGGAGCGCAAGCCCGGCCAGATGTCGGGCGGCCAGCGGCAGCGCGTCGCGCTTGCCCGCGCCATGGTGCGCCATCCGAGCGTCTTCCTGATGGACGAGCCCCTGTCGAACCTCGACGCCAATCTGCGCGTCCATGCGCGCGGCGAGATCGTCGAATTGCATCGCCGCGCCGGCGTGCCGACGGTCTATGTCACGCACGATCAGGCCGAGGCGCTTTCCATGGCCGACCGGGTCGCCGTAATGATCGGCGGCCAGATGCTGCAGCTCGCCCCGCCGCAGGTCATCTATGACGATCCCGCCCATATCGAGGTCGCCCGCTTCGTCGGCCAGCCGCGCATCAACCTGCTGCCGGCGCGCGTCGAGTACGGAACAGTCGCCTTCGGCGATATGAGGATGGCGCTGGAAGAAGCAGATCCTGCCGGCCCTGATGTGACGATCGGCATCCGTCCGGAATTCGTGCGGCTTGCCGCAGACGATGGAAGCTCGCTGCCGGCCTGCATCGAGCGCATGGAATTCCTCGGCTCCGAAGTAATTCTGTTCTGCCGGCTGAATGCAATCGGCGAGATCGTGCTTGCCAAGCTCGCACCAGCCGAAGCTGCCGGCCTGGCCGCCGGCATGACCGTCGCCCTTTCCTTCGCCCCTGACAAGGCCATGGTCTTTGCGCCGGACGGACGACGGCTGCGCGCCTCAGCCGTTCTGGCCGATGCCGGCAGGGAGAAGGCCCATGGCTAGTATCGCCGCGGGCGAAATCCGGCCGGTCGCATCCTCGGTCAGGCATGAACGCCGAGAGGCGCGGACCGCTTGGCTGCTGGCCCTGCCGGCGATCATCCTCATGTTGCTCTTCGTGCTCCTGCCGATCGTTGCCGTCATTTTTCTCGGCTTTACCGATTTCGAACTCGGCGTCGGCAAGTTCCGCTTCGTCGGCTTCGAGAATTACGCCGAGCTCTTCACCGACCGCACCTTCCGCAAGTCCCTGTGGAACACGACGGTCTATACGGCGATCGTCGCACCCGTCTCGATCCTGCTCGGGCTCGGTGTGGCCATGCTGATTGAGGGCGAGGGCTGGGGAAAGAGCTTCTTCCGTACCGCCTATTTTCTCCCCGTCGTCTCGCTGATCGTCGCCATGGCGACCGTCTGGCAATATCTCTTCCACCCGACCATCGGCCCGCTCAATGCATTGCTCGGTCTTGCCGGCCTGCCGAAGCCGAACTGGCTCGGCGCTTCGTCCACTGCCCTCTACAGCCTCTCCATCATCGGTGTCTGGCAGACCGTCGGCTTCAACATGGTGCTGTTTCTCGCAGGCCTGACGGCGATCCCGCGCGAACTCTATGCCGCCGCCGAAATCGACGGCGCCAAATCCTCGCTCGACCGCTTCTTCCTCGTCACCTGGCCGATGCTCGGACCGACAGCGCTTTTCGTCACCACGATCAGCGTCATCAATGCGGTGAAGACCTTCGAGACGGTGAAGACGCTGACGGATGGAGGCCCCAATCATGCCTCCGAAGTGCTGCTCTTCACCATCTACCAGGAGGGCTTTGTCTACATGAAGGTCGGCTATGCCTCGGCCATGACGGTGGTTTTCCTCGCCATCCTCGTCGTCATGATGTTCCTGCAATACCGCTTCCTCGATCGGCGAGTGCACTATTCATGAAGACGAGATCCCGCTTCACCCTCGGCCGGCTCATCCGCCTGGCGCTGCTCATCATCGGCGCGGTCATTTTCCTCGCGCCCTACATCTTCATGATATCGGCAGCCGGCAAATCGCAGGACGACATCTTCACCGCGGCACTTTCGCTGATCCCGACGCATTTCTACTACATGCAGAATTTTGCCAAGGCGCTCGAGAAGGTGGCGATGGGCACGCTGCTCTGGAACGGCGTGGTGGTCTGTGCGCTGATCTTCGTCTTCCAGGTGCTGGTCGCCATCCCCTGCGCCTACGCCATGGCGAAGCTGAAATTCCGCGCCGCCCGGATGATGATGGTGCTGGTGCTGCTCGGCTTGCTTGTGCCGATCCATGCGACGGCCCTGCCGCTTTATGTCGCCTTCGACAGCCTGTCGCTGCTCAACGGCTATACGGCACTGGTCGCCCCCTTCACCATCTCGGTCTTTGCGATCTTCCTGTTCCTGCAGTTCTTCCGCGCGATGCCCGACGACCTGATCCATGCCGCCCGCCTCGACGGCATGTCCGAGCTCGGCATCGTCTCGCGCGTGATCGTGCCGAATGCCTGGCCGGCGGTGACAGCATTCGCGATCTTTTCGGTCGTCGCCCACTGGAATGACCTCTACTGGCCGCTGATCGTCATCAGCAAACCGGGCTACGCCACGCCGCCGCTCGGCCTGATGAACTTCCGCGCCGCGGAAGCCGGCGACGATTACGGCGCGCTGATGGCGGCCACCATCATCATCACCATCCCCCTCGTTGCAGCTTTCCTGCTCGCGCAGAAACGCTTCGTCGAGGGCATCACCATGACCGGTCTCAAAGGCTGACCGGCTGAACCCAGGAGAACGAGCGATGAAGCATTTCACCCAGTTCCTCGCAGCAGCGGCTCTGTCCGTGGCGGCAGCAATGCCGGCCCACGCCGAAACGACGCTGACGATCCACTACCCGATGCCGGGCTTCTTCAAGGACGTGATGGACACGATCTCGAAGAAGTTCATGGAAGAAAACCCAGACATCAAGATCCAGTTCGCCGCTCCCTCGGCGACCTATGAAGACGGCATCCAGCTGATCCTGCGCCAGGCCGGCACGTCCGAAATGCCCGACGTCACCTTCATCGGCCTGAACCGCCTGCGCATGCTAAACGAGCGCAATGTCGCCGTCGACATGACGCCGCTCGTCCAGAAGGAAGGCAACATGGCCGAGCAGGGCTTCTCGGACACGATCCTGAAGCTCGCCCAGGTCAAGGGCAAGCAGGTTGGCCTCGCTTTCGCCACCTCCAACCCGATCATGTATTACAATGCCGATCTCGTGAAGGCCGCCGGCGGCAATCCCGATACCCCGCCGAAGACCTGGGACGAGGTCATCGCGCTCGCCGGCAAGATCAAAGCGCTCGGCAACGGCGTCGACGGCATGGACTTCCGTTGGCAGGGCGACGACTGGATGTTCTCGGCCCTCCTCTTCGGCGCTGGCGGCAAGATGCTGAGCGACGACGAGCAGAAGGTCACCTTCAACGGTCCTGAGGGACAGAAGGCCGTCGAACTGATCAGCCGCTTCGTCAAGGAAGGCGGCATGCCTGTTTTCACCAAGGCAGCGGGCGAACAGGCCTTTGCAGCCGGCAAGGTCGGCTTCGAATTCCAGACGACCGGCGCGCTCGTCAACACGATCAGGAATGTCGGCGCCAAGTTCGACCTGCGCACCGCCCAGATCCCGCTCATCGATCCGGACAAGGGCCATCTGCCGACCGGCGGCAACGCCGTCGTCATCCTCGCCAAGGATCCGGCCAAGCAGGACGCCGCCTGGAAATTCGCCAAGTTCGCCGCCGGCCCCTATAGCGCTTCCGTCGTCGTTCCCGGCACCGGCTACGTTCCGAACAACGAACTTGCCGCCAAGTCTGCCGAATATCTCGGCGACTTCTACAAGAAGAACCCGCTCTTCCAGGCCGGCCTTAGCCAGATGCCGCGCATGATCCCCTGGTACGCCTTCCCCGGCACCAATGGCGTCAAGGTCACCCAGACGATCGTCGACAACCTGTCGCGGATCGTCGATGGTTCGGCCGAGCCGAAGGAAGCCCTCGACGACGCAGCCGCCGACGTCGAAGGCATGCTGCCGCGCAGCTGATTTTTGGAATGATCCGCGGGTTAAGCCGCCCGCGGTTTCGATCCGGAACCGTCGCATCCCGAAAGTGCGGCGGTTTCTTCGTTTTGGAGGTTTCGCACGGTGCCGCCGGGGCGTAGCGCATGCGACAGTTCCAGATGTCGGAGAGGCGCGTCGTTTTCGACAATATCGAGCAGCAGCGAGGCTGCCGTCGCCCCCATGCTGAGATCGGGCATTTCGATCGAGGTCAGCGTCGGATTGATGAGCTTGCCGATGGCGATGCCGTCAAAGCCGGCAACGGAGATATCGTCGGGCACCCGCAGGCCTTCGCGATTGATCGCACCGATGACGCCAAGCGCGATCAGATCGTTCGAGCCGATGATGGCGGTCGGCGAAAATGTCCGCAAAGCCTGGCCGAGATCCATCTGGTCATAGCCGCTGACGAAGGGCACCTCTACGGCCTCGAGCGGGGCGACGCCCGCTGCCTCCATCGTCTGCAGATAGCCGCGGTAACGCAAGAGCGCACGATCCGAAGCTTTGAAGCTACCGGAGACATAGAGGATGCGCCGGTGGCCCATGGACAAGAGATGTTCGGTCAGCCGGCAGCCTGCCGCATAATTGTTGACGGTAACGGCAGCCGGATATCGGACGGTCGGAGAGCTGCCAAGCAGCACTGTCGGCGGCAGGTCCTGCGCCAATGCCGGGCTTGTCTCACCATTGCAGACCGTCAGGATCAGACCGGTCGGCCGCTCGCCGAGAAGCCCTGCCACGGCATTGGCCTCCTGATCGGGATCGTAATTCGACTGGGCGATGAGAACGCTGTGGCCGGCGACCAACATGCGGTTCTGGATGCCTGAGAGGGACGACGCGAAAACCGGATTGGTCACACTCGGCACCAGCACGCCAATAACAGGCCGGCGGCCGCTGCGGGCAGACGGTGCGGCCGCCCGATAGCCGACTTCGGCGGCAGCGCGGCGCACGCGAAGCGCCGCCGCCTGGCTGACGGGACCGCTGAGGTTCAGCACGCGGCTTGCCGTCGCCATGGAACATCCGGCCTTTAGCGCAACCTGTTTCAACGTCGTCATCGCCGTCCTGTCCGTTTCCGTCGAGGTTTGCAGGCTCTTACGGGCCGATTGTCATGAAATGATGACGGCAGCGGCTCGGCCGACCGCACACGGATCAGACCTTGTCGTCGATCCAACCCGTTTTTCCGGTGTCGCCCTCGGCTCGCCGCTGTTCGACAAGTGCCGATACGATATCGATGAACCGGCGTGCGCTTGGCTGAGGCTCCGGTTTCAGCCAGGCGGCGGCGATCGGCAAGGACGGTGGCGCCGGTGTCACCCGTCTGAACGCAAGCCCATCGCGGGAGAGACGGGAGATCCCGGCGGTGACGAACCCCATTCCCACGCCGGCTGCCACGAGCCCTGTCAGCGTCGTCATCGGCGTCACCTCCTGCACAATGTCCGGATTGATATCAGCGGCAGCAAACAACGCAATGACGCGGTCATGGATACTCGGGCCGATCGCGCGCGGCGCAATCAGAAAATGCTCGCCGGCAAGATCCGCAATATCAATGACCTGGCGATCGCATAGCGGATGGTTCGATGGCAAAGCCAGTACCATCTCTTCTTCCGGAAGCGGATGGATTTCGAGATCCGGACTCGAAAGCGGCGGATGCAGAACGGCGAGATCGATCGTTCCGGTGAGAAGCGCTGATTCGAGCGATGGCGAATTCATTTCGACAAGCTCGACATGAACCTGCGGATATCGGCTGCGAAACAGCTGAACGGCTTCCGGCAGAAACCCGTAGAAAGCGATGACGGTAAAGCCGAGGCGAAGCCGTCCGATCTCGCCGCGCACTGCCTGCAATGCCCGCTCCCTGGCGACCATAGCGTTGTCGATCGCCCTTTTGGCCGGCTCCAGGAAGACCCTTCCGGCGGGGGTCAAGGAAACCTTGCGGCGATCGCGTTCGAAGAGGTCTGTGCCGATCTCCTGCTCCAACACCCGGATACGCTGGCTGAGTGAAGGCTGGGTCAGGTGCAGCCGCTCTGCCGCGCGACGGAAATTCAATTCCTCCGCGACTGCGACGAAGCAGGCCATCGAGCGAATATCCATTCCCACCTCTGATAGGGAAAGCCAATCACAGAAAGGTAATTTCCGATTGGAAGACAATCACTGTGATCCCTATCCTTTTTCAGTGCAAGAGGCATGCGCCTCTGCGTGTTCGAAGGAGACAGAGCCATGCGGATACTAAAACGCCTTGCAACAGGTACACTTGCCACTGCAGTAAGCATCACCGTCACGAGCGCGGCCTTGGCCCAATCGGTGGACATCCTTTCGGCGATCACGGCAGGACGCGTCGCGGTCATCTCGGATGGTGACTATATCGCCAGGACTTATGCGGACTCGGCGCTGCCGCCGGAGGAGGCGGGACATGCCGATATGCTGACGGTGCTCTCGATCGCCGATGGGCGCGTGACAAAAAGCGCGATCTCCGTTTCGAATTCCGTCACGGCAGCGCCTGAAATCCTCGAACTCACGCCTGACGGCCGCAACGCCTTCGTCACCGAACGTCTCGGTCAACGGCCGGACGGCGCCAGAACGGCCAGGGATCTTCCGGCCGGCAACCGCGTCTTCGCCATCGATCTTTCCGATGCCGCCAATCCGAGGCTTGCCGACACGGCCGAGATCGGCATAAATCCGGAAAGCCTGGCGGTCAGCCCCGACGGGCGCACCATCGCTATCGTTTCAAATACCAGCCAAGCAAGCCTGCTGCAGATCGTGGAATTTTCCGATGGCCGGTTTGGCGATGTCGCGAAATTCGATCTGGCCGCTCTCGGCATCGAGGGATCGACAAAGGGAGCAAGGGGCGGCGTCACGGCCACCAACGTTCAATGGCACCCTTCCGGCCGTTATCTCGCGGTCAATATCAATACACAGGACCGCATCGCCTTTTTCGAATTCCGGAATGCGGAGGCAGGTCCCTCGGTGCATCCGTGGGGCGACACCGTCGCGGTCGGCCGGGATCCCTTCGTCGGCCGTTTCACGCCGGACGGACGCCATTATCTCACGTCGAACTGGGGGCGGAATATCGCGGCGACGAGCCTTGATGGCCGCATTCCGAAGGCATCCTCGACCATGACCGTCATCAGGCTCGCCGGTCCGGAGACGGCGAACGCCCGGCATGAACAGCTCGGGACGATCGAGACCGGCGTTTCGGCGGAGGGAATGGCCGTGAGCCCGGATGGACGCATGGTCGCAACGATCAACATGCAAGGGACCTCTTTTCCTGAAGATTCGCCTCGCCACCAGCGCGAGGCCGCCGTCTCGCTGCTGACATTCGATCCACGCACCAGCACGCTGACGAAAGTCGGGGATTTCGCGTTCGAAGGCGTTCTGCCCGAAGGCGGAACCTTCGATCTGGCCGGCGATCACCTGTTGACGACCGTATTCGAAGGCCATCGCGGCGCAGGACCGGATGCCGGCGCCGGGATAGAGGTCTTCCGCGTGGTGAAGGGCAATATGCCGGCCCTGGAAAGATTAGGACGCGTGGCGTTGCCGCATGGAGTTCATCACGTCGATATTGCGCCGTGACGCTTCCGCAGCACGATTTCTGCCTTGCCATTTCTGCCGGGCGGCGCCTGCGGAGGCATTACACCGGATGCGTCAGCCGCGCTTGGGCTTAAGGCCGAGAATCTGGCGCACGCCATCCTTGGTGAAGGGCTGCGTCAGTTGGCTGACGAAGCCGGGGGCGATCTGGCCCTTGATGCCGATATCGGTCGAGGATGGGCGGTCGGGATTGAAATACGTGCCGAACAGTTGGTCGAACAGCACGACATTCTCGCCGTAATTGGTGTTGCCCTCGCGGAGATCCTTCGAATGGTGCCAGCGGTGCAGCCTGGGCGTCGAGAAGACGAAATCGAAAAGGCCCGTCCGCATGTCGACGTTGCAATGGGTCAGGATGCCGATGAAGGCCGTGACGGCACCAAGCCACCAGAAGACCTGCAGCGGGGCGCCGAGCAGGTAGAGCGGGATCTGGCTCAACGCGATCTTGAACAGGGAATCGATGACGTGGAAACGGCCGGTATTGATGACCCAGAGGCGGGTGACGCTGTGGTGCAGGGCATGAAAGCGCCAGAAGAACAGCCGCTCATGGGCGATGCGATGCGCCCAATAAAGGCCGAATTCAGCGATGATGACGGCCAGAGACGCCTGGAAGAGCATCGGCCAGGATGATGGCCAGAGGCTGAATTGCATGGCGGCAATCGGCTGCAGCAGGGCTGCGGCAAACATCGGAAAGATGACCCCGGCAAGCGCCGCCAGTTCGACGAGCCCCTTTGTCAGGACCGTGTGGGCAATATCGTTGGCCGTTTCACCGTCTGCCTGGAGCCAGCGTTCTTCATAGGGAATGATACGCTCAACCAGGAAGAGGAGCAGGACCGCGCCCGCATAGATTGCCGCAAATGCGACCATCGGATGCGCGCTTGCAAAACCAAAATAGGCGCCCGTCAAACCGAAGAAGAACACCAATGGCCAAGACAGATAGGCAAGAATGTACTTCGCGGCTGCGGCTGCTTTCGACGTCAATGTCATGTCCCCTCAGGAGCTCGCCGGCCTCAGGCGCGTTACCCAATTCCTCCCTTGATCGCGCGCCTCCCTCGCTGCACGGATCGATCCGGTAACGCCCCGGCCCGGTGTTCCCGCCACTCATGCCATTGATCGCGGCGGAATGCACGCCCGAGTTCTGCATGGCTGCTCGGAGGATCCGATAGAGCTCAGCAAATCTCGATGATCGGCAATCGCATCAGTCATCGCCAGATTGGCAGTATTTTTTGCAGCCTTGTCACTGCGAGTGCGAACATAAACTTCCAAGGCTTGCGCTACGTCAATTTGAGGTGGGGGACCAACCGATTGCCAAATTGATTGACGTTAACCTTTGATTAACCATGGCTCCCTAGCCTTCAGGAGACGCAGCAACACTCTCCCGTAACTTTGTAGGAGGCCAAAATGTCGCTCGTAACCGTGCCCGGTAAGATCCGCCTTTGTGGCACTCACGCTGTTCTCATCATGATGGAAGGCAACCTGCATCAGGCCGTGTGCATCGCAGGCGATGCTCTTCCTTCCTCTGCTGGTGATATGATCCATGGTCTCATCGAGAGACTAGACCTCTACGAATGTATCGCTGACCGCAAGTTCATGGACGGTGAACTGGCCTATGACGGGCGCGTCTGGATTACCTCATCGGACATCGATCCGCGGCCCCTGCAAAACCGGCTTTGATAGCCGCCGGGACGTAAGGAACCCTGATGGTCTGCAAGCCAATCAGCGCTGGCTTGCTCATTCCATCAGGTCGCCGCCGCGTAGCCAACTCTTCGCGGATTAACCCATTAATTAGCGATCGCTTGCGTTAGCGACCGATGATGTTAGCCTCATCGCATCGTTGAGGGCTGAGTATGACGATTGAAGAGCTGATCGATTTGCAGGAAGCAGGTTCACGGGCGCGAGTGCTCGGATTGAAGGCGTACGAGAACCCGTATCTCGAAGCGCACAGGATGCCTACTGGCGATACCGGCGCTCTCGGCGATTGGCTTGCGCGACACGACGCTTGGAAATTCGGTTGGGAAGCGGAAGACGCCAGTCGTGAAGGCCGAATTGCCACTCACTTCAAGGAACTGGTCTCGCTTTCCAAACGGCCTGCGCTCGACCCATGATCGTTTTGCGGTTCACGCGCCAACGGCCAGTTCGGTCTCTCTTCACCGCCGTCGCCGAGCGATCCGAGGGCCAGGCCCCCAGATAGAGGCGAGCGAGAATCCGCCGCCCACACATTCGTGTCTTGAGACTGTCGCCGCCCTTTGCCAGATTGCGGCAGCGGCTTTAGGGCTGCCTCAATAAAATCAAAGGGATTGGTCCATGAAACGCGATATTGAGATCACGACGGCTGACGGCATTGCCCGGGCGTCGATTTTCCGCCCCAAGGGCAGCGAGGGCAAAGTCTTGCCTGGCGTTCTCTACTATATGGACGCGCTCGGGCCGCGCGAGGCGACCGACATCATGGGTGAACGCCTGGCCGCGGCCGGCTATATCGTACTGCTGCCCGATCTCTTCTACCGTTTCGGCTCATACGGTCCCTTCGACGGCTCCTCCTTCGGTAACGAGACCGCGCGTGCCGAGATCATGAAGATGATCCGCGAGACGACGCAGGAGATGACGAAGAAGGACAGCGAAGCCTTCCTCAACGCGCTCGAGGCCGAAGGCGTTTCCGGTCCGGTCGGCGCCGTCGGCTATTGCATGGGCGGGGGCCGCGCCTTGACGGCAGCGGCCACCTATGCCGACAGGATCGCGGCAGCCGCAAGCTTCCACGGCGGCAATCTGGCAAGCGAGGCACCCGACAGCCCGCATCGCCTCGCCGGCGACATCAGGGCGCGCGTCTATGTCGGCGTGGCCGGCGTCGATGGCAGCTTCCCGCCCGAACAGTCCGCCCGTCTCGCCGAAGCGCTGCGCAGCGGCGGCGTCGACCACATCATCGAGAACTATATCGGCATGTCACATGGCTGGACCGTTCCCGACCGCGGCGAGACCTACAGTGAAAAGGGTTCTGAGCGGCACTGGAAGCGCCTGCTCGAATTTTTTTCGGAAACGCTTGGCTGAGATCGGCGAATGCGACCCCGCCCGACCCCCGGGCGGGTCTGCGACCTGCTACGGAATAGCCAGACTTTGCTGACGTGATAGCGCGATCATTCCGGTCATCTGCGGGGCCCCCGCAGAACGACGCCCTGGCAGGAGGCGACATTAACCCATTGGGCTCGCACAGCGAATTATCTCGCAGCGTGGCGACAACACTCTTGGCCATCAGTTTGCCACGATGTGCCCTACCCTCGCAGGCGTGTGCCCCAAACGAGAATTGGATTGATGATCAACTTCACGAAATCTGCCATCGGCATTCTGCTTGCCCTTGGCACTGCAGCCTCCACGTCGAGCATCGCGTCTGCGCAATATTACGACGGTTACGACAGAGGCCCGCCGCCCCGTTTTGAACCTGACAGAGATTGGGGCCGGCCTCCGCCGCCGCCGCCCGGTTGGGGTCGTCCGGGCCGCGGTCGCTGCGATCCGCGATGGGCTGAGGACAAGGCGCGTGATTTCGGCTTCCGCCGTGCACGCGTCGTCGACGTCACGCCGCGGCGTGTGATCGTTCAGGGCTGGACACGGCGAGGTCCCGGCGAGATCAGCTTTGCCAATGTCCGCGGCTGCCCGACGCTCCGATAACGGCGGCTGGCCGATATGAAAAACGCCCTCGGTCGGGAAACCGGACCGGGGGCTTGCGGACAAACCCAACCCGCCAATCATGCGGTCAGGCTTCTGACGAAGACGTGAACGGACCGTCATCCGATTGAATTTCACGCTGTCCGGCCTAACATCAGCTCTATGAGCGGATTGCGGGCGCGCGCAGCGCAAAAGCGACTAGTGGCCGAAAGCTTTGACGTGCCGCCTGGAGGCGGCGCATTCGTCCTGCCGCGCATGGCCGTCGGGCTGTTCCTCACCGATCAGCCGGGCCACCGCATAGCTGTCGGATCAGACAGGCGAAAGCCCATTCCGCTTGCCGCCGGCGAGGGCTGGATATTGCCGGCAGGAGCATCCGGGATCTGCGAATATGATGCGGCCCTCTCCTATCTGAAGCTCGAACTGCCCGATGCACTGCTTGTCGATGTCGGCTTCGACCGGGCACGGGATGCAGGCCCGGTTGTCGGCCGCATCGATCCGCTGCTCGCAGAGTTCGCGCGCCTGGCGGTCTCGACGGCCGGGGAACCGGTATCGCTCTATCACGAAACGATGGAACTCGCGCTTGCCGCCCATCTTGCGCATCTGCTGTCGCCGCGCTCGGACGGGACGGCAGCGGTCGATGACCGGCGCCTGCAGCGCGCAGTCGCCTATATCCATGACAATATCTCCGAAGAGCTGTCGCTGGACGAGATCGCTGCCGAGGCCGCGATCAGCCGCTTCCATTTCGTGCGTGCTTTTCGAAAGGCTTTTGGCTTATCGCCTTACCAATATGTCATCCATGAACGGATGGAGCGTGCAAAAATCCTGCTGAAGACGACGCGGCTGCCAGTCGCGGAGGTCGCAGCCCGTGTCGGCTATGACGACGTCTCCCGCTTCGGCCGGCATTTCCGGCGCCATGTCGGTGTCACACCGGCCGCCTTCCGTATGAAGTGACCGCCACAAAGCGCAAGAAACGCCTGTCCATTGCCAAGAATGGCTCCGGCGGCCTGCGCTCATTCCTGCCAAATTTCCTTCGCCCCCAATGTGGAGAGGATGGAGGATTTGCGATGAGACGCCTTGCTCTTTCGATGATCGGTGCGGCCCTGATGAGTGCGAGCGCTTTTGCCGCCGATATTAAGACGCGGCAGGTTTCCTTCGAGAATGAGGGAACGACACTCGCCGGCACGCTCTATCGTTGTCATGGCGCTGCTCTCGTCGATTGATCAACGATAGTCGATTTCAGCGGATCGGCAAGTTCCCAAGGCAGGTGACGACGTCAGCATGGGCCGAAGCCGGTCGTTGATGGCATTTGCTGATTTCTTGAATTCCTGTTGCACTGAATTAGCCGCCCGGCCAGTCATTCGAAGGCTCCTCGACCAAGGTCGGATCGTCTGCCGGATCCGGATCCCGCTCATAGGCAGTCTTCATTTCTGCCAACTCATCCTCGATTGACGCTATGACCTCCAGGGCTTTGGCGCCCGAGACGACATACTCATCGACGAGCTTCTCGAGCCTGAGGCGAAGCTCGCGGACATATGGCTTGTCTGTTCTGGTATCGATCCGTTCTCGCTTGGACATTGCATCCTCCTTGCCGCGGTATTCGGAGAACGCGTGAAATTCCAAAAAGATGCGTAGTGTGACTGAAGCGGGCAATGCCTGTCTCGATTGGGGGAATGGTAGAAGCCTTCACAACCCCAGTAAGAACCAGAATCCATTTGCGAAGAAAAATTCCTAAATCATTGAAAATTGATTCGTTTTGAGTCGGAACGAATCACTCTCGTTCGTCTTGAGTCGCTACCACGTGATTCGGAGTGAGTGTCATGGCAAGTGGCATGCGTGCGCAATGGAAGGGATTCCTCAAGTTCGGTGAGGTGTCGTGCGGTGTCGCCCTCTACACGGCTGCAAGCACCTCCGACCGCATCACGTTCAACACAATCAACAAGGCGACTGGAAATCGGGTAAATCGCATCTTCATCGACAGCGAGACCGAGGATCCTGTTCCGAAAGAGTTGCAGACCAAGGGTTTTGAGATCGACAACGGTCAATACATAATCATTGATCCGGAAGAAGTTGCCGCAACAATCCCCGATAGCAACAAGACGCTCGATATCGAGGCGTTCATTCCGTGCTTGGATGTCGATGACCTATATTTCGACAAGCCCTACTATCTCACACCCGACAAGATGAGTGGCGACGCTTTTGCCGCCCTACGTGACGGCATGGCGAAGTCTAAGGTCGCAGCCATTGCACGCGCGGTCCTCTTCCGTCGGATGCGCACCGTGCTCATACACCCTCATGGAAAAGGCCTGATCGCAATCACGCTGAACTACGACTACGAAGTCCGCTCGTCGAAGAAGGCGTTCGAGGAGATGCCCAAGATCAAGATCCAGGGCGAGATGCTCGCGCTTGCGAAGCACATCATCGGTACGAAGAAGGGCGAGTTCGATCCGGCCACCTTCGAAGACCGCTACGAAGCCGCGCTCGCCGATCTCGTGAAGGCAAAGATTGAAGGCCGCTCGCTGCCGAAGCCGAAGAAGGTCGAGGTCTCCAAACCCAACGATCTGTTGGCCGCTCTTCGCCAAAGCGCCGGGATGATGAAGGCTGCGGCGGAAAAACCGAAACGCACAGCCGCCAATGCCAATGCTGGCACAGGACGGCAGCCTGCCGTGCGTGGGGCGGCTTCGAAGACGGCTTCTTCGAGATCCGCCACGCAGCGCAAAGCTGGCTGAGGAGATAGGTCATGGCCCCGAAATACTATTGGAAAGGCTACCTGAAGCTTTCGCTGGTCACCTGCCCGGTGGCGATGACCCCGGCAACATCGGAATCCGAGAAGGTCCGTTTCCACACCCTGAACAAGGACACCGGAAACCGCGTGGTTTCCCAATACATCGACTCGGTGACCAGGAAGCCGGTGAAGGAAAACAACGAAGCGAAAGGGTATGCCCGCGGCGAGAACGACTACGTCATCCTGACCGACGACGATCTCGACGCGGTAGCGCTCGAGACGGTGAAGATGATCGACATCGAAACGTTCGTGCCCGCCGAGAGCATCGAATGGGTCTATCTGGAAAAGGCACACTACCTGATGCCGGACGATCCCGTCGGGAACGAGGCCTTTGCCGTGATCCGCGACGCGATGAAGGCCGACAAGGTCGTGGGCGTCTCGAAGCTCGTCATGGGCCGGCGGGAACGGGCGGTGATCCTCGAGCCCCGCAATGAAGGCATCGTTCTGTGGAGCTTGCGCTTCGGCGACGAGGTTCGTCCGGAAGAGAATTACTTCGAAGACATCGACGATAAGGCCGACCCGGATCTTATTCCGTTGATCCAACAACTCATCAAGCAAAAGTCCGCTCGCTGGTCGCCGGACATGGCGAGCGACCCGATACAAGAAAGCCTGCTGAAACTCATCGATGAGAAAAGGAAGGCGCTGAAGCCGAAGAAGACCGCCAAAGGCAAGAAGACGGAGGCCGGGGCTCCCGCTTCAAACGTCATCAACATCATGGATGCCCTAAAGAAGAGCCTCGAGGCAGATCTCAAGGGCAGGAAGGCAGGGTGATTCCATGCATCTTCTGGAAACCAAGGTTGCTCACGAGCGGACTGTCTGGCGTGTAGATTTTGTCGGTGACGATGGGGAAGCGGTGTCTATCAAGGTTGCGGACGGTCACGCTGCTAGCGAGGAAGAGGCCATTGAGCGTGCGAAGGAAGTCATGGTCCAGCTGACGGCATACGGCACGCGTGGCGGCGGCCGCAGCATCAACGCTTATGATGCTGCCAGCAATGGAAACTTCGACGACGAGCCGTTGCTGGATACGTGGCACTGATGCGCCTGGGAAAGTCCAGCCTTTCAAGCAACAAAAAAGGCCGGGGCGAAACCGCACCGACCTTCCTCACCATCGCCAATTCACCAGTGCCAGTACATCCGTGGTCAAAAGCATTTCAGCGATGCGGCGTTGCGAGCAGCGAATTTCAGCGCTCATCAGCAATGCCGATGAAAGTGTTCTACCTCAGAAATGTGTTCGCAACAAGCCGCAACTAGAAATCAGACACTGGACCAATGGTTCACGGGCTCCCACGCTGGGCATTCCTCGACCACGGCCACTGACCATCGATCCCGGCCTCGAGCGAAAAGCTCAGGAAAGTTCGAATGAGGACGATAAGCCCGAGAAGGCCGACGCTTTCCCAGGTCAGAGGAGCAATAATAGTAGCGATGATATCCGCCCCAATCAGGATTTCGAGCCCAAGCAATATCCCCCGCCCGAGATTGGCGCGATAGCACTCATAGGCATCGCATTGTCCGGACGAGAGCAGATCCCGGACGTATCCAGCCGTTGCCACGGCCACGCCGATCAGGATTACGCCGACCCCGAAAAATTCGAGTCCGGTCGCAAGCGGCTTCAACACGGGAGCGATCAGGTTGGCAAGACCGCTCGCTTCACTACCAATGTCCATCTCAGTATCCTCTGTAATAAACTGAAAAGCCCTGACGTCCAGTTTCTGTCAATTGGGTTCGGCACCTGACGTGCTGGCGAAGAGAGCAACGCCGGCGATGATGGCTGGCAGGCTAAAGGCGGCCACAGGGATGAACATGTAGCCGGCCGCTCCGGCGCCGCATCCGACGGCAAACGTCAGGACAGCGGTGGCCATCTTTTTCACCCGTGCTTTTGCGACGGTGATTTCCTGGGCTTTCGAGTTGGCAAGGATATCGGCAAGATCGAGCATGATCTGTGTCGTCGTACCCGTCATCAGGGTGGTCGGCGGCGCTTTCGACAGATGGGACCGGTGAAGACCGTTCTGTATGGCCATTGCCGACACCAGTGTCATCGCAACTGCAAACGTAACGCCGTTCTCGTCGCCGTGGAATGGACCATAAACAATGGCAATGACCGCTACCGCGGCGAGCAGGATCAATTTTACGACCAGCATCGGCCGGACGGGGGAGCGATTCCGGTTTTGAAGTTTCAGGCAGACCAGCCGGGACGCGAAGACGACCAGGCAGAACATCGGAAGGACCAGCACCTTCGACAGGGCTCCGCCAAGGCCATGCGCCATCGTTGCGCCCAAGGTCACGAAGTTGCCTGTGACATGCGCAGTAAAAAGCCCTGAAAGAGCCAGGAAGCCGAGCGTATCGACGTAGCCGCCATTGAAACTCAGAAGGGTGGGAAGGGAGGGAAGCTTCATTTCTTGACCTCTATTTCTGTTAGGTGCCCGCGACGTGGCTCGCGACGTGGCTCCAGTTTTGACGCCAGATGCCGGCTTCAACAATTGCATCAATTGTTCCGAGGTCATTGCGCGTGGCGGCATAATGGGCAGGGCGGCCGAAGCCGCCGCCCTGCCCAAGTCTTCGTTATGCGGCACCAGGCCGATTGATCGTCAGGAAGTGACGGACAACAGGTTTCTCGGGGCCGACATGGTGGGCCAGCACCTTGCCCTGCAGGTCGGCGTCGGCATTGGAGACCCGCTTGTGCTGGCGAAGATGTTCAGCCCAGGATTCCACCATGAACCATTCGACGATCTTCTCCGGGTTAGCCGAGTCCTCGGTGACACCCCAGCCATAGGCACCATCGCGGCGGCGTTCGTTGGAAAGATGATCGATGGCGTGCAGGAATGCGCTGCGGTGCTGCTTCTCGACCTTGTACTCGATCAGGATCAGAACCGGACCGCGGTCATTGGCAACGGGTTCCGCAACAAGCGGCTCAGGCCAGTGATTGGACGGCACCATGTCGGCATCGCCTGCAGGAAGCTTCACGCGGTGCATGATGAACCCGGCCACAAGCAGTCCGGCGGCTCCGATGAGCAAGGTCGATTGGATGCCGACGGCCTCGCCGACCGCGCCCCATCCGAGGCTCCCGGCAGTCATCGCACCATTGAAGACGGTGAGGTAGACGGCGAGGCCGCGACCGCGCACCCAGTTCGGCAGGACAGCCTGGGCCGCGCCGTTGAGCGTGGTCAGGGCGGCGATCCATGCGCCCCCGAGGAACAGAAGAACGATGATGGCAACGATCTTCGGCGGGGCGAGTGACAGGACGCCCATGACGGCAGCGGTGATCAGCGCGGCGCCGAGAAGCAGGCCGTCGGAACTCAGGCGTTCGCGCAGCTTCGGCATGACCAAGGCGCCACCAATCGCGCCTGCACCGACTGCACCGAGCAGGATGCCGTAGAAGCTGGCATCACCACCCAGCAACTGCCGGGCGACGAGCGGGAGGAGCGCCCAGACGGCGCTGGCGAAGGCGAAGAAGATCGCGGCGCGCAGGAGGACGACGTGGAGCGGTGTGCTCGAGCGGGTGTAACGAAGCCCGGCCCGGAAGGCACCGAAGAAGTTCTCCTGAAGCGCGTCGTTTGCATTCTTCGCCCGTGGCCACCAGACCAGAGCTGCAATCACCACGGCGTAGCTTGCGACATCCGCGCCGTAGGTGATCCCGGCTCCAAATGCTGCAAGAAGCAGGCCGCCCGCGGCAGGCCCGATGGAGCGGGCAATGTTGATGCCGAGCGAGTTCAGCGCCACGGCGCTCTTGACATCCTCGCGTTTGACCAGTTCGGGAACAATGGCCTGCCATGTCGGTCCCATCAGAGCAGCGCCAATGCCGCCGAGGAAGGTCAGACCGATCAGCGCGCTGACCGACAGCATGCCCGTCTGGGACAGGACCATAAGCGAGATGCTGACGGATGCCAGCAGGAGCTGGACGGCGATCAGGAACTTGCGGCGATCAAGGATGTCGGTGAGAACGCCCGCAGGAATGGCAAGCAGGAAGATCGGCAGGGTTCCGGCCGCCTGGACCATGGCGACCGCGGCCGGCGATGCCGAAAGATCCGTCATCAGCCAGGAGCTTGCGACGTCGCGCATGAAGCTTCCGGTATTGCCAAGGACGGTGGCGATCCAGAGAACCGCAAACACAGGCTGTGCGAGTGGCGCGAAGGTTCCGCCGGATGCTCTTGCCGCGCTCATTTGCCTGCTCCCTTGGCGAGGTCGAATGCGGCGACGAAGAGGAATGCGCCAGCGAGGCCAACATGTTCAAAGAAGGCGTTGGTCGCCATCATGCGGTCCATGCCGGGAGCCATCTCCCAGAAGCGGAGAGCGATGAAGGTCGCGAGAAGTGTGAAGCCAGCCAGTGCCAGGGCGCCCGCCCAACGCAGGAAGCCCGAGACCACCATGGCTGAAGCCGCGAGTTCGAACACGATGACGGCGACTGCGAAGAAGGCGGCTGGGTGGAGACCGAAGTGGTCCATTTCGGCCAGTGCGCCGTTGAAATCGAAGATCTTGGTGAGCGGGCCCTGGATGTAGGCGGCGCAGAGCGCAAGCAGCGACACGGTTCGCGTGACCGGAGAAGCGACGATGCGTGCCAGACTGCTCCGGACTGGATTCGACATATGCGATTGGTGGGTCATATCTGCTCCTGCATGTTCGCCGATCTGATCGAGCGGCTGCGTTTGATGGAGCGATATTGGCTGGTTACCGTCTTACCAACAATTGCAGCAATCGTTTCGATTTAATTGCGGTTTTTGAAATTATCCGACGGGTCGCTCGGGCGGCGGCGTGGCCGCCCGAGCGCAAAGCTGAGTTTAGACCGCCCAGCAGGAGCAGCCGAGAGCGCCGAAGAATCCCTTGAGGTCGGCGATCGGAAGCTTGGATGTCCAAGCTCCGGCATGGTCATGGCCATGCACGCCGCAATCGCTGGCACATCCGCATGTGGAGATCGCCGTGCGGCGCAATGAGCGAGCGCCTGCGCCTTCCGGTTCGCCCCAGGCCGCGTAACCGCCGAACTTGCGTACGGGAGACCAGTCGGGCATTGCAGGCGGGATGTCGTTCTCGTCGAGCGTCTTGAAGTCGCCCGCGCCATAGACGATCTTGCCGCCGACCATGGTCAGTTCCGAGGTGAGGAATGAAATCTCGTCCTCGGCGCAGGAGAAGAAGTCCTTGTCAGGCACCACGAGGTCGGCAAACTGGCCCTTCTCGATACGACCTTTCTTGCCCTCTTCGTTCGAGAACCATGTGACCTTTTCGGTCCACATGCGCAGCGCCGTCTCGCGATCGAGGCAGTTGGCTCGCGGATAGAGTTGCATTCCGCCGACAGTCTTGCCGGTGACCATCCACGACAGCGAGACCCACGGATTGTAGGAGGCGACGCGCGTCGCATCGGTGCCTGCGGAGACATTCACACCCTTGTCGAGCATGCGCTTGATCGGCGGCGTAGCCTCGGCCACGCCGTGACCGTATCGCTCGACGAAATATTCGCCCTGATAGGCCATGCGGTGCTGCGTGGCGATTCCGCCACCGAGTGCGGCGATGCGGTCGATCGAGCGATCCGAGATGGTTTCGGCATGGTCGAAGAACCAGTTCAGTCCTTCGAGCGGAATGTCCTTGTTGACCTTCTCGAACACGTCGAGGGCGCGGGAGATCGTCTCGTCATAGGTGGCATGGAGACGCCACGGCCAGCGGTTCTCGGCCAGGACGCGGACGACCTCTTCCAGTTCGCCTTCCATTTCCGGAGCCATTTCCGGACGGGGCTGGCGGAAGTCCTCGAAGTCGGCAGCCGAGAAGACCAGCATCTCGCCCGCACCGTTGTGACGGAAGTAGTCGTTGCCCTGCTTGTATTTGACCGACTGCGTCCAGTTCAGGAAATCCTGCTTCTCTTCCTTGGGCTTCTGGGTGAAGAGGTTGTACGCTAGACGAACCGTCATCTGGTTCTCGTCCGACAGCTTCTGGATGACCGCGTAGTCGTCCGGATAGTTCTGGAAGCCGCCACCCGCGTCGATCACACC
Organism: Rhizobium viscosum; assembly: GCF_014873945.1. Classification (NCBI taxonomy): domain Bacteria; kingdom Pseudomonadati; phylum Pseudomonadota; class Alphaproteobacteria; order Hyphomicrobiales; family Rhizobiaceae; genus Rhizobium; species Rhizobium viscosum. The sequence continues at coordinate 1,550,958 of NZ_JADBEC010000002.1, read as the reverse complement.
GGTAACGCCAAGGCGGTTCAGTTCGCGCATGAAGTGGCGGGTCGAGTTTACTTGATAGTCCAGAGGAAGCTTCGGCCCCTTGGCGAGCGTCGAGTAGAGAATGCCTGCATTCGGCTTGGCCAGTAGCAGGCCCGTCGGGTTGCCGTTGGCGTCGCGGGTGATCTCGCCGCCCGGCGGGTTCGGCGTGTCCCGGGTGTAGCCGACCGCGCGCAGGGCCGCGCCGTTCAGGAGTGCCCGGTCGTAGAGATGCAACAGGAAGACCGGGGTATCGGGCGCGATAGCATTGATCTCCTCAATCGTCGGCAGGCGCTTTTCGGCGAACTGATGTTCAGTGAAGCCGCCGACGACGCGCACCCATTGCGGCGCGGGCGTGATCGCCACCTGGCGCTTCAGCATGTCCATGGCATCTGCTAGCGAGCGCACGCCGTCCCAGCGAAGTTCCATGTTGTAGTTCAGGCCACCACGGACGACGTGGGTGTGGTTGTCGATCAGACCCGGCAGGACGCGCTTGCCCCTGAGGTCGACAATCTTCGTGTCGGCACCAGCCAGCGCCATGATCTCGCTGTCGGATCCGACTTCGAGAAACAGGCCATCCTTGATGGCGATCGCCGTGGCGTTCGGATTGGTGCGGTCGAGGGTCGTCACGCGGCCGTTGTGGAGGATCAGGTCGGGATGCATGGTGTCTACTCCGGTCTGGTTGGGATCGGCGGCTTTCGCCGGGGAGAAGAGGTTCGAGAACGCCAGGCTCGACGCGCCCCCAAGAAAGGATCGACGAGTCGTCATCAGCTCCGCTCCTCCGCTTTCGCCTCCGCCTGATGGGCGAGGTCGATCCGATCGCCGCCCTTCGGCAGGTGGCCGAACATGTGCGGCTTGATCTGATGAAGCCATGAAACGGCTGCCGGCTCCCTGCTCCACAAGGTCTTTGCGAAGGGGATGATCTGTTCGCCGACGAGAATACCGAGAAGGCCGACCAGGGCGATGACGGGCGGAGCCGGCGAGCGGACGTTCAGGAGGCTGTAGACGATGCCCACAAGCAGACCTGCACCGAGAGAGAGAAGATAGATTTTCACGGGATGTCCTCCACGGTTAGGGAAAGGCCGCTCCGACGGGCTTATCGGAGCGGCCTGATCAGGCCGTTACTTGGCTGGGTTCGGGCCGATGCGCTTGCCGTGCTTGACGCGTTCCTCTGCGCCGTGAACCATCGTGTAGGCGTAGTCGACGCCCATGCCGTATGCGCCGGAATGCTCCTTCACCAGGGTGGTGACAGCATCGTAGGTTTCCCTGCGCGCCCAGTCGCGTTGCCACTCGAGCAGGACCTGCTGCCAGGTGACCGGGATCACGCCTGCCTGAACCATCCGGTCCATCGCGTATTTGTGTGCGTCGGAGGACGTGCCGCCGGAAGCGTCGGCAACCATGTAGATTTCGTAGTCCGGAACATCGTGGAGAGCCGAGAGCGCGAAGGTGGTGTTGCAGACTTCTGTCCACAGACCGGAGACGACGATCTTCTTGCGGCCCTCGGCGGCGTTCTTCGCCAGCGCGTCACGGACGTTCTGGTCGTCCCAGGAGTTCATCGAGGTGCGCTCGAGAATATCGTTCTCCGGGTAGACGGCAAGCAGTTCCGGAAAGGTGTTGCCCGAGAAGGATTGCGTCTCGACCGTGGTGATCGTGGTCGGGACGTTGAAGATCTTGGCAGCCTTGGCGAGGCCGACGACATTGTTCTTCAGTACCTGGCGATCGATCGACTGGACGCCGAACGCCATCTGCGGCTGCTGGTCGATGAAGATGAGCTGGCTGTTCGCGGGGGTCAGGACTTCGAGCTTGGACATGAGATTTTCCTCTTCGGTTGTTTGGACCGCGAATGCGGCGGGTTATAAACTGGGCAGGGCCTGTTGGTCGGACACCATGTCCTGGAACACGGCTCGTAAGGCCCTGAGTGGGTCGAAACCAATGCTTCCATTCACTGGTTGCCTCGGCTGCTGAAAGGAAACGTAGTGTGGTTTGCGCTTGTGCGAAATTGGAATATTAATTGCGAATGAATTGCCTTTATCGCAATAATTACTCTGGCGTTCGGTTGACCCGGGACGTCGCACGAGGCTGCGCTACGCGACCATTCGGTCCTAGATTTGCTCAGGAAAATTTCCTTCGGACAGGCGGCCCTGAGGTAGTTTGCAGTGTCACTGTTCACGCTATACGGCGTGGAGCGATTTGGCTGGATTCGCTCGAGGCGAAACAGCCCTTGGACAACAGGGGAGCGGCGTGTAAGCCGCGAAATGCTTGGCAGTCTGCTGTTGAGCATTGACGCGACTAGATGGTGACTACGCTGTACGCGCAGGGGTTCCATATCGCGATTACTTTGTCTTCTGCTTACTCTCAACAGCGTTGCCACTCCCGCGCCGTCTGTCCGACGATGGATCAAATCAGCCGGGGGAAATATCTTCAAAGGAGAGATGGGAGAAGCCCGTGAATGTGGAGGAACCATCCATGGATATGGACAAAGCCACCACTAGGGTGTGCCGGTATCATGGTCGTAGGCAGAGAATACGCCCGCAACCCAGTCTGCAAAGACCTGATACTTAACGCTCGGAAACCGGCCCGCTGGCCTTACTATGTGAACAGGATAACGTGGTGGCGCCCAATCGTTCATGATTGGGACCAGGGCGCCACGAGCGATATGGGGCCGTGCCAAGAATTCAAATGTCTGCCCGATACCCAGTCCCGCTAATATTCCATGTAAATGCGCCGTAGCATCACTGGTGGAGAGCTTGATGGGGCTGTTAAACTCGATTTTCTCATCGCCTTTAATCAGTCGAACGGGTGCAGCTTTCAGACTACGTGCATAAAAGTACTGCACGAAAGTATGATCACGCTGCAGATCCGATGGCGAAGCTGGCACGCCGTGTTCTTCGAGGTACCCCGGGGTTGCGCAGGTCACTATCTCAACGCTGCATAACTTCCTCGCAACAAGAGATGCGCTGGGCAGATCGCCGGCACGAATGACGCAGTCTATGCCCTCTTCGACGATGTCGGCCTGACGTTCTGTTACACCAAGATGCAACTCGATCTCTGGATAGAGCGCGTAAAACTCTGGCAACCGAGGGATCAAAATCGCGTTCGCGAAGGACCCTCCCACGTCAACCCGAAGTTTTCCCCTGGTGGCTAGGCGCCCACGGGTCGCCTCATTGTTCATTTCGTCGAAATCGACGATCAGGCGAATGGCGCGCTCGTAGTAAGCAACTCCCTCAGGTGTCACGGTGACTGAACGTGTCGTGCGTTCGAGCAGTTTGAGGCTCAGGCTTGCCTCGAGATCCTGAACAAGCTTACTCACGGTCGACCGCGGCGCACCCATCGTGTCTGCAGCCTTTGCAAAGGATCCGGCCTCGACGACCCGAACAAAGGCTCTGATCGCTCCCAATTGATCCATTGTCATCTCTCCATCGAATGTGTGCGAATGCCTTGGGGCTCAGTTATCGATCAGTTGCAAAGGGCATCAGGCGTAGTCGAATGTTTGAAGATCTTCGCTGCAAAAACCCTGGGCGCGGCCGGGTAGACATGCGGCGTCCAAAATTCGAAATGCCATCAGTTTGTCAGGCACCCAATGGCTCGAGATTTGCCTGGATCTGATCGCGGAAAGCTTCATATCGGCCCGGTAGCTTGAGTGCTTCCCCAAGGTGAGCCGTGTCTTCGTCGCGATTGAAGCCCGGTTCATTGGTCGCGACTTCGAACAAAATGCCGCCCGGCGTGCGGAAGTAGATCGCCCAGAAATAGTCGCGGTCGATGACTGGCGTGACCTGATAGCCGGTATCCATCAGCGCTTTGCGCACTTCGAGCTGCTTCTCGCGGTTGTCGACGGCGAATGCGATGTGGTGCACGGATCCCGCACCCTGTCGCGCGAAGGGCGTTTTCGGCAGGGATGCGAGATCGATCGTATCCGCTCCGTTGCCATTGCCATTGGGGATGATGAAGCGAGTCACCTCGCCCTCCTTCTCGGCGCGCTCGTAGCCCATGAAGCCGAGCAACTCCTCCGTTGCAGCGGTGTCGTGCAGGCTGAAGCGTGCGCCAGCGAAACCGCGGATCGCCGCATCATCTGGAATTCCATCCGCCAGCCATGGAGCACGCTTGTCGTCGGCGGACTCGATAAGCGCAAAGCTGTCGCCATCCGGACCCATGAAGCGAAGACGGTTGGCACCGAAGACAGCATCCTTTTCCAGACCGTCGACACCTTGAGCCGCGAAGCGATCCTGCCAGAACTTCAGCGAGCCCTTTGGAACCGAGAACTGCGTCTCACCGACCTCGCCTACGCCCGGACGCCCCAGCATCATGTTGGGGAACGGGAAGTAAGTCATGACCGTCCCGGCTGAACCGTTCTCGTCGCCGTAATACAGGTGATAGACGCTCGGGTCGTCGAAATTGACTGTCTGCTTGACGCGGCGCAGGCCCAGCGTGTCGGTGAAGAAGCGGTTGTTCTGCCGCGCATCCGATGCCATGGAGGTCACGTGATGCAGTCCCTTGATATCCTTGATCATATCGATGCCTTTCATCGGGCGTTGGTGCTTCATGTGTTGATATGAATTTAGACTGGTTGATCCTCGTCGATAATTGCAATATTTCTTGTGATTGAATTGCCAATTCTGAAACAATGATATGAACGACTACAAAGCCCTCCGAACCTTCCTGCTTGCCGCCGAGAAGCGGAATTTCGCCCAGGTCGCCCGCGAACTGGACATGACACCAGCAGCAGTGACACGGGCGATCGCCGCCCTTGAGGCGGAACTTGGCGTACAGCTCTTTGTGCGCACGACCCGGCAGGTGTCCCTGACGACCGACGGCGCGATCTTTGCTGCGCAGATCCAGCCAGCGGTCAAGACTCTGGAAGACGCGCGGCGCGAAGTAATGAACGCGCACAAGGCGGACGAGGGTCGGCTGCGTATCAGTGCGCCGACATGGTTCGGCAAGACGGTGCTGCCGCCTATCCTGTCCGGGTTCAAGGAACGCTATCCGAAGATGAGCTTCGAGATCTCGCTGTCCGATGGATTGGTGAACATCGTCGACGACGACTACGATCTGGCGATCCGCATCTCGTCGCAGCCTTCGGACAAGTTCACGATCTGGAGGAAGATCCGGGTGGTGCCGCGCATCCTGGTCGCCGCTCCCGGAAGCAGATTCGCCGACATGCAGCACCCGAACGAACTTAAGCCCGATGACTGCCTCGCGTACAGCGGCGAAAGCCGGCGTGAAAACTGGGTGCTGTCGGACGGTGGGTCAAGCATCACGATTTCGGCAGGTCGAGCCTTCAGCGCGAACAGCGGAGAGGTTCTGGCAGACATGGCCGCCGACGGCGCGGGTGTTGCGCTGCTTCCAGGATTCAACATCGCCGATCACATCAGTAGCGGTCGCCTTGTCCACGTCTTCAAGGGATGGGCACCGACGGACCTGTGGCTGACGCTGTTCTACCCGCCCTACCAAGCCCTCCCGCCAAGGATTGCGTCATTCTCCAAGTTCTTCGAGGAACAGGTCGCGGCAAAGATGGTCATGTTGGACTGACGCACGCAAATGCCCGTCACCATGATCTGGCACGTTTCAGGTTCGATCATGCTGTTGGCGTGCTCGAAGCCTAGCTGCGACTATTTGCTGTAGCTGCCACAGGTTTCGATCATAGATTTTGCGATCCGCCAGATCGGAAACCGTCCGATGCAGGTATTCCGCGCAAGATCCGGCAGGTCCACATGCCTGCGCGATCAACCCTGCCGCCTCTTCGAGGGGAATCTTCTCCGTGAGCGGAGATTGCCTACCGCTCGCCCAGAACGTGAGCGCCCGCCGCACACCCTTCGGTGTCTTGACCGCAACCCAACGCACCATTTCGCACACTTCGGCATACCGAATCTCTCGGGCCAGAAGAGTACGCAGATTCTCCCTCTTGGTAGTGCACGGAAGCTTGAGCACAAGACCCGAACAGCTTCCTCCTGGCCGAAGCGCGAGCATGAGACCGGGCGCGTCGGAGGTGGCCCTGAGCCGCTCAATCCTCAATGAGAACGTACGGTGCCAGCCGTAAGCGACGCCTCTTCGCTGGCGGCCACCTCGAAGCCCGGGTTCCACATCAAGGATCCGTACGCGAACACCCATATCTCCCCGTCACCAGCCTCTTCCTCAACCCTGCTGACGAGGTCGTCTAGCTGCTCGGGGGAGATCGGATTCCAATTGGGTTCCGGTCCCTCGTCTTCGACAATTCTGATGGTCGTGGCGACGAGGTCGGGGGTAAGTTCCATGGTGGCAGGTGTGGCCGCATTGGCGGTCGGTGTCTTTGGCATCGTGTGAACCGTTTCAACGAGTTTGCCGCCGGAGGCCAATAGCTTCCGGCGGTTCATGGAGTAGCTGCCGCCGAATTAGACAGTGGGACGGTTGATAATTGCCCGGAAGGTGATTTCGACGAGTTGCTCGGGGAAAGCCAGCGCCGAAACGCCGATTAGGTTGCTGGCGCACTGAGGCACATCCGTGCCGTACATCTCTTTGCGGACCTTGGATCCGGCCGCAAACGTGCTAGGAACATCAAGCACATACAGTGTCTCTTCAACAACATCGTCGAGGGTCGCACCATATCTGGCGAGCAGTGTCTGTGCGTTGACGTAGGTCTGGCGGATCTGGCTCTCCATCTGCGAGAAGTCAGTAGGCCGCTTATCCTCATCGAGTTCCGCCGGTGCGACAAGATTGCCGTTGTCATCGTGGCTCAACTGGCCCGAGACATAGATCGTGTCCTTAACCTGCACGGCCTGAACGTATCCGAAGGCGCGCTCCCAGGCGACGCCATGGTTCTCTACTTTCTTGGACGGGTTGCTGTTCGTCATGATAGGTTCCTTGCATTGAATGATGGCGCGCCGAGTAGGCACTCGTGGTTCATGGAGGCGACGGATGCGTGGGAGGCCGCACCCGCCGCCGGACCGATCAGGCCTTCACGAAGGCCAGGAGATCGGCATTTAGGACATCGGCGTTGACAGTCAGCATGCCGTGCGAGAAGCCGGGATAGGTCTTGAGCGTGCCATTCTTCAGGAGCTTGGAAGACTTCAGTGCGGAGCCTGCGATCGGCACGATCTGGTCGTCTTCGCCGTGTAGAACCAGCGTCGGCACGGTGATGGCCTTCAGGTCTTCCGTCTGGTCGGTTTCGGAGAAGGCCTTGATGCCGTCGTAATGGGCCTTCGCGCCGCCCATCATGCCCTGTCGCCACCAATTCTGGATCACGCCTTCCTGGACTGTGACACCATCACGGTTGAAGCCGTAGAATGGACCGGCCGGAACATCGCGGAAGAACTGCGCGCGGTTGGCGGCGAGTGCGGAGCGGAAACCGTCGAAGACTTCCATCGGCAGGCCTTCCGGGTTGCTGTCTGTCTTCAGCATCAGCGGCGGGACGGCGGAGACGAGAACAGCTTTGGCAACGCGGTCGGATGGCTGACCGTGCTTGGCCACATAACGGGCAACCTCGCCGCCACCCGTCGAGTGGCCGATATGGACGGCGTTCCTCAGGTCAAGCGCTTCGACGACGGCGAAAGCGTCAGCAGCGTAATGGTCCATGTCGTGACCGTCGGCGACCTGGGCAGAGCGGCCATGACCACGGCGATCATGGGCGACGACGCGATAACCCTTGGAGAGGAAGAACAGCATCTGGGCATCCCAGTCATCCGACGACAGCGGCCAACCGTGGTGGAAGACGATCGGCTGAGCGTCCTTCGGACCCCAGTCCTTGTAGAAGATCTCAACGCCGTCCTTGGTGGTTACATATGCCATTGTCCTGTTTCCTTTTTGGTTGATGGCGGGAGCAGCCGTGGCTGCGAAGCTGAGAGTGGGCGAAATTGCCATGGTCGCTGCGGCGGCGCCTGCGGAGAGCAGTACGCCCCTGCGTGCCATGGAAGAAAGGTTCTGAGTCATCTCGCGTCCTGCGATTTCGTCATTGAGAACGTTAGGCGAACCTGAGTTCGTCTGACGGATGGATAATGCCGTCAGCTCCCACTCCTCACAATTGCAGGAATAGTTTCTATTTTATTGTTCATTCCGCAACAATTGACAGCCAGGTCGAACGCCTTCTGCATAGGCGGTCTTGTATTGGACGTTGAGCTTGCGGCTTAGGTGAAGTGCGGCCATGCCTTTGGCAGCCGTGATTTCCTCCCAGATCGCCATGATGATCTTCTTGAACGACAGCTTGCGGTTGGCAAACACGGTCCCGGATGTCACGGAGAACTCGGCGCGGCACTCCGGCTCCGAGCATCGGAAGCGGCGACGCCGGACGTTGTACGATGAAGTTCTCAGCGCGATTTCGTTGGCAGCAACGGGCTGCAGCGGCAGCCGAGTAGACGACTCTCCTAAAAAGCGGTCCGGGCTGAAGTTCCCGGACCAGTCATCACGGTGAAGCGACAATCTGGACGACGTCTTGCTTATGCCTGGCCCCATCTGAGGCCCCAGTCGCCGAGATGAACGTCCGAGATGACCTCGTGACCCATCTCGACCAGGATCCGCCGCAGGCTTTCACCGATGACGAACGCTCGGAGGTGGCCGACATGCAGAGCCTTGGCGACGTTCGGCCCGCCGAAGTCGATGACCGTTCTCAGCGGCGGCTCCTGCTCGACGCCGGGTGCCGGATCAGCCTGACCCAAGGCGTCGTCAGCCTTGGGAAGCGGGCCAGCCGTTCGAAGGTTCATCGACGACGTCGCGGGGATCGTCAGTCGGATCCGGGTCGCGGTCGTACGCGGCTCTCAGGGCGTCGAGTTCCTTCTGAAGGCGTTATAGACGTCGACCTGTTTTGCGCCATTAACTACGAAATCTTCGAGTTTAAGCCGCAAGTCGTCGCGCCAATTGGTGGTCAATGCCTCTCCTCCTGCTGAAGACGAACGCCCCTGCAAAGAAGGGCCCAGGTCGGGCAATGGACAGAAGCACGCACGCTTGGCAAAGGCGCCCTCGTCGGGTTCGGGATCGGGAAGCGGTTCCTCGCCGGGTGCGCGGTCGGGATCGCGCGGAGGCGTGTCGACGGGCGGCGGTGATGGCGGCGGCACAATGGGCTCGTTTGGCACAGACATGGGGGCTCCTCCTCGCTGCGAGAACGTGGGAAATCACCCGGAGTTCCGTTGACGCTCGGCCCCTTCGACACCATCTGCTGCGCATGCCCAAGACGAAGACGAAAAAGAAGGAAAGCGACGATCCCGAACTGATCAGGGAGTGGTCGCTTCCAGTCGCTGCGACCCTCGGATCCGGTGTCAGAGTGAAGGGAATCCTGCAGGAAATCCGCTCCCGACTACCAGCTCCGGTCCGGAAATCACTGGATATGCAGGCAGGCGGGCTCATCCTTGTAATGCCAGAGAGTTCGAAGACAGCATTCAGAGCAACGGCATCGGCCGTTTCCAGCGCCCTGGATGGCATCGCAAGCCTTCCAGTCATTCCTCGTGAGATCGAGGATATCCTGACAATCACGGCAGCAGAGCGGAAGCGCTGGCTTGAAGACGGTCGCCTACCCAGCGCCGGAACGCGCACGATGAGGCTACAAGGGCGCGCAAGGAAGATCACCTTTCACGTATTCGACCCCCGAGTTGTCGAGGATCTGCTCGATCGCGGCGCCGTGGACGAATGGCGGGAGGAAGACGCGACGGCGAAAGCGGAAAATCGCAGACGGGCCGCGTATCAGGCAAAGTTGACGCGTTCGCTGAAGAAGCAGACGAAAACCAAGAAAGTCGAGAAAAGTGCTGACGAGGTGGCGAGCGGTCTCAGCGGTTGGGAAGAATTCGGGAGTGACGGCCTGTTGCGATAAGTCGCTGGCGCTGAGTCTTCACTGGCCAAGGCGCCTTTTGGCGGCATGTTGCTTCTTCACGCAATCCCAAGGCACTCATTCCGATCGAACGCGTCTGCCAGAATGCCGGTTGTGAAACGGCCGCCTTCCGCATGAACTGAGCGCCACAAAACGCAAGAAACACCTATTCATCGCCAAGAATGGCTCCGGCGGTCGGCGCTCATTCCTGCCAAATTTCCTTCGATCCAATGAGGGGCGAATGGAGGATTTGCGATGAGACGCCTTGCTCTTTCGATGATCGGTGCGGCCCTGAGCGCGAGCGCCTTTGCCGCCGATATCAAGACGCGGCAGGTTTCCTTCGAGAATGAGGGAACGACACTCGCCGGCACGCTCTATCTGCCGGCCGATTTCCAGCCAGCAGAGAAGCGCCCCGGCGTGCTGGTCACCGGTGCCTGGACATCGATCAAGGAGCAGATGTCAGGCCTCTATGCCCGCGAAATGGCCGAGCGCGGCTTCGTGGCGCTCGCCTTCGATTTCCGCGGTTGGGGGCAATCGGGCGGCGATATCCGCTTCAAGGAAGATCCGGCCGCCAAGACCGAGGATATTTCGGCGGCCGCCGGCTATCTGGCCAGCCTGCCCGAAATCGATGCGTCCAGGATCGCCGGTCTCGGCATCTGTGCGTCGGCTGGTTATATGGTGGCAGCCGCGACCGGGAACGCCCATTTCCGGAGCGTCTCGCTGATCGCCCCCTGGCTGCACAATGGCGAAATTGTCGAGCAGGTCTATGGCGGCAAAGAGGGCGTCGAAAGGCTGATCGCGCGGTCACGCCGGGCCGAAGAGGCCGAACGGAACGGTGCGCCTCAGGTCATCACGGCGGCCAGCATGACCGACGAGACTGCGCTCATGTACCAGATCCCCTATTACACCGAAACCGGCCGCGGGCTGATCCGCGAATATGACAATCGGTTCAACCTCGCCTCCTGGGAGCCGTGGCTGACCTATGATTCCGTCGTGCTCGGCAGCCGCCTCGACAAGCCGCTGCTGATCGTCCATTCGGAGGCGGCAGCCGTGCCGCAGGGCGCCCATGCCTTCTTCTCGGCTCTGACGGGTGACGCCACAGAGCTCTGGCTCGACAATGTCAGCCAGTTCGATTTCTACGACAATCCGGAGGATGTCTCGCGCGCTGCCGATGCCGCGGCTCAGCATTTCCGACGCATCAACAAGCCCTGACCGAACCATCCCCGCGCCTGCCTTCAAGGAGAGATCGATGAAATACCTGACCCTGATGACGGCGATCTGCGCCCCCTTTGCCTGCTCCGATATCGCAGGCGCCGAGCCGATCGGCATCGACGACCGCATGGCCATCATCGATACGATCACCGATATCGCCGCCGGCGCCGACCGGCACCAGTGGAGCCGTGTGCGCGGCGCTTTCGCCGATCAGGTGATGCTCGATTATACCGGCCTCTGGGGCGGGCAAGCGACAAGCCAGAGTGCCGATGAGGTCGTTGCCCAATGGTCCGGCTTCCTGCCCGGTTTCGACCGGACGCTGCACCTCGTCGCCAACCACACGATCGTCGAGGCCGGCGATAGAGCTGCGACAGCCGAGGCCGATTTCCAGGCTGTTCATCGCATCGATGCCGATAGCTGGACGCTGATGGGCCACTATCGTTACGAGCTCGCCAAACGCGACGGCGTCTGGAAGGTCACGCGGCTGGTAATGACGCCGACGCATGAGACCGGCGACCGCGGCCTGGTGAACCGTGCCGCGGAGCGTGCCAAGGCTTCCCGCTGAGCAATCCCTCTCCACCTAAGGAGATCGACATGCGCATTTCACAGGTTCTCACCATTTTACTCGCGCTCTTTTCCGCAAGCGCGTCCATGGCTGCCAGCCCCGACGAGAACAAGCGGGTAATCGCCGACTACTACGCCGCCTATGCCAGCGGCGAGATGAACCGTGTTGCCAGCTTCTTCGCCGATGATATCGAATGGCACATTCCCGGCCATCATCCGCTTGCCGGCACCAAGCGCGGCAGGGGCGAAGTTGCCGCCTTCTTCCGGGAACTCGGAAAGTCGGGCTTCCGCGCCGAACTCATCACGCTGACGGCCGATGAGAACTGGGTGATCGACATACATCGTGGCTGGTCCAACCGCGAAAGCGGGGCCAATGTCGATACGGTCTGGGTGCTTGCCTTCCGCATTGAGGACGGCAGGATCCGGGAAGCTCGCAACTTCGCCTTCGACCAGGCCGCCGCCGACAGCTTCTTCTGGCAGGCCTATCCGCTGAAGCCGCTGCCGGAGAGGCTGGCGGAGTGAGACCGGCGCGGGAGGGCAGGTTTATCCGCAGCGTGGCCACGGGTCATGTCGGGCTGCAGTTCGGTCGGCCGCGGCGCCCGGCCCTTCCCCGATAAAAAAAAGAACTTGTCCGGCAAAGTGCTGAAGGAACCATTTTATCCGCCGTGATTTAAACAGCATGATCAGATCCATGCTCGTTTGCGGCTTCATATCGCTTTCAATCTACGGTGTCGGGAATGCCCAGCCCCTTGCGGCTCAAAGCATCAATGACGCATCGATCGATGCCATCTCCTCAGCCCCTCCGAGTGAAAGATCAACGACGCCGGATCCAGCGATCATTCATCTGCAGGTTCTGCTGGATCGCGCCGGCGCGTCGCCCGGAGTGATCGACGGTTTCTACGGTGAAAACGTCGTCAAAGCGATCGCCGGCTTCGAAATCATGCAACGCCTTCCGATCGACGGAAAACCCGACCCGCAGATGCTCTCCCGACTCCAGGACGATCGGAAGGTTATCGGTCCCTATGTCATTGTGCAGGATGATGCCGCAGATCTCGTCGAGAACATTCCGAAGGATTACGCAAAGCAGGCAAGGATGACACATCTCGGCTATACAAGCGTCGCCGAGCGGCTGTCCGAGCGCTTCCATATGGACATCGACCTGCTGAAAGCATTGAACCCCGGCGCCCAATTCGCCGCGGGCGAAACGATTTCCGTTGCGGTCATTGGTGCGCCAAGGATGGGGAAGGTCAAGCGTATCGAGGTCCGCAGGAAAGGCGGCGAGGTGCTGGCCTTTGCTGACGACGGATCTGCTCTCGCGGTCTACCCGGCGACGATCGGCAGCGACGACAACCCTTCGCCTGTAGGCCGGCACAAGGTAAACGGTGTCGCTCGTGATCCCAAATACACGTATAATCCGAAGGTAAATTTTCAGCAGGGCCATAACAGGAAGCTCCTGAAACTGCCGAGCGGACCCAACAACCCGGTCGGGACTGTCTGGATAGACCTCTCCGAGCCGACCTATGGCATCCACGGATCGCCGGAGCCCTCATTGATCGACAAGGCTGGTTCGCACGGCTGTGTGCGGCTGACCAACTGGGATGTCGAGGAACTTGCCGGCATGGTAAAGCCCGGCGTCATCGTCGACTTCGCCGACTAGAGCGGAGCAGCAGCTCAACGGCGGCGATGATCGCGGGTCATGCCTTGAAGCGCAGGATTTCCGCTGCGAGCGACAGCCATAAGCGCCGCCTCTCCGCCGCCGTCGCGGGCGAGCAGCGACATGCCGTTCTGCAGCGTGGCGAAGAAGACGGCAGCGGCCTCGCAGTCGAAAGTGTCGATCAGTTCGCCTTCGCTGACGGCCCGCTCGAACCTTTTCATAAGCTGGCTAATATTCTCGGCGCGGCGCTGCCTGAGATCCTCGCCGATCGCTTCGATTTCGCTGGCCGCCGGATTGGAACCGAGCACGATCATGCAGCCGGGCGGCTGATCCGGGCGGCTATAGGCGCGGGCAGTATTGAAGAGAAAACCTTCGATCGCCTCGGCAATCGTCCCCCCCTCGTTAAGTGCGTTCCAGATCTCGTTATTGACCGTCGCCTGATAGAGATCAAGCGCCTCGGTAAAGAGCGCCTCCTTGGAGCCGAAGGCGGCATAGAGGCTTGGAGGCGCGATGCCCATGGCCTGGGTCAGATCGCTCATCGACGTTTCCTCAAAACCCTTTTGCCAAAAGAGATGCATTGCGCGCGAAAGCGCCTGCTGCCGGTCGAAGCTTCTCGGACGCCCACGTTCGCTCATCTCAGGTTTCCCTTGCACGGCCGGGATTTAAATTCTGTATCGTTCAATACATAAATCGCTTGACGGGATGAATCAATCGCAGCATGAATTCTGTATCACTCATTACAGAAAGGAATATCATGTCTGTTCTCTATGGAAAGGTTGCGCTCGTCACCGGCGGAAGCCGCGGCATCGGCGCTGCAATCGCCAAGCGGCTGGCCGCCGATGGCGCCAAAGTCGCGCTGACCTATGTGAATGGGGCGGAAGCGGCCGCCAATGTCGTCAAGGCGATCGAGGCTGCCGGCGGAACGGCGCTCGCCCTCAGGGCCGATGCGTCCGACGCTGCCGATATCGAGGCTGCCGTTGCCAGGACAGCAGAAACCTTCGGCGGCATCGATATCCTCGTCAACAATGCCGGGATTTTCCACGCCGCTCCGATCGAGACGCTGTCGCCTGGCGATTTCGATAGAACCTTCTCGATCAATGTCCGCTCGGCCTTCGTGGCGTCGAAGGCAGCGCTGACAGTCATGCCGGACGGCGGGCGCATCATTTCGATCGGCAGCAATCTCGCCGTGCGTGCCACCTCCCCCGGGCTCAGCCTCTATACGGCGAGCAAAGCGGCGATTGCCGGCCTGTCGCAGGCGCTCGCCCGAGAGCTCGGTCCGCGCGGCATCACCGTCAATGCCGTGCATCCCGGCTCGACGGATACGGACATGAATCCGGCAGACGGGCCGCATGCGCGCGAACAGAAGGGCCTCATGTCCAATCCGGCCGCCTTTGCCGATCCCGGCGAGATCGCCGATGTCGTTTCCTATCTCGCCTCGCCGGCCGCGCGCTCGGTCACCGGTGCGGCCTGGACGGTCGACAATGGGGCGAATGCCTGAAACTGAGAAGGAAGAAGTCCGGTAAAAACCGGGCTTTGATCATGCGGCCGTATTGGCCTCGGCGGCGCTCAGCGCAAGATCTGTCACCTCGCCGGTCGAGGCATAGCCGGAGACGAGTTCGGCAAGCATCAGGCGGGCGGCTGGAATATCGTTGCGGTCGAGGGCGGCATCGAGAACCTTCAGGCGCTTGGAAAGCTCCGGCCAGAAGAGGAAATCCTCGCGTGCCTTCATGATGCGCGGATGCTGCGTCGTCTCGGGATTATCGCCGATCAGCAGTTCCTCATAGAGCTTTTCGCCGGGGCGCAGACCCGTGACCGAAAGCTCGATATCGCCTTCGGGATTGTCGTCACTGCGAACCGTCAGGCCCGAAAGATCGATCATCCGGCGGGCCAGATCGGCAATGCGCACCGGCTCGCCCATGTCGAGCAGGAGGACATCGCCGCCATCGGCCATGGCGCCTGCCTGGATGACGAGCTGGGAGGCCTCCGAGATCGTCATGAAGTAGCGGGTGATATCAGGGTGGGTTAGCGTCACCGGGCCGCCATCCCTGATCTGCTGGCGAAATAGCGGCACGACGGAACCGGAGGAACCCAGCACATTGCCGAAGCGGACCATGGAGAAATTGGTGTGCGTGCCGGCCAGCTTTTCAGCCGATAGCGCCTGCAGCACCATTTCGGCCAGACGCTTGCTGGCGCCCATGACATTGGTCGGGCGGACCGCCTTGTCGGTGCTGATCAATACGAAATTGGAGACACCGTATTTTTCGGCCGCCTGTGCGGTGATCAGCGTGCCCATGACATTGTTCTTGATGCCTTCCACGGCATTCTGCTCGACGAGCGGCACATGCTTGTAGGCGGCGGCATGATAGAGCGTCTGCGGCCGCCAGCTCATGATGATATGTTCCATGCGGTCGCGGTCGCGCACCGAACAGAGGATCGGCACTATCTGGACATTCTGCTGCTCGTACAGTTCCGAAAGCTTCTGCAGCTCCCCGTGGATCGCGTAGAGCGCATATTCGTTCTGATCAACGAGGATCAGTTGCGTCGGGCCGCAGCGCAGGATCTGGCGGCAGAGTTCGCTGCCGATCGAGCCGCCGGCGCCCGTCACCATCACCACCTTGCCAAGTGTGGCCTTATCGAGAAGCTCCTGGCGCGGCGCCACGGCCTCGCGTCCGAGCAGATCTTCGATTTCGAGTTCGCGGATATCGGAAACGGCGATGCGACCCTGTGCAAGGGCGGTCAGATCCGGCAGCGTACGCACATTCACCCGCGCCTTGCGGATCTGTTCAAGGATCTCATTACGGCGCTGGCGTGTTGCCGAGGGTAGAGCGAGAAGCACGTTGTGGACGTTCAGCGTCTGGACGAGCCCGGTCAGGTCGGAGGGATCATAGATCGGCAGGCCGCCCATAATGCCGCCCTTGAGCTTCGGATCGTCATCGAGATAACCGACGACGTTGAGCTCGGCACTGTTGGTTAGCGCGGCGGCAAGTTGCCGGCCGGAACTGCCGGCGCCATAGATCAGTACCTTTGCCATTGCACCCTGGTGCAGGATGCGCTGATAGGTATCGCCGAGCCAATAGCGGATGCCGAGGCGCGAGAGGCCGATTGCGATCAACAGAAGCAACGGCTGCAGAATGCCGACCGTGCGCGGAATGCCGGGGACGCTGAGCGCGGTGAAGATCGTAGCGAAGGCAACGCCATAGATCGCGATCGCCTTCAGCACAGCCAGGAAAGCGGCAATGCCGGCATAACGAAAGATTGCCCGGTACATGCCCATGACAATGAAGATCGGCAGCGCCAGGCACAGCGCCACGAGAACGGCGAGCCACTGCACCCCCGTCAGGATCGTCCACTCGTTCAGGCGGAAACAATAGGCAAGCCAGATGGTCAGAACACAGAGGCTGGAATCGACGATAAGTGCAAGAATGCGCTTGGCCGGACGCGGCATCGCCAATAGCGGGCCGACCAGTGCCTGCATCGACATCCAGGACCGGCTGGTCTTTGATCCGTCATTTGAGGGATCATCATGCATGTTTATACTGCCCACCCATCATTCCAGCCTGACTTCTTCTTGTCCTTTTCGATCTCATGTGCAACCAAAATAATCGGTAGTCGCGCACGCAATCTGTTCATAACCTTAGGTCGTAACCTCAATGTGTTATGCCCTTGCTGCCCAATACTTTGCCGACAGTCATTACCAAGATGCGCATATCCATGAAGAAGGAGCGACGCTGCAGATAATCAACGTCGAACGTCACCTTTTCAGAAATCGGCAGTTCGTCGCGCCCGTTGACCTGTGCCCAGCCCGTCAGCCCCGGCAGCAAGGCGTCGACACCTTCGGCCGTGCGCAGCGCGATCAAGTCGTCCTGGTTATAAAGCGCCGGCCGCGGGCCGACGAAGCTCATCTCGCCCTTCAGGATACACCAGAGCTGCGGCAGTTCATCGAGGCTCGACTTGCGCAGGAATCCGCCGATCGGCGTCAGGTAGCGGGAGGGATCATCGAGCAGATGCGTGGCGACTGTCGGCGTGTCGATCCGCATGCTGCGGAATTTCGGCATCCGGAAGATCTCGTTGCGGCGCCCCACCCGGTTCGACCAGTAAAGCGCAGGCCCCGGAGAGGTCAGGCGCACGCAGAGCGCCACGACCCCGATCGGAATGATCAGGATCAATGATGCCACCAGAGCCAGGAAAAGATCCACTGCCCGCTTCAAGCCCGTCCTCGCTCTTCTTATACTCGTCTGGCCTTCAATGGCCTGACTTGCCCTATCGTCTCCGGCCAATTCACGTCAACGACCCTTTCCGGCCTCGGGCTCTTTATGCGTTGTTTCTCAAGCATTTGCGGCAATTCCGCCACCGCCTTTCGAAACGATGTCGCACTCAAGCCATTGAAGTAACTTGCCAATCTTTCAGTTACGGAAGTTAAATATACCTTCATTTCCGACACCTGTTCTTCGCCTGAAAAGCGAGATGTCTTCGAATTGTTCCGATGACCGCATCAAAACTACCGTCTTGCAGTCTTTTAGCAGCCATCTCCATGAACGGTCACCGCGACCAGCTATCGTCCCGTTACTCGAAAGCGTTCAAGCCCTCCGCGCGACCGGACTGTTCTGCCGTACCAGCGCCATCAGCATCGGACCAAGCGAGAACTCTCCTCGGGCTCCCCTACGGGTCAGGTCACGCAGATAGCCACCCGGTGAGTTGATATGGTTTGCCCTCTCCAGCATGCAGGCGATGACGACAGCGGCATTTTCCGGGCCAAGGTTTTCGCAAGCCGCCTGATAGGTCTCTGGGGTGATCCCCAGCATGGACCGTACAGTGACAGCAGCGGTCACGAGATCTCGCCAGCCCCTGATCGATCCTCCCTGAGCATAATCGCTGATTTGGGGGCAGGCTTGCAGGATGAGGGCAAGGGAGAATATCTTCTGGGATCCGTTCGACTGAACCGTTGCCGATGTAATCGGTCGCGTTTCCACTTGCACCTTCGGTTCAGATTCTAATTCAAGAGAGTCTATGTCTGAATTCTGTATGTGCGGTTCATTTTGGACCACACTGGCGCTCGTTTTTTTGAAATTATCGAAGCTCGTCAACAGATTGACGATGGCGGTGCGTAGTTCTTCGAGCTTCAGGCGCACGCCGTCGAGGTCGGAAGCTTCGGGATTGCGGGACAGGCAAGCGAGGTGATGCGCATAGGCTGCGTCGATGTCGTCCCAATTGCCGGGAACGCCGTCCTCGATTGCGGCATCGACCAACTTGCGGACATCGCGACGGCAGATCGTCAGTCGCTCGCGCGCACGCCGGAGTGCTATCCGGTCGGCTTCGATCCTCTGAGCCATGGCAGCCAGTTCCTCGCTGCGGGCAAGTAACGGCGCCAGGCTGAAGCCATAGGCATCTTCCAGTTCACCTGACGTCTTACGGCGGGCAAAACGTTTTCCGTTAGCACTGTCCTTGCGGATGATCAGGCCGGCCTCGACAAGAGCAGCCAGATGCCGGCGCAACGTGGTGACAGCAATGCCGTGCGCCCGTACCACCAGCTGCCGGTTGGATGGAAAGACGACCATGCTCGCCTCACCTGAGAGATGGTTCTCGGGATAGAAGGAAAGAAGGGCGTTCAACACAGCCAGTGTGCGGTCGGAAATATCGAGCAGCGGGCGTGCTTCGCAGACGTCGCGGAACACTTTCCACTTGTCGACGGTCTTATCTGGTTTAACTGATTCGGCCTGAAGCTGACCTTTCATCAAGGCAAGCGACATCGGCCGCCGCCCGAAAGGCGTCGTCACAAATCCCGTATTCATCGTGGTTCACCTTATACAAAGGCAAATCATCAGCGCCCGCCAAAACGGCGTTCAAAAACCTTGACAGTGATTCCGGGAAGTGCGATTCTCTAGGTGCTAAACGAGAGAAGAGGGCTTCCGGATGTTTTGTTCGGGGGCCTTTTTCTTTGCCTATTGGCTCCTTTTCCTAACAGTCAAATCCTTGTCAGCGGCTTAGCCTGCCAACAGTTATCGTTGTGACCTGACGGCGCCGAACTCCTCGAAGAGCTCATCCAGCCGGGTCGTGAGATAATCGGCAAATTCAGGCACCATGCGCTCATCGAAGGTGATGCGCGTTTTGTTGCCGGAGCGCTCGATTTGCGCCGCCTTCTGTCCTTGCCGTGTTTTCCAGATATCGCCCGCCACCTTCTTTGCATCGCGCGCCGCCATCTTTGACAATACACGCTGCAGCCGCTGATCGCTGTCGAGATCGGCAAAGGCATCGTCCTCAAGGATCGCTTCGACCTTTTTTGGTGAAGAAGAGATCGCATCGACAAGAGCCAGCCATCGGGCGCGGCCCGCCTTCGGGGCCGGACCAATTGCCAGGATCACCGTCTGCGGCACGCCACGGGCGACCGAGATGTAACGGCTGAGATCGGCCTTGTCGGTCGAGAGTGCTGCTATAATGACGTCTCGCGGGTAACCGGCCTCCTCCAGACGATGAGCAAACAGCGCCTTCTCGATGAAGGAGAGATCCTGCCGGTCGAGATTCTCTTTGCCCTGGGCAATCACCAATTCGTTGTCGCTCAAGCTCTGGACGATCGCCTTGACCTTGAGCCCAAGCTTTGCAGCAGCACGCAGGCGGCGACGGCCATAAGCGATCTGGTAGTGTCCTTCCTTTTCTGGATCGGGACGTACCAGGATCGGCACCTTCTGGCCGTGTTCGGAAATGCTTGTCACCAGCGTATCGAAATCCGCATCGCGCTCGATCGGGATACGATCGCTGATCGAGGAATTGGAAATATCCGAGGGATCGATTTCCAGAATGGAGAAGCCGGAGGAAATCTGCGCCTGCAGCCGGCCGGCGGCTCGCGCCGCTTCCGTCATTTCCTGCAGCGACGCACCCATGGCCGAAACGGCACCGGTGCGCACGCGATCCGGATTCTTCTCGACACCTGCGGAAGGCGCCGGCGTGTCGGCCTTGCGCATGAAGATCGAATTGACGGTATCGCGTCGGCTCATCAATTCTCTCCTTTCCAGTCAGATGCGGGTAAGCCGGAAGAGCGCAGTTGGGAGCTCCCAACACGCTTGTGGGCCGCCGATAGATGGAGGGATTTTTGCCAGGGGCTCACATTGCGCCAACCCGTGTTGGGAGCTCCCAACAGGTCGGTCGTCGGGCCGAAAGCTGATAAATCGGTATCGATCAGGGAGAACGTCATGTGCGCCCCCATGCCTGCCTGATCAGCGTCTCGACCTCTCCGTTGACGGCATCGAGAGCTTCCATCGCGCGGTCATAGGTCGAGCGCGTCAGGTTCTCCCGGCCAATTTCGTAGAGCGTCTGCTTGGTGAGGCCGGCATCGGAGACCGCTGCCGATTTCACCATCGCGTTGATCATGACGTGATCGTCGAACAGATTGCGCAAGAGGGCCGCGACCTTCGTCTGCGGCGCATCCTGCGGTTCGTAGCGGGTGAGAAGATAACGAATGAAATCGTAATTGAGCTCGCCGCCGGCTTCACGCACGACGGAGAGAAGGTCATGTGTCATCAGCAGGAACTGGCTCATCGATGCCACATCCAGCATCTGCGGATGCACGGTGACGATCATCGAGGTTGCGGCGCAAAGGCCGCTCAGCGTCAGGTAACCGAGCTGCGGCGGGCAATCGAGGACGACGACGTCGTAGTTCTCGGCCACATCGTCGAGCGCCTTGGCGACGCGCATGAAGAACACACCTTCGCCATCCCGGGAGCCGCGCATCAGCGCGCGCGGCGTCGTGTGCTCGAACTCCATGAGTTCGAGATTGCCGGGAATGAGATCCAGGCCATCAAAATAGGTATTGCGCACGACCTCGGAGAGGGGACGTCGTTCCTCGTCGTAACGGATCGCCGCATAGAGCGTCTCGTTGGAGCGGACATCAGTTTCCGGCATGACGCCGAGCATGGCAGACATGCTGGCCTGCGGGTCAAGATCGAGGGCAAGCACGCGGTAGCCGTGCAGCGCAAGATATTGCGCGAGATGCACCGATGTCGTGGTCTTGCCCGATCCGCCCTTGAAATTGGTGACGGCTATGACCTGGAGATGTTCGTTCTCCCTGCGGCGCGGCAGGAAGTCATGCGCCTCGCGACCACGGGCGGAGGCAGCAAGCAGGGCACGCAACTCATTGAGCTGGCGCAAAGAATAGAGACGCCGGCCATTGCTGCCGACATCGGGCTGCGGGCCTTCGCCGGCAAGCGTCATCTTTCGCAAGGTCGAATCCGAGACGCCGATCAGCTTGGCCGCCTCGCCTGATGTAAAGCGGCGCAGCGTCTTGCTCGCGGTCGGCGGAAACAGAGCTTCGCTGATCGCCTGCAACTGCGAACTGATCGTCGACGCATGGGCGCCGATCGTCTCATCGACGCTACGTTGAAGGGTCCGAGAAGTCCTTTGTGGCTTGCTCACGCTCTAATCTTTCATCACGGAAAAACACCAGAAACGGCTGTTTATCCGTGACGATTACCGATCGTAGCGATTCTGGCAAGGTGCTCCAGCAGGACAAGGCTTTAGCGGCAGCGGTCAAGATCATGAGTTTACGACAGAAGGATTACAATTTCCCCTGATATCTCCGCCAGTTAACAAAAATCCGCTTCGCCTTGCAAAGCTGTGCCATCCTCACATCATTTTTGCGATCGATGCGGCAAAGCCGATGTTTTGATCCCGCAGACGGCCCCTGGCGCATCCCATTGAGAAGAATCAGCTATTATCGATTCCTAATCTTTGCCGGCAAAGGATCCGATGACTGAGGGACGAAGCGGCCCTGCTTCCGCAATTCCCTCGGCGTCGACGAGGACTGAGGCGCGCTTGTATTTCGAAATCCGGAAGACAAGCTTGCGCAAGCCACACCTGCCTGGAGAGCGGATACGAGCGAAAGGCTGCCTGAGGTCGTTTTCGACAGCCGGACGTATCAAAATCGAACAAGGATGTGACGGAATCGATCCGCGAAATAGATTCCGTATCGATGGAAAATGTGAGAAAAAACAGCGAGTTGGAGACGCAGAAAACAGTGCCGAAAGCTCGCAAAGATGGCTCCTTCGACTGAGCCATCATGACCTAGATCTATAAAGGATTGAGGACATTTCTGCAATAACCGGCATGCTTTTATCCCCAGCAGGCAGCCGGGGATAGTGTGCTCGTTCGATGCCGCCTGCCCTAGCCGCGGAATGTGTAGCCGGCAATCGAGGCCGGTTTCATCTCAATCGAGAAGCCTGGCTGGGCTGGCGGCATATAGGCCGCGTCCTTGATGACGCAGGGATCGAGGAAATGTTCATGCAGGTGGTCGACATATTCGATGACGCGGCCGTCCTTGGTGCCTGACACGGCTACAAAGTCGATCATCGACAGGTGCTGCACATATTCGCAGAGCCCTACGCCACCGGCATGCGGCCAGACCGGCAGGCCGAATTTGGCGGCGACCAGCAGCACGGCCAGCACCTCGTTCAGTCCGCCCATGCGGCAGGAATCGATCTGGACGATATCGATAGCGCCTTCTGCGATGAACTGCTTGAACATGATGCGGTTCTGGCACATCTCGCCGGTTGCGACCTTTACCGGTGTTATGCCCTGGCGGATCTTTCGGTGGCCGGCAATATCGTCGGGGCTCGTCGGCTCCTCGATGAAGAAGGGCTTGGCGAAGGAAAGCTGCTTGACCCAGTCGATTGCCTGGCCGACCTCCCAGACCTGGTTGGCGTCGATCATCAGGTAGCGGTCCGGGCCGATCACCTCGCGGGCAATCCTCAAGCGGCGGATATCGTCCTCGAGATCGCGGCCGACCTTCATCTTGATGTGGTTGAAGCCGGCATCGATCGCTTCCTGGCAGAGCCGGCGCAGCTTCTCGTCCTCGTAGCCGAGCCAGCCGGCCGAGGTCGTGTAGCAGGGATAGCCTTCCTTCTCGAGTGTGGCGATGCGCGCCGCCTTGCCGGGCTCGGCCTGTCTCAGGATGGCGATCGCCTCATCGCGCGTCAGCACGTCGGTGAGGTAGCGATAATCGACGATATCGGCGATCTCCTCGGCCGGCATGTCTGCAACGAGGCGCCAGACCGGCTTGCCGGCCTCCTTGGCAAGCAGATCCCAGACGGCGTTGACGATCGCACCGGTCGCCAGATGGATCGCGCCCTTTTCAGGACCGATCCATCGAAGCTGGCTGTCGCTGGTCAGATGCCGCCAATATTTGCCAGGATGGGCCAGCACGTCTGAAAGTTCGGTGCCGACGACGAGATGCCGCATCGCTTCGATCGCCGCGCAGCAGATGTCGTTGCCGCGACCGATGGTAAAGGTCAGGCCGTGGCCGGCAAGGCCGTGCTTGTCGGTCTCGAGGATCACATAGGCGGCGGAATAGTCCGGATCCGGGTTCATCGCATCGGAACCGTCGAGGCTTTGCGAGGTCGGAAAGCGGAGGTCGAAAACGCGGAGATCGGTGATGCGGGTCATGATGGTCTTCCCCTTGAGGGGCCAGCGTCCTTTCTTGGAAGGAGCCGGCCATGCGAAAGCTCAGATCGTCCAGCCGCCGTCGATGGCGTAGGCCTGGCCGGAAGTGTAGGTCGCACCGGCAAGGTAGACGGCGAGATCGGCGATCTCCTCCGGCGTGCCGAGGCGGCCCATCGGTTGGCGGGCGATGAAGGCGGCGCGCGCCGTGTCATAATCGCCCTGTGCGCGCATGCGGTCCTGCAGCGAGGGACTTTCCACCGTGCCGGGGCAGATGCAGTTGCAGCGCACGCCCTGCGTCACGTAGTCGGCAGCGACCGACTTGGTGAGCCCGATCACGGCTGCCTTTGTCACACCATAGGCGAAGCGGTTCGGCACGCCTTTGATGCTGGATGCGACCGATGACATGTTGATGATCGCGCCATCCTTGCGCTCCAGCATGCCAGGCAGCACGGCGCGGATGGTGCGGACCATCGCCTTGACGTTGAGATCGAAGGCAAATTCCAGATCGGTATCCTTCATGTCGAGCACGGAGCCGTTATGGACGGTGCCGGCGCAGTTGAAGAGCACATCGACGGCGCCGATTTCGGCGACCAGCGCCTTGACCGCCTCGTCTTCAAGCACGTTGAGCTTGTGGGTGGAAACCTTGCTCTCTGTCGCCAGGGTCGCCAGCGCGTCGGTATTGATGTCGGTGGCGTGCACCTTGGCGCCCACGGCGGCGAAGGCAAGCGCGGTGGCGCGGCCAATGCCCTGACCGGCTGCGGTGATGAGAACGGTTTTGCCGGAAAGATTACTTGTCATGTCATGGCCTCTTTGGGGATTTTTCGCGCGCTGGCGGTGGTGCTGAATCTATTCTCAAAAGGATCGGTCGGGATGAAGGCCGCGTTCGGCCATGTGCCTTGTCGGGCGATGCCACTTTTTCGCAGGCGATCACGATGTCCACGCATTGCATGGCTTTCCTCCCTCTCCCGTTATCTTATTTTTGTCTCGCCTTGGCGAGCCTTTCCGGGAATTGCGATCGCCCGGCGTGAAAGTACGCCGAACAATGTCCTCACATTTGATTTGTCTGTTTATAGACAAACAGACGATAGCCCCAGGGTCAAGCGCGAACTTTTTCTTTTCCGTCTGCCCGTCCGCGTATATGCAGAATGATATTCACAGGAGGAAAGAATGGAGACCGACGAGTCAGATCGCTATCGCGCTCCGGCGCTCGACAAGGGTCTTGATATTCTCGAACTTCTGGCAAGCGTCGATAGTGGCCTGACGCAGGCGGAAATCGCCAAGCGGCTGGATCGCAGCCCGAATGAATTCTACCGCATGCTCGACCGTCTCGTGAAGCGCGGTTACGTGACGCGGCTCGATGGCGACCGTTATTCTCTCACCCTGAAGCTCTTCGGCCTGGCGCAGTTGCATGCGCCGGTACGCCGGCTTGCTTCCTATGCGACGCCGCTGATGCGCGATCTCGCCCAGCGCTCGCGCCAGGCAAACCATCTTGCCGTCTTCGACCGGGGTGCCGCTGTCGTCATCGCCCAGCAGGAGGCGCCGGACTATTGGGGCCTGTCGATCCGCGTCGGTTCACACATCAGTCTCTTCGATACAGGTTCCGGCCATGTGCTGCTCGCATTCCGCAGCGACGAGGAGCGCGAGATGATGATCTCGGAACATGTGCGCAGCCGCAAAGACGCCGATCTCGGCGCGGAATTTTACCAGCGACTGAACCAGATCCGCGAGCGCGGCTATGAGATGATGGCAAGCGCCCAGACGGCCGGCGTCTATAATCTCTCGGCACCGATCCTGGGGCCGGACGGGCGCGGTATTGCCGCCCTGACCTGCCCCTATATCGCGCTGGTGAACGCGCCGGCAGCGCCCGATATCACCCAGGCGATCGGCATGGTGCAGAAGACGGCGGCCGAGCTTTCGGCGCTCGCCGGCGCAACGATTGCTGTGCAGGGTTAAGGCGGATCGAATTTCTATTTGAATAATCCATTCACCAGAGATAGGTTGCTGCCAACCACTCTCTGGAGGAGAAGAGCGTGTTTATCGATACCCATCTGCACGTCATTGACCGGTCGGCGCTGAATTACCCCTGGCTTGCAAATGTGCCTTCTCTCGACCGCGATTTTCTCTACGAGACCTATGCGACCGAAGCCAAACGCTGCGGCATCACCAAGGTGCTGCATATGGAGGTGGATGTCGATCCGGTCATCATGCAGGCCGAAACCGACTATATCAGCCGTCTCGGTGATCTGGTGGCCGGCGCGATCGTCTCCTGCCGGCCGGAAGAGGATGGTTTTGCTGCCTATCTGGAGCGACAGAAGGCCGATCCCTTCGTCAAGGGCTTCCGGCGCGTGCTGCATGTGGTGCCAGACGATGTCTCGGAAGGTGTGCTGTTCCGCGAGAATATCAGAAGGCTCTCCGGCACCGGCCTGACTTTCGACCTCTGCACGCTGCCGCATCAGGTCAGCAAGGTGGTGGCGCTCACCGATGCCGCGCCCGATGTCCAGTTCGTGCTCGATCATTGCGGCAATCCGGATATCAAGTCGAACGCCTTCGAGCCCTGGAGCCGCGGTATGACCGAAATCGCCCGCCGGCCGAATGTCGTCGCCAAGATTTCCGGCATCGTCACCAATGCCGATCCGGCAAGCTGGACGGCGGAAAACCTGCGGCCCTATATCGAGCACGTCATATCGAGCTTCGGCTGGGATCGCGTCGTGTGGGGCAGCGACTGGCCTGTCTGCACGCTTGCGAACGGCCTTTCCACCTGGGTCGCGGCCACCCAGGCGGTGCTGTCAGGCACTGCGGAAACGGAGCGTTCGCGGCTCCTGCACGGCAATGCACAGCGTCTGTGGACGCTCTGAGTTCATTCAGCTTCGCCCTTTTAGAGTTCAATTCTGCCGGATTCCCGCTTGAAGTGATCTGTCGCTACGTGCAATCCGTAGGGGCTCTCGGTTGGCGCGATGTTTTGGCCCAGCCTAAACTACATCCAAGCAATTGCTAGGTTGAACTAACTCGGCTAAAAGTTGTTGTTGCGGGCCGTGTAAGTTGTCGGTCCGGTTTTCGCAGGAGGGAATATCAGATGAAAGAAGAACCGCATTCCGTGGACGTTCACGTCGGTAAGACGATCCGTATACAGCGCCTGCTGAGAAAGGTTTCTCAGACGGAACTGGGCGATCGTGTTGGGGTGACCTTCCAGCAGATCCAGAAATACGAAAAAGGCTCCAACCGCGTCTCTGCCAGCATGCTCGTCGAAATCGCCGGCGCGCTCAGCGTCGATGTCAGGACCTTCTTCGACGACCTGACGGCACCCGCCGCCAACGCAAACGATAATCCCGCTCCGAGCGAAGAATTCATCATTTCGCGTGAAGGCGTCCAGCTCAACGCTGCCTTTTTCTCGATCAAGAACGAGCAGCTTCGCAAGAAAATCCTCAAGCTCGTCCAGGCGATTGCCAGTACCGAGCAGACGGACATCGACGCTGCGGAATAGCACGTCGGCCTGATTTTCTAGCGCTCAGTCGCACCCTGCATCAGGGCTAATGGCGATCGATCACGATCAGATTTTCGCCAGCGTCCTTCATTGCGATCTTGGCTTTGCTGCCAACGAGTTTTTCGAGGTTCGCATCGAGTTCCCTATCCGGATCGATGCCGTCCCAATCGATGACGACCTGCAGCAGCGCCATGTTTGTCAGGTGCATGAGATTGCGCAGCTGAAGTTTTTCAGCCTCATCCTTGGCTGCCGACAGCAGCCGGAAGAGCCTTGCGTATTCCCTGCCTGCACCTTGATCCCTTTTTTCGAACATTGTTTCCGCCCTCGACGACAGTCATATCCCCACGCAAGTTACCTTGGGCTTGGAACCGTTATTCGAGCGTTACAGGCTGCATCTGCTGCGTGACTTCGGCCTGCAGCACTTCGAAATGCGAGGTCGCAGCCAAGCGCCAGTCACGCTTCGTTGACGCAAACTCTCCCTTCTGCAGCCATTCCAGCACGAGCCTTGCATCGGTACGCTTGCGTTCGACGCGATTGGCACGGATCACCGCCAGAATCTGCTCTCGCCGCGGTTTGCGGGCAAAGTGGGACTCTTCGACCACCTTGGCATAGGTGCGTTCGGAGAAATGCAGGAAGCGGCCAGCGAGCAGCAGCTTCTTGCGCTCGCTGACGGTGATTTCCCCCTTCGCATGGAGACCTTCGATCGTCGGCTCGAAATCGACCCAGGGGACGGAAAGCGGCAGCCAGCCGAGCTCCTGCGGCGCATGGACGAGCGCCACTGCCTCGTCATCGATGAGATTGCCGGATTCGTAATCGTCGAAAATCGAACCGATGCCGACCATGCCGAAGGCGGAGCATTCGGCAGCGCGTAGCGCGCCCATGCTGGAGCCCCCGGCAACGGCGACGCCCTTTTCCAAGGCAAAGAGGATTTCCTTGTGCCAGACGGATGGCAGATCGCCGAAATAGCCGTCGATCAGGCCGATTGCGGTTGCCCCCTCCTGCACGGCTTTCAGAATGTCGCCGCAGGCGGCAGGCGGGCGGAAATCGATACCGGGATGCTGCTTGCGGGCATCCGCAAGCTCGCTTGCGAGGCTCGGACCGACGAAGAGGATCTTCATGCCGCGGCCTCCCTGATGACGTTGACGGCACGCAGGCCGAGCTGGATGTACTGGCCGCTGATATCGACCTCAAGGCCCGGCACGATAACGCGCACGACGGAAACCGGAAGGGTGGGATGTGACAGTGGCACGGCGATGATCTGGGTAATGCACGCAGCCCTCAGACGGCCGGCAACGTGGCGGATCGTATCCTGGATCGTCATCGGGCGCATCGGGCGCATCGGGAAAGGTTTCAGCGCCGCATCATCATTGCAGAGATCGACGACTTGGCGCATGCCGGCGTTGCGGTCGATCCGCTGGTAGATCCTCGGCGAAAAATCGTCGCGGCTGCCCGCAATCGCCGTCAGCCGGCTCTGGGCAGCCTCGGTGATGGCGCGAAGAGCTGCGCGCACCGGATCAGGATGGCAGCCGCAACCGCCGCAGACCTGGGCCCAGCGGGCATCGACGCGATCGGACAGATTGCCGGGAATGATGACGGCAAGAAAAGCCGGGACACCGATATCCGTGGTCATGTCGATCAGAAGCAGGCGCATGCCGGCCTGTCGGATGCGATCGACCAAGACGTCGATTACGGCATCGCCGAAGGCGCGCGGATCGATGCGGTTCTGCTTAAGCTGCTCAGGGGATTTGAGCTGGGTCAGCGCCCAGGCATCGCGCTCGACCAGTTCGCAGAGCCCGTGCAACACGGCTTCGGCCGGCGTATTGCCCGAGGCCAGGCCGTCGCTCGATTGTTCGAAGCCCGGCGGGCGTTCGCCGCGATGATCAAGGCCGACCAGCCACCAGGGCACGAAGGCTGTGCTGCCTGAGAGGAGGTCGAAGCCAGAGCACCAGGGGATTTGACCATCGCCGATCTCGTCCGGCGCACAGCGCGCCACGCTGTCGAGGTCGATCATGGCGGCCCGTTCGGCCTTCATGTTATCGAGACTGGCGAGCGTCAGATCGGCAGGCGCAATTTCAGCGACGCGGGTCTCGATCGCCTCCATGGCGGCAGAGGTCATCGCCGCTTCCTTGTCGATGCCTTTGCCCTGGAAGACCGACAGCGTGTGGCTGTTCGGCCTTGTGGCGAAGGCAACCGGGATGTTCAGCACGTCAAGGCCGGTCAGCAGGCCGACGCGAGTGATGCCGAATTCGCGCAGATGCGGTTTGATCGCCGCAAAAGTCTGCGCCGGGGTCATCGACCGGTCGTGATAGCTGTTGATGCCTGCCGATGATCTGTTGAGGTCAGCGGCAAGCGTTTCAAGGTCGGCCAAGGCAGACATGTTGATCGGACCCTTAGCGGAACCTTAGTGCATGCGTCAGGCTTTCAAGGCCATTTGCCGAAACGTTGAGTTCGTCCTGCTTGACGGCTGCCTTGGCGGCAGCGGAGAAACGGAGTGCGGGGGCCGGGATTGCAGCGTTGGTTTCAACGGTCTTCATGATCTCTCTCCAAATGGTTGGGCGGCTGACCGCCGTTAACCATTCGAAAAGAACATTGCTTGCGTCATTTAAGCGTTACAGGCTTCGTTAAAAGGCCGTGTATCAGGGAAGACCGGCGAGTTGCAGGCCTTTTATCAACGGATCGGTAAAGGCTGGATCGCGATCAGGGACAAAGTGACGGATCTCTTCGCTACGGAAATCTGGGAAATTCTCCAGCACGACCCGAGCGTAGTTCCTGGCTTTTGCGGCGTCACCCGCCATGGCATGGGCGGCCGCGAGCAGGCGCGCTGTCGCCTGTTTTGACTTTACCGGCTCCAGCGCATCGATCGCTTTTTCATATTCTTCGCGCATGAAATGGATGCCGCCGAGGTTCCAGTAATAATAGTCCGGCGGCAGCGGATTGAGCTTGAAGGCAGCGCGGCTGAGCTCGAGAGCCCGATCAAAATCGCCGTCATGGGAAAGTGCGTCGGCGAAATCGGCCAGGATGTCGGCATCGTTGGGATTGAGATCCTGAGCCTGCTGGAAGGCATCGAGGCTTTCTTCGAACCGGCGGCGATAGAGTGCCACGAAACCGAGTTCGCGAAAGGCCCGGCCGCTGTTCGGGTCGGTCTGCCGCGCCATCCTTGCGGCGCTATAGGCTTCGTCCAGCAATTCCCGATCGCGCATCCCGCGGATCAGCCATTCCATCCCGAGCGCGCGTGACATGCCGGCGTGAGCCGGCGAGAAATGTTCGTAACGGCTGAGCGACGACCTGAACCATTTGCGCGCCTGGCGCAGATGCTGCAGGTCGGTCTGGGAAATCAGCCGCTTGCCTTCGAGATAGAGGCGATAGGCGGAAGCCGGCACGTCGCCGAGCGGCATCGCCAGTTCGGTGCGCTCGATCGTATCGGCAAGCGTCATGACGATGCGCCGGGTCAGCTGGCTGAAGGCTTCGCTGATCTTCTGCATCGCAAAAGGAATTTCGACCGCCCAGAGCACTTCGGAGGTCGCCGTGCGTGTCAGCCGACAGGTAGCATAGACATCCTCGTCGCGGGTCTGAATCGTCACATAGACGGCATAATCGAAGGACAGGTCGAGCGGACCAATGGTCGGGCGCGTCGGGTCGAGCGCGCGGCTCAGCATTTCCAGGCTCGTATGAGCGGCAATCACCTTGAAGCCGCGCTGCTGGCTGAGGCCGATCGTGACATCTTCGAGCAGCGCGCGGCCGACGCGCTCCATCAGCGGATCGGTAAAGATGCTTTCGGGCGGCAGGATGACGATGCGCGGCTGGCCGGCCGGATCGATCAGCAGCTCCGATGCCGGACGCGAGCGTTCCGCGGCAGCCGGCTGTGCCGGAGACAGGATGCCAAGTTCGCGGGCAAGCGTCGTTGTGGCTTCGTCCGGCTCGATATCGAAATCGTCCTTGAGCTGGCTGCGGCATTTCAGATAGGCCTGACGCGCCGCCGGCATGTCGTTCATGCGGGCATGGGCGCGCATCAGCGCCCGACAGGCGATCTCGTTGGCGGGATCGAGCTCGATCAGGCGCTTGGCAAAGGCGATCTGTTCCTCGTCTTGGCGCTCGCCCTCATTTTCCAACAGTCGGGCAAGATGCGCCGAGCGCGCTTCGTCGATGCGCTGGCGCTCGAAGGTCAACCAGTCCTCGGCACCCTGTGTCGGAGACTTGACGCTTTCAAGCAGTTCGCCGAGCAGGATGCCGCTTTGATCCGGTTCCAGCATATCCTTCTGCTTGAGGATATTGAGGTCGATCTCCCAGCCGGGCGCAAGGCCGAGATGGGTGCGCGTGGCAGTGAGCAGCGGCGGCAGTCCCTCGGGAATGCTCTGCTCGATGCGCGACAGAAGCTGGCGGAGGCTGCCGGCCCGTTTTTCAGGAAGTTCGGATTGCCAGAGTTGGCAGCGGATGGTTTCGCGGTCGACCAGCGGTTCCGGCGACAGCGCTAACATTGCGAGCAGGAAATAGGACTTTTCGGGCAAAGGAAGCTCGGTCCCGGCGGCCAACAATCGCGGCCTGCCGAGCAGACATAATCTGTTCGCTTTTACTTCCCCGGTTGACCCGTCCATCACGGCTCTCACCTTCAAAAGCCGGAACGCCTGGAGCGGACCGACCGATTACATGATGTTAGAGTGAATAGCGGGCAACGGGAAGCGCTTTTGCTTTGATGGAGCAAGATTTTCATCGAATATTTACGCTCCGGGCGGTGCTGGCTAGCAACAGACTTTACGAATACTGCATATGGGCGTGAGACGCAGCTCTATTTCGGAGCATCATCCCGCCATGCGCATCGGCGCTGCCCCGCAGCCGTTGATCCCGCCTCCAATGACGAAAATATCGTGAATACGATCGCTCACACCCAATCTCCAAACCGTCGCCCACTCGAGGCATTGCGCGTTCCGGTACCGGGAGGCGCCGGGCGTTCCGTATCGCCCCCGAAGCCTCAAGCAATCGCAATTCCGCCGCTGCGAGAGCAGCGGTTCATTACTCTGTCAGACCGACTATCGTGCACGTTACGCCGGCAAATTACGACGCGATTGAGACAATGATGTAAAGGCCGAGATCAGAGCCCCAAGCGCCTTGATCCGGTCGCAAAAGCTAGTCCCACTTCGGACCCCAGTCCGGATCGACGACGCGGTGGTTGCGGTCGATGGTTTCGATGCGGGCGATTTCCTCGGGTGAAAGCCTGATCGAGCTTGCCTTGAAGTTCGAGCGGATGCGCTCGGGCCGGCCCGATGTCGGTATGGTGCAATAGCCCTTGGCAAGTTCGAAGGCAATCGCCACCTGTTCCGGCGTCGCATCGTGTTTTTCACCGATCGCGCGCAGCACCGGCTCGTCGGAAAGAATGCCGCGGGCGATCGGCAGGTAGCAGGTAACGAGAATGTCTTTTTGCCGGCAGTAGTTTGCGAGCTTCTTGTTTTGCAGGATCGGGTTCAGTTCAAACTGGTTGTTGGCGA
This sequence comes from Rhizobium viscosum, assembly GCF_014873945.1. Classification (NCBI taxonomy): domain Bacteria; kingdom Pseudomonadati; phylum Pseudomonadota; class Alphaproteobacteria; order Hyphomicrobiales; family Rhizobiaceae; genus Rhizobium; species Rhizobium viscosum. Next base: position 1,518,364 of record NZ_JADBEC010000002.1, on the reverse strand, counting down.
TCCTGCCCTTGCCGAGCAGTGCTTCCGTCTCCTCCAGCAGGGCAATCGTGAAATTCGAAACGCCGATCAGCTTCGTCAGGCCGCGGGTCTGCGCGTCGGCGATCTGGGTGATGTAGACCTCGAGCGGAATGCGGCCATTGGGCGAGGGCCAGTGGATCAGTGTCAGGTCCACCTGATCGACCTTGAGGGCCTCCAGGCTCCTTTCGAGCGAAGGAACGAGTGCGCCGGGACCGAAATTGTCGGTCGAAATCTTCGTCGTCAGAAAAACCGCATCTCGGTCAAGGCCAGAGCGGCGCAGCGCTTCGCCGACTTCGAATTCGGTGTCATAGGTTTGCGCGGTATCGAGATGCCGGTAGCCGGTTTCGAGCGCGCAGAGGATCGCATCGATACCGTCCTTGCCGTTCCGCCCAAACGTGCCAAATCCCATCAGCGGAATAACATTATGTTTTTCCAAGATTATCTCCTCCATTTCGCCTCACTCCACCAAAGCCTTGCCGAGCTTTGCAACAGCGTGTGGCCGAGTCCAGCGAAAAAACCTGCGGGGCTCAGGCAAATTTCCGGTCTGGTCTGGCGCCGCTGAATCCAGGCAGCGGCAGGTGTGGGAGTGTGGGGTTTCGGGAGGACGAGGGCCGCCATGCCATCATGACACCGTGAGGGATCCCGGTGTCATGATCGAGCTTCTGGAATTCCACCCGGATACGGAGACGCAGGCTTGCCCGAGTTAAGCGGCGGCGAATGCTATCGCCTCAGAAAGCCTGGGCAACCCGGCGCAATGGCGTTGCGCTTTCGCCAGCGGCTTCGACAAAATCGAGGCCGATATCGAGCACCGGGGCGCTGTGTGTCAGCCAGCCGACGGAGATCAGGTCGACGCCGGAGGCGGCTATAGCACGTGCCGTTGCCGGTGTGACGCGACCGGAGGCCTCGGTGATCGCTCGTCCCGCGACGATGCCGACGGCATCGCGCAACTGATCGGGCGTCATGTTGTCAAGGAGGACGGCATCGACCCCCTCACCCATCGCTTCATGCAGCTGGTCGAGCGTGTCGACCTCGACTTCGATCTTCACCATATGGCCGACGCCGGCCTTGGCGCGGCGGATCGCTTCCGTCACGCCGCCGGCAATGGCGACATGATTGTCCTTGATCAGCACGGCATCATGGAGCGCAAAGCGGTGGTTCATGCCGCCGCCGGCCCGCACGGCATATTTTTCCAGCGCTCGAAGGCCCGGTGTCGTCTTTCGGGTGCAGACGACAGAGGCTTTGGTGTTGACGATCGCCTCGACGATACCTGCTGTCACTGTGGCGATGCCCGAGAGATGGCCGAGGAAATTCAGCGCCGTGCGCTCAGCCGTCAACAGCCCGCGCGACGGGCCTTCGATCGTGGCGATCACGCTGCCGGGCTCTACGGCTGCTCCGTCCGGCAGATGCCGCCGCATCGTAATGGCGGGATCGACGAGTTGGAAGGCGAGGTCTGCAGCATCGAGGCCGGCGACGACTCCCGGCTGGCGGGCAGCCATGACGACCGTCGAGCGGTGCTCTTCGGGGATGACGGCTGCCGAGGTGATATCGCCGGCAAGGCCGAGATCTTCGGCAAGGGCAGCACGCACCAAGGGCTCGACAATGACGCGCGGAAGGGAAGCGAGGTTCATCTCAGGCACTCCTTGCAAGGGGATGGGAAGCCGTCGCCCGTGCAATCTCCAGGGCGTCAGTCAGTGTCATTTTCCGCCGCGCGGCTTCCGCCCGCTTCAGCGGGAAATCGGTGCGGGCATGCGCCCCGCGCGATTCCGCCCGAAGGCTGGCGAAGACGGCAATCAACAGCGCAACGATTGCCGGATCGGAAGCCGGCCCGTCAGCTTCGGCAAGCGGCAGCAGGCTTGCAACCGCACCATGAATGGCGCCTGCATTGCGCAGCACGCCAAGATGGCGCGAGACGATCGGTCGGACGGGCGAAGGATCGGCCGTCGCCGGCAGCGTCCCTACGAATTCAGCTATCGAGGGTCTTGCAGCCGGGGTCGCAAGAATGTCGCTCGCAGCGCGCATACCCATGACGGCGGCCTCCAGCAGTGAATTGCTGGCAAGCCGATTTGCGCCGTGCAGGCCCGTGGAGGCCGCCTCGCCGGCAACCCAGAGGCCTGCAATTGAGCTGCGGCCAGCAGTATCGGTCGCTACCCCGCCCATATGATAATGGACGGCAGGGCGTACTGGGATCAGCTGACGTGAGGCATCGAAACCAGCTTCCCGGCACAGAGCGTCGATGACCGGAAAACGCATGGCGAAACGATCGCCAAGAGCCGCGCGTGCGTCGAGGAACACCCTCCCGCCACGCGCCAGTTCGGCGCTGATGGCGCGGGCTACCACATCGCGCGGCGCCAATTCAGCAGCCGGCACGCCGGCCATGAAGCGTTCGCAGCTCTCATTGACGAGTACCGCACCCTCGCCGCGCACAGCTTCACTCACCAGCGCCAGCGGCCGGCGGCGGGAATCGAGCGCCGTCGGGTGGAACTGGACGAATTCCATGTCGGCAAGCTCGGCTCCGGCGCGTGCGGCAAGCATGATGCCCTGTCCGAAATTACCCATCGGATTGGTGGTCGCTTCATAGAGCCCGCCGATGCCGCCGGTCGCAAGCACGATCCGCCTCGTCGACAGGATGATGGCGCCATTCTCGCCAGCGCAGACGAGGCCGGTAACGCCGCTCTCATCCGTCAGTATCCGGCGGGCCTCCAGCCCCTCGAGCACGGTGATGGAGGATGTCGCGGCAACGGCTTCGACGAGCGCGCGGACGATCGCCGCACCCGAGCCGTCGCCTTGCGCATGCACGATGCGACGGCGGCTATGGGCGGCCTCAAGCCCCAGCGAAAAGCTGCCATCCGCCGTCTTGTCGAAGCGGACGCCCGCCCTTTCCAGCGCGGCGATCGCGGCAGGTGCGTCGGCGACGATGCCGGCAGCGATCACGGGATCGCAAAGTCCGTCGCCGGCGGCGAGCGTATCGGCAAGATGCAGATCGGCGCTGTCATCGGCGCCGAGACTGGCGGCGATGCCGCCCTGGGCCCAGGCGCTCGACGTTTCAGCGCCAAGGCGAGCGCGGGTAACGATGACAACGGGCTCAGGCGCAAGCGTCAGCGCCGTCATCAGTCCCGCAAGGCCGCTGCCGACGATGACGGTGCGGCCGGTGAGTTGGTCAGCAATCTCGCTCATATCGCCAGCATCCTCTCGACAGCCCGGCGGGCAGCGACAGCGACCGCAGGATCGACGATCACTTCGTGGCGGTTTTCTTCCAGCGCTGTGCGGATATTGGAGAGCGTGATGCGCTTCATGTGCGGGCAGAGATTGCAGGGGCGGATGAATTCGACATCGGGATGATGCACGGCGACATTGTCGCTCATCGAGCATTCGGTGAGGAGTACCACGCGGGCCGGCTTCTTCTGCCCGACATAGTCAGACATGACGGCGGTCGAACCGGCGAAATCAGCCTCGGCAACGACATCTGGTGGGCATTCTGGATGGGCGAGCACCGTCACGCCGGGATGGTTTTCCCGCAGCTGGCGCACATCCTCGGCAGTGAAGAGCTCATGTACCTCGCAATGCCCATGCCAGGCGATGATCTCGACATTGGTTTCCTTGGCGACGTTCTGGGCAAGATACTCGTCCGGGATCATCAGTACTCGGGGAACGCCGAGGGATTCGACCACCTTCTTGGCATTGCCCGAGGTGCAGCAAATATCGGAGGCGGCTTTGACGGCAGCCGAGGTGTTGACATAGGTAATGACGGGTACGCCCGGGTGAGCCTGACGCAGCAGTGCGACATCCTCGGGCGTGATCGAATCCGCCAGCGAACAGCCGGCGCCCATATCGGGGATCAGCACCGTCTTTTCCGGGTTCAGCAGCTTTGCCGTCTCGGCCATGAAATGCACGCCGGCAAGCACGATCACGTCGGCATCGACCTCGATTGCTTTTCTGGCGAGCGCCAGACTGTCGCCGACAATATCGGCGACGCCATGGAAGATTTCCGGCGTCTGGTAGTTATGCGCGAGGATGACGGCGTTGCGCTTGCGCTTCAGCTCCAGGATCGCATCGACATCGTCCTGGAACATCATCCATTCGGCTTTGGGGATGACGCGGCTGACGCGATCATAGAGGGAAGACGCGGATACAAGGTGGTTCATGGCCGGCTCCATCAATTATGCTCGTTTTGAGCATATCGTGCGCAAAGAGATATTCTCACCGTGAGCATATGTCAATTGCGGGAGAGCGGTAATTTCGTTCCGGCGAGTGCGCGCTCTTCGAGAATGGTCTGGCGGAAGCGGAAAAGCTTTGCCGGGCGGCCGCCGGTTTCGCTCGTCGCCTCGCCGGTTTCCTCCACCAGTTCCTGCTGCTCGATCAGGCGGCGGAAGTTCTGCTTGTGCAGTGTCAGGCCGGCCAGCGCCTCTACGGCCCGCTGCAATTGCAGAAGCGTGAAGCTTTCGGACATGAGTTCGAAGACGACGGGGCGGTATTTGATCTTGGCGCGAAGCCGCGCAATCCCGGTCGCAAGGATACGCCGGTGATCGGCAAACATCGGCCTACCGAGATTGTCGTCCTTGCCACTACCGGCTTCTGTGACGAGACCCGCCTCATAGAGCAGTTCGTAACGCTGCAGCGTCAGATCCTCGTTCCAGCCGCCGCCGTCGAGTCCGAAGGTGAAATCGGCGCGGCGATGGCGGTGTTCACGCCTTGCCGGATCGGCATCGGCCCAGAAGCGCAGCCGCGCGATCAGTTCGTCCATGATGGCAGGGCGGCCGTCGCGGTGGTCTTCCCAGGGGAAATATTCATACCAGCCATGCCAGCCCGGCCGACCGGCGCCTGACTGTTCGTTGACGAGGCCGAGATAGCTGATGGAAATGGTGCGGCCGCCCTGGATGTCGTTGTTCCGATCGCGGTCGGCAAAGGTATAGAGCTGCTCGAGAAAGCCGACGGGATGGGCGGTCTGTTCCTGGATCCATTCGCGCAGGCCCGATTGCAGCGTGCGATGGCCCATTTCGAAGGGACCGGACGGAAGTGCATCGCCACTCTGGATCGTCATGACACGCGGTTCATCGCCCGTCACCGCGACGAGAACCGCGATCAATTCCGCATGTGCAAAGCCTATCGTCACCAGAGCCTGAGAATCTGTTCGTGATTGCTCTATTCTCTGACATAGGCCGGCGTCGATGCCAATGGCGGGTTCCCCTTCTCCCCAGCGGCCGGGGGACCCTCTATCCCTCGGCTTCCAGCCGATGCAGGAAATTGCGCAACTCGGCCTCGTCGATACCGACGAGGTGGCGCCTTTCCGGATAGGCGCCGGAGCGGATATCCTCGGCAAATTCGCTGAAGGCGGCGATGCGCTCGCGCTGCAGCCGGTCATATTCGGCGGCGAAGTTGCGGTAGACCTTGGCGTGGCGCGGCGTGTGGTTTCTGGTCGTGCCAAGCACGTCGTCGGCAAAGAGATATTGCGCGTCGCAGCCACGGCCGGCGCCCATGGAGATCATCAGCATCGAAGTGCGGTTGGAAATCGCCGCCGCGACATCGCCGGGAACGACCTCGATCTCCGCTGCGAAGGCGCCGGCATCCTGAAGCGTCTTCGTCTGGCGCCAGACATCGAAGGCGCTGGCAGCAGTCTTGCCGACGGCGCGAAAGCCGCCGGTCCAGGTGGCCTTCGACGGGATCAGGCCGACATGGCCGCAGACCGGAATGCCCTCATCGCGCATGCGCCTGATCGTCTGCAGGCTTGCGGCGCAATAGACGGCGTCGCCGCCTGCCTTCAGCGCCTTGAAGGCCTCGCGCATATAGTCCTCGGCCGAGACATGGTCGCCATATTCGAGGCCGGGAATGGCGAAGGGCGTGGGAGCCGCCTCGCGAAAGACCGGTCCGAGCAGGGCCGGCGGTACGGAGACCATGTCGATTCCGGCCCTTTCCGCCGCTTCCGCCTCTTCGAGCGAGGTGACCCGCAGCATGGTGAGCTGGCGTTTGCCCCTGAGCGCGAGCAGGTCGGCGACCGTGGCGCGATTATGTTTTTTCATCGCAATATCCTTTGGGCGAGTACTCGTTGGGCCAGTATTCGGGGAGCCGATCAGGCGGCGAGGAGTGTTTTCAGCTTGACGTCGCTGGCAGTCAGCGCGGCCGGATCGGGATGGGCGCATGCGGCAATCAGCATTTCCGCCAGCCGGATGTCGCGGGCGACCACATTGCCGGGCCCGATGCCGCTTGCGGCAATCAGCCGGCCCTCGGCATCGAGATGGAAGAGGATGAAAGCGTCCTCGCCGAGATCGCGGCGCGGATGGCTGACCGCGCCATCGGCGAGCCCGGCAATCTGTAGCGTCATGTCATACTGATCCGACCAGAACCACGGTACCGCGGAAACCGGCTCATCGGCGCCGAGCATGTTTGCGGCGGCAAGCGTGCCCTGTTCCTGTGCATTGCGCCAGGATTCCAGCCGCACGCGCCGGCCGCCATAGATTGCGAGTGGAAAGGAGCAGCAGTCACCGGCAGCAAAGACATCGGGGGCGGAGCTGCGCAGTCTCTCGTCGACGGCTATGCCGTTGTCGATATGAAGTCCGGCCGCCTCGGCAAGCTGGATGTTCGGCCGGGCGCCGATGCCGACAAGCGCCAGGTCGGCCTCGATCACCTCATCGTTGGAAAGCCGGACGACGGCCTTGTCGCCCCGTTCTGTCAGCGCCTCGATGGAGACACCGCAGCGCAGATCGACGCCCGCGGCGCGATGGCGCTCGGCGACGAGATGGGCGACGTCCTCGGGAACGCCGCGCTTCAGCACTCGCTCCAGCCCTTCGATGAGAACGACGTCGGCGCCGAGCTGACGCGCGGTCGCCGCGACCTCCAGGCCGATGAAGCCGCCGCCGATGACGGCAAGCCGCTTGCCGGGTCGAAGCACGGTGCGCAGCGTCACCGCATCATGATGTGTGCGCAGGAAACGGATATGGCTGCTCTCACCGGGCGCGTTGGGAAAGGCGCGGGCACTGGCACCCGTCGCAAGCAGCAGCCGGTCATAGAGGAGGCGGCTGCCATCCGATAAGGCGACCGAATGAGCCTCCGCATCGAGGCCGGTTGCCGCAATACCGGTCAGGAGGCGGATATTGCCTGCCTCATAGGCTTCCTGTGCCGCGATGAATTTCGGATCGACATTGCCGGCAAGGCCGGCCTTGGAGAGTGGCGGGCGCTCATAGGGCGCATGCGGTTCGGAACCGACGAGTGTGATTTCGCCGTCAAATCCCTTTTCCCGTAGCGCGAAGGCGGCACGCGCACCGCATTCCCCTGCCCCGATGATAACGAAATGGGCCATGGTGCACCTCAGATCGCAATGAAGACGGCGCCGCCTTCGATCTTGACGGGATAGGTCTTCAGATTGACGCAGACGGGAGCCCCCTTGGCTTCGCCCGTCTTGTAGTTGAAGCGGCCATTGTGCTTCGGACATTCGATGATCTCGTCCATGACGAGGCCATCGGCGAGATGGATCTGCTCATGGGTGCAGAGCCCATCGGTCGCGAAGAACTCGTCGTCCGGGCTGCGATAGACGGCAAAGGTGCGCCCGCCATGGTCGAAACGGATGACGTCTTCCTCATCGATCTCGTCCTTGCCGCAAACCTCGATCCAGTTTCCGCTCATCTCGTTTCCTCCCTCGATCTTGTTATTGGGCTGCAGGCGCCAGTTCGGCGTGAAATTCCTCGCGATAGGGCCGTGCTGTTACCGGCAGTTCCCGCTTCAGGAAATAGTCTTCGTTGCGAAGCTGGCGCAGGAAGGCCGGGATCATTTCCCGGTAGCCTGACCAGATTGACGGATTGGGCGCCGGCAGGTCGTGCTTGATCATCGCATGCAGCTTCGGCAGCGCGTGGTAGGGCACCATCGGGAACATATGATGCTCGACGTGGTAGTTCATGTTCCAGTAGATGAAGCGGCTGATCGGGTTCATGTAGACGGTACGGCTGTTCAGCCGGTGGTCGATGACATTGTCGGCAAGCCCGCCATGCTGCAGCAGGCCGGTCAGCACGTGATGCCAGGCGCCATAGAGGCGCGGCAGGCCGATCAGCATCAACGGCAGGATCGAACCCATATAGATGGCGAGCGCGATGGTGACGACGTAGATGGCCAGCCAGATGCGGGCAATGCGGATCACCTTCGGCTGTTCCATCTCCGGGATGAAGGTCTTTTCCGCAGCACTGATGACGCCGGCCGAGTTTCTGACCATATCAATGACAGCATGCCAGACATCGAGAATGCCGAAGAAATTGAGGATCAGCCGGACGAGGTCCGGCGGGCGCATGACGGCGATCTCAGGGTCGCGGCCGACGATGACAGTGTCGGTGTGGTGGCGCGTATGGCTCCAGCGCCAGGTCACCGGATTACGCATGATCATGAAGCAGGCGATCTGGTAGACGACATCGTTCATCCAGCGCGTCTTGAAGGCGGTGCCGTGGCCGCATTCGTGCCAGCGGCTGTCGGAGGCCGAGCCGTAGAGCACTCCATAGGCCAGGAAGAACGGCACGGCGATCCAGGAGCCCCAGAAATAAATGCCGAGCGCGGCAAAGATCACCATGCTGCCGAGCCAGAGCGCCGTGTCGCGGATCGCATGATCGTCGGAGCGTTGCATCAGCGCCTTCATTTCCTTGCGGGCAATATCGGTGTGATACCATTCCGCGGCTGCAAGGCCGGTTTCCACCGCCGTGCGTCCGCTTTCCCCCAGGAGGCCGTAATCGCGCTTGCCTGCCTCGCCTGCCATGTTTTCCTCCCTGCTCAACTCTGGGCCCAGAGAATAAGTTGACTTCGCAAAGCCCTCAATGCAGGCTTGCTATATTCTATCAAAAGCCATCAGAAGCATCTTTCATTCGTGATTGAAAACTATCAGGAACAACCATGCGCCGCCCGACCATCTCCGATCTCGCCCAAGCCTCCGGCGTCAGTGTCGCGACCGTCGATCGTGTGCTAAACGGCCGCCACCGGGTACGGGAGGAAACGGCGCGCCGTGTCTATGATGCGGCCCAGTCGATCGGCTATCATGCGGTCGGTCTGATCCGCCAGCGCGTCTTCGAGGATCTGCCGCAATATCGCCTGGCCTTCCTGCTGCAGAAGCCGACGCAGCCCTTTTATCAGGCCTTTGCGCGTGAGATTGAAACCGCCGCCCGCAATGTCACGACTGCGCGGATCCAGACGCAGGTGGAATATCCATCCGCAGCGACACCCGCCGCCATCATCGAAAAGATCAAGCTGCTCGGCGCCCGAAACCAGGCAGTCGCGCTTGTCGGGCCGGATTATCCGGCCGTGACTGCAGCGGTCGAGGAATTGAAGGCGCGCGGCGTTCCGGTCTTCTCACTGCTCTCGGATCTCGCGACCGGGGTGCGGGACGCCTATGTCGGCGTCAACAACCGCAAGGTTGGTCGCACGGCCGCTTGGATGATTGCAAAGGCCTCCAGCCGGCCCGGCAAGGTCGCCTGTTTCGTCGGCAGTCACCGTTTTCACGGCCACGAGCTTCGCGAAATGGGCTTCCGCTCCTATTTTCGCGAGGAGGCGCCGGATTTCGAAGTGGTCGAAACGCTGATTAATCTGGAAACGCCTGAAATCACCCATGAGGCGACGTTGACGCTCCTGCAGAAAGATCCCGATCTCGTCGGCCTCTATGTCTGTGGCGGCGGAATGGAGGGCGCGATCTCGGCATTTCGTGAAGAAGGGATCGGCGGCCGCATCGTGCTTATCGTCAACGAACTCACCGCCGACAGCAAGGCCGGTCTTGCCGACGGCATCGTCACGATGGCGATCGGCACGCCGCTGCCGGCGCTGTGCAAGGAGGTGGTCTCGCTGATGACCGGTGCGCTGGAACAGGGCGAGATCGCCATTCCCGGCCAGTCCTTCCTGCCCTTCGAGATTTTTCTGCCGGAAAATATCTAGAGCAATTCCAGCAAAACTGTGCAGCGGTTTTGCATCCGGAATTGTGTAACCGGATAGTCTTGAAATGATGGAATTCTATCATTGGCCCGGAAAATCTAGCAGCGATGATAGCGTTTGATGCCGTGCAGCGGATGGATTGGCTGGCGAATTCCAGTAGAGATTCGATCAGACATTCATAATGCTTCTCACTCACGAGGGGCGAGGAGGAGACTTCGCATGGCATCCATCCGTTTCGCGCTGAACCATATGGCGGCGCCCTCGCTTTCGATCGAGGATTTCTTTGCGCTTGCCGCCTTCCTCGGCATCGATGCGGTGGAGATCCGCAATGATCTCACCGGCAACGCTATTCTCGATGGCACCAAGCCTGATGTCATCAGGGCGGCGGCCACCCGCCACGGTGTTGCAATCATTTCCATCAATGCGCTGCAGCGCTTCAACGAATGGAATGCGACGCGCGAGCGGGAGGCTCGTGAGCTGATCGACTATGCCCGGGCTGTCGGCTCGCAGGCGCTGGTGCTGGTTCCCAAGAATGACGGCACGGGACGCGCTGATGGCGAACGTCAGGCCAATCTCCGCCGCTCGCTCGAAGAACTCCGGCCGATGCTCGATGCCGCCGGCATTGTTGGCCTCGTCGAGCCGCTCGGCTTCGAGATCTGCTCGCTGCGGTCCAAGGCGGAGGCGGTGGATGTGATTGAGACGCTGGGCGCGCAGCCGACTTTCCGGCTGGTGCACGACACCTTCCACCATCACCTCGCCGGTGAAACGCCTTTCTTCCCACATCTGACGGGGCTGGTGCATATTTCCGGCGTCAGCGATCCTGCCGTTTCCGTCGCAGATATGCGCGATCCACACCGTGTTCTCGTCGATGCCGATGACCGGCTCGGTAATGCCGCCCAGATCCGCGCATTGCTGCAGGCAAACTACAAGGGGCCCTTCTCCTTCGAGCCCTTCGCGTCCGAAGTTCATGCACTGAAGGATCCCGGCGCTGCGTTGAAGGCAAGCATGGATTATCTCGCGGCGAAGGTCTGAGTGACTATTCGCGGCCGCGGAAGCGGCGCTGGTAGGCAGGGTCGTAGAGTGAGCTTTCGCGAAAATCCTGTGATGCAAGCGAGCGGCCGACGAAGATGATGGCCGTGCGCTCGATCGGTTCGGCCGCCACCTTTTCCTCGATATCGGCGAGCGTGCCGCGAAGGATACGCTCGTCCGGCCAAGTGGCTTTCACGACGATGGCGACGGGGCAATCGGCGCCATAGAGCGGCGTCAGCTCCGTAACGACCTCAGCCAGCGCGTGGATGGCGAGATGGATCGCCAGCGTTGCCCCCGTCGCGCCGAACTTCGCCAAGGTTTCCTCGTTCGGCATCGGCGAGGCGCGGCCCGATACGCGCGTCAGCACGAGGCTTTGCGCCACGGCGGGGATCGTCAGCTCGCGGCCGAGTGCTGAGGCCGCTGCCGCAAAGGCCGGGACACCCGGCGTCATCGTATAGGCGATGCCATGCTTCTCCAGCCGGCGAACCTGTTCGGCTACCGCGCTCCAGACAGAGAGATCGCCCGAATGCAGCCGCGCCACATCCTGGCCGGCATTTGCGGCATCAAGATATTCGACTTCGATCTCGTCGAGCGACATCGGCGCGGTATCGATGATGCGCGCCCCCGTCGGGCAATATTGCAGGAGCTCGGGCGAAACGATGGAGCCGGCATAAAGGCAGACCGGGCATTTGCCGATGAGGTCGCGTCCGCGCACCGTGATGAGATCTGCTGCACCCGGTCCGGCGCCGATGAAATGAACCACCATTCTTCTATTCCTTGATCCAGCGCCATTGCGTGACGGGCATGGCCGGCCGCCAGCCGCTCATGCCGCCGACGGGCGCAGCACGCGCGATTTCGATCTTCGTCAGCGTGCCGCCACGTGCCGCATATTCGGCCAAGAGCATCCCTTCCATTTCCAACGTCACGGCATTGGCAACGAGCCGCCCTCCCCGCTTCAAAGCCGCGATCGCTGCATCCATGACGCCAGCCTCGCTGCCGCCACCGCCGATGAAGATCGCGTCCGGTGCCGGCAAACCGGTAAGTGCTTCGGATGCGGTGCCTTCGACAAGGGCAAGCTGCGGCACGCCGAAGCTTGCGGCATTGCGAGCAATGCGGGCAGCCCGTTCCGGCGCCTGTTCGATGGCGATTGCTCTCAGAGACGGATCGGCCAGCATCCATTCGATGCCGATTGATCCGGAGCCTGCGCCGATATCCCAGAGAAGTTCGCCATGACGTGGCGACAGCGCCGAGATCGTAATGGCGCGGATCTCCTGTTTGGTGATCTGTCCGTCATGCTCGAAGAGCGCGTCGTCGAGACCCGGAGCATGGGGCAGGATGCGTGCTGCTTTCCCCGCCGCCACTTCGAGGGCGCAGACATTCAGCGGATCGATCGTGTCGAGATTAAATCCCGCGGCTGTGGCGCTGCGGATGCGTTCCCGCTCGCCGCCAAGTGCTTCCAGAACCGTTAGCCGTGTCTCGGCAAAGCCGTTGGCGACAAGCAAATTCGCAAGCGCCTGCGGCCCCTTCTCGTCCGAGGTCAGGGCCAGAATATGCTTGCCGGCATGCAGGTGCGGGCGGATGAGATCGAGCGGGCGTCCATGCAGCGATACACAGGCCGTCTCCTGCAGCGGCCAGCCGAGACGCGCGGCGGCGAGGCTGAACGCGGATGGCGCGGGAATGGTGCTCATCTCGTGTGCCGCGATCCGACGCGACAGCGTCGCCCCGACGCCATAGAGGAAGGGATCGCCCGAGGCCAGCACGACGACGGGCGTGCCGCGCCGAGCCTCGATCGCCTCGACCGATTTTTCGAAGGGGCTCTGCCAGGTGAGACGCTCGCCAGTAATCAGTGCATCGGCAAGCTCAAGATGGCGCACGCCGCCGAAGACGGCGGGTGCGGCAGAAATCAGGCGCTTAGCCTCTGCGCCGAGGCCCGCTGGACCATCCTCGCCGATGCCGATAAGAGTGAGCCAGTGCGGGCCGGTGGGAGACATATCAGACATGGAGAAGACCCGTATTCTGATCCTCGGCGGCACCAGCGAGGCGCGCAGGCTTGCCGCTGCGCTTGCCACGCGGGAAGACCTCGACATTCTCCTGTCGCTGGCTGGCCGCACAGAGGCTCACGCCCAGCAGCCGGTTCCCGTCCGCATTGGCGGCTTCGGCGGTGCGGAGGGTCTTGCGAACTTCCTGAGGGAAGGAGGCTATCACCTTCTGATCGATGCCACCCATCCTTTCGCCGAACGCATATCCGCCAATGCCGCAACTGCTGCTGAACGTACCGGAACCCGCGCACTCGCGATCGTCCGTCCGGAGTGGGTACCCGAAGCTGGCGATCACTGGCATATTGTAGCGGATATTCCGGCGGCGATTGTAGCCCTTGGGCCCGCCCCGCGCCGCGTCTTTCTGACGACTGGCCGCCAGGGGGCCCATCATGCCGAGGTCGCGCCCCAACATTTCTATCTGGTCCGCAGCGTCGATCCCGTCGATCCGCCGCTCGCCCTTGCCGACGTCGAGTATATTCTCGATCGCGGTCCCTTCACGCTCGAGAGCGAAATCGATCTTCTGCGGCAGCACCGTATCGATGCCGTCATCACCAAGAACAGCGGCGGCACGGCGGCCTATGCCAAGATCGAGGCGGCCCGCCTGCTTGGCATCAAGGTTGTCGTGATCGCCCGCGCGCCCATTGCCGCCCTGACGTCGGTCGAAACGGTGGAAGCGGCGCTCGAAGCAATCGATCATCTCGTCTCCCCGGCCATGAAACGCGGCGTATAGATAAGGTCCGGCCGACCCTCCCGGGCGATCACCCTCGTCTCCGGTGAACCAATGATCACGCAGGTCGCCATATCGGCAATGGCGGCATCGGCCTTTTCCAGCGGCTGCACAGTGATCCGCTCGTCGGGCCGTCCGGCCGCGCGGCCGAAGATGACGGGTGTGGCGGCAGGCAGATGCCGGCGTAAGAGTTCGAAGGCCGTGCCGAGCTGCCAGGGTCGAGCCTTGCTGATCGGATTATAGAGGGCAATGACGAAGCCGGCTTGTGCCGCAAGCGCCAGACGGTTTTCGATGACACTCCAGGGCTTCAGATTATCCGATAGCGACAGGACACAGAAGTCATGCCCGAGCGGCGCACCGACACGCGCGGCAACCGCCAGCATGGCGGTGATGCCGGGAAGAACGGTGAGATCGACGCCGCGCCATTCTGCCGATCCCTTGTCGATCGCTTCGCAGACGGCGGCGGCCATCGCAAAGACGCCGGGATCCCCGCCCGAGACGACGCAGACATCGGCGCCCTTGGCGGCGAGCGTCAAGGCGGCCCCTGCCCGGTCCAGTTCCTCTCGGTTGTCGGAGGCATGGCGGGTCTGGTCGGCACGCAGCGTCAGCCGGTCGAGATAGGGACCGTAGCCGAAGAAATCAGTGGCCGTTTCAACCGCGGCCAGCGCTTCCGGCGTCATCTGCTCCGGATTGCCGGGACCGGTGCCGATCACGAACAGCCGCCCGCTCATCGTCGGGCCTCCCAACCGGGGACCAGCACGAGCGAGAAATAGGGTGCCTCGCCCTCGCCGCGCTCGGCAAGCTTGACCATCGCGGCATTCGCCATGGTGCCGCGTTCGACATAGAGAGCGTCGCCAAGACGTCCGGCCGCCTTCAGTGCGCGGCGGATCTTCGGCAGGTTGCGGCCGACTTTCATGATCACGGCAGCCTCGGTATCGGCAAGACGGCGGGCCAGTTCCTGCTCGCCCATCGTGCCCGGCAGGACCGACAGCACGTCGTCGCCCTGAACGATCGGCATGCCTGCCAAAGACCAGCAGCCGGACATGGCGCTGATGCCGGGAATGACGTCGGTCGGATAGCGCTGCGACAGCCGCACATGCAGATGCATATAGGAGCCGTAGAAGAGCGGGTCGCCTTCGCTGAGGACGGCGACAGTGCGGCCGGCCTCGAGATGCTGGGCAACGGCATCGGCGGATGCATTATAGAAATCGGTGATGCGGCGCTGGTAGAGCGGGTCGCCTTTGTCGAGCTCGGTTGTAACAGGATAATAGAGCGGCAGCAGCTCGATGCCGGGCTTCAGCAGATGCTCGACGATCGCCTTGCCGTTACCGCCCCTGCCCTGTTTGGCGAAATAGGCAATCACGTCGGCACCCTCGATGGCGCGCACGGCCTTGACGGTCAGGAGCTCCGGATCGCCGGGTCCAGTGCCGACGCCGATCAGACGGCCGCTCATAGGCCGGGCCTCGACAGCGCATTGATGGCCGCCGCCGTCATGGCGCTGCCACCGAGCCGGCCGCGCACGATCGCATAGGGAACGCCATAGGAATTTTCGGCAAGCGCATCCTTGGATTCGGCCGCGCCGACAAAGCCGACCGGCATGCCGATGATCGCTGCCGGTTTCGGCGCACCATCTCCTAACAGCTCGAGGAGATGGAAGAGTGCCGTCGGCGCATTACCGATCGCAACCACACTGCCTGCGAGCCGGTCGAGCCAGAGATGAATGGCAGCCGCCGAGCGGGTATTGCCGGTCTCACGGGCAAGCTCGTGGGTGCGCGGATCATGCAGGGTGCAGATCACGTCGTTCCTGGCCGGAAGGCGGGCGCGGGTCACGCCATGCGCCACCATCTCCGCATCGCAGAAGATCGGTGCCCCATCCTGCAGGGCGACGCGCGCCGCATGAACGAAATCAGGCGAGAAGACGAAATTCTGTGACGCCTCGACCAGGCCGCAGGCGTGGATCATGCGAACAGCGATATCGGCCTCTTCGGGCGAAAAACGCGACAGATCGGCTTCGCTGCGAATGATTGCGAAGGAGCGCTCGTAGATTGCGTCTCCGCTGCGGATATAATCGTAGTCTGGCATTGCTATTCCTGTTGCAGCGCCTCGGCGAGGCCTGTGGACCCAAGCCTTTTCAGGCAATCGGCACTCGACTCGCTGGCGCCTCTTTTGTCTTTGATCAGCCGGGCGAGCCTCTCTATAGCGAAATCGATCCGTTCGCCAGCAATCCTTGCAACGGGTCTGTCTGCCGCGAGCCCGTTGACGATAAAGCTGTAACCTTCGGCCGACCCAACAATCGCCAGATCGGCACGCCGATGCGCGCAACCTTTCGCACAGCCGGAAAGGTGAAGCTTCAGCGAGCCGTCGAAGAGCGCGGGAATTTTGTCGATCAACTGGCTGGCGAGAGCCCTGGTATCGTAGAAGGCCGAAGCACAGGCCCCCGCTCCGGCGCAGGCAGCAATCTGCTCGGCCGGCTCGTTCGCCGTGACGCTGAAGCCGTGACCGATGGCCGCTTCTTGAATAGCCGGCATTGCCGTCTCGACCAGACCAATCACGAAGAAACCACGATCCGGAGCCAGCCGGATTTCCCTTGCGCCGACGCTTTCGGCTGAGGTGAGAAAGGCGATCAGATCGGCGGCCCTTGCCTGGCCGAAGTTCAGGCGCACGCCGAGTACCGTGCTGCCATTCCCCAGTCTCGTGACGCCAACGAAAGACGATTTCCTTGGCGTTGGACGAGTGGATCGGATGCTATCGATCTGCGGATAACGGGCATGCGCCATTGCTGCGTCGACGTCGCGGGCGCGTGTCCGCCTGCCGCGCGCAATCAGCATCTGGAGCAGATCGCCGACCGCATCGACAGCCGCATTCGTACCACCAAGGGCCAATGGCGTCGCGCCCTCATCGTCGCCGGCTATTGAGACCAGCCATTGTCTGGCGGGTTGTGCGACGATGCGAATATCGGCAGTGAGAGTGGAAAGTGAAAACTGACCGCCCCCATCGATCAGGATGGAGAGTTTCGGAGCAAGGTGCGGCGAGCCGAGAAGGTCGCCAAGCTTGGCGCGCAGCATCGCTTCCATGTCCGCCGCATCGGCGATCTCGTCGGCATCGATGCCATGCAGCGGCGATATTTCAATCGCCACGCCGTCAGGCACGATGATGCCGGCGGCATCGATCTCCGCAGCCAACGGCCCGACCGAGCCGGGTTGAAGGCCCCGGATCTGCAGATTGCCGCGGGCGGTGATTTCAAGAATACCGTTTCCATGTCGCGCGGCTGCCGAGGCCAATTGCCGGAATTGGGAGATCGTGAGTGCACTGCCAGCCGGCCGCAGGCGAACGAGCAGGCCGTCGCCGGTTTGCATGGGGGCTGCGAGCGCCGGGCAGGCGCCACGCTGCATGCCCGTTATATCAGGGCTTTCTGCTTCCAAGATCTTGCCGGCGGCGCTGCGCATTCATCCATCCTTTGGCCCATGTCTTACATGATCGCGCCGGATGCAGCAAAGCGAGATCGGGTCGGATACGAGAACGGCTATTCTTTGAAGTCCCGTCCCTTGCGCAGGAGATAGATATCCATGATCCAGCCGTGCCGCTGGCGCTCTTCGGCCCGAAGCCGGAGAATATCGTCGGCTATGTCGCCGAGGCGACCTGAGCGGATCACTTCGTTCTCGGTGCCGAGATAGGCACCCCAGAAGATCTCGGCCTCGGGATCGTTGATTTTCGAAAAAGCCTGTTCGCCATCAAGCATGACGACGGTGCTCTCATGCGTCAGCCCCGTTTCGGTCAGCCGCCGGCCGGTGGTGATCTCGACCGGCTTGCCGACGAGATTGACAGGGATGCGATGACTTGCCGCCAGCGCCTGGATGCTGGTGATGCCGGGAACGACATGATAGTCGAAGGGGCAGGCACCGGCGTCACGTACCCGTTCGATGATGCGGATCGTGCTGTCATAGAGGCTCGGGTCGCCCCAGACGAGGAAGGCGCCGCCACCGTTTTCCGGCAAGTCGCCGATCAGTCCTTCATAGATATGGGCGATCGCAGCATGCCAGTCGTCTACGCTCTGGACGTAACTCCGGTCCTTTGTTGCGCGCTTCGGGACCTCGAATTCAACGATGCGCACACCTTCGCGAGTCAAATATCGCTCGCAGATTTCCCTGCGAATCTCGGCAAGATCCGCCTTCGCGGCACCCTTGGTCGGGATGAACACCGCGTCTGCCGCGTTCATGGCGTTGATCGCCTGGATGGTCAGATGTTCGGGATTGCCCGTTCCGACACCGATAATGTGGATATGCCGCACGCTTTCTGCCTCGCGATTTCCAGCGGTTTGTGCCGCCAAAGCAAGCCTTTGGCAAGGGCGACCCAGAAGTTGGCCGCGGCCAACTTTCTATCTGTGTGGTTAGCGAACCGTTTATTGTCGCCATCCCCGAATCATGTCATCTTCGATACGCTTTTTGACGCTATGTTGACAGAAAAGCGCTTTAAGAAGGGGCAAGTGTTTTGGACAACATTAGCGTATCGACAACCGATATTCGCATCGAGCGGCACGCCACACAGCTCTCGCGCCAGTTGAAGCTGCTGCGGGACAGGCTCTTCCCGCCGCTTTCGCAAAAGACGCTACGGACATTCACCTCGGGTGAGGCGGCGCAGATGATCGGCGTCTCCGATGGCTATCTTCGCCAGCTTTCCTTGGATGGCAAGGGCCCGCAGCCGGACGTCTCGCAGAATGGCCGCCGCTCCTACACGCTCGGCCAGATCAACGAGTTGCGCCAACATATGGCGAAGATCAAGCCGAAGGATGCGCTCTCCTACCTGCCCTGGCGCCGCGACGGCGAGAAGCTGCAGACGATCGCCATCACCAATTTCAAGGGCGGCTCGGCCAAGACGACGACGACGCTTTATCTGGCGCAGCATCTGGCGCTGGAAGGCTATCGCGTTCTGGCGATCGATCTCGATCCGCAGGCCTCGCTTTCCTCCCTGCTCGGTGTCCAGCCGGAATTCGATCTCGGCGACGGCGACACGCTCTATGGTGCGATCCGCTACGATGCGCACCGGCGTCCGTTGAAGGATATTATCCGCAAAACCTATTTCGACGGTCTCGATATGGTCCCGGGCAATCTCGAACTGATGGAGTTCGAGCATGAAACGCCGCGTGCCTTGAATGATCGCCAGAAGCCGGAGGAGCTGTTCTTCCGGCGCGTCGGCAATGCAATCGCCGAGGTCGAGGCAGATTACGATATCGTCGTCATCGACTGCCCGCCACAGCTCGGCTATCTCACGCTCGGCGCCGTCTGCGCCGCCACCTCGCTCTTGATCACCATCCATCCGCAGATGGTCGATGTCGCCTCCATGTCGCAATTCTTGTTGATGACGTCCGACCTCTTGTCGGTCGTGCGCAAGGCCGGCGGCGACCTGCAGCATGATTTCATCAAATATGTCGTCACCCGCCATGAGCCTTTTGATGCGCCGCAGTCGCAGATCGTAGCACTCTTGCGCAGTCTCTTCGGGGATGATGTGCTGACGGCGACCATCCTGAAATCGACGGCCATTGCCGATGCGGGCCTGACCAAACAGACCCTTTATGAAATTGAAAAGGGGCAGGTTCGCCGCTCCACCTATGACCGGGCACTGGAATCGGTTAACGCCGCCAATGGCGAAATTATTACCAGCATCCATAAAGCATGGGGCCGCACATGAGCAGACGAGATCGACTGAAGGGATTGTTCACCGACACTGCGCAGGAGTTGGCCGCGGCCAACTTCGAGGAAACGGCTGCGCGCGGTGCAGCCGGTCCGGTGCGCACCATGGCCCTGACACTCGGCCGCATGGAGGAAGAGAGCAGAGCGATGGAAGAAGCTCTGCTGTCCGGCGAACATATCGTCGAGCTCGATCCGGAACTGATCGATTCCTCCTTCATCCGCGATCGTCTCGGTGACGAGCCGCTCGATCTGGAAGACGAACTCGTGCAATCGATCGCCGAGAACGGCCAGGAAGTGCCGATCCTCGTGCGGCGCAATCCGCATCATGACGGGCGCTACCAGGTCGCCTATGGCCATCGCCGACTTCAGGCCATCAAGCTGCTCGGCCGCAAGGTGCAGGCGGTCATCCGCAAGCTTGACGATACAGATCTCGTCATCGCCCAGGGCATCGAAAACTCGGCGCGCCGCAACCTTTCCTATATCGAGCGCGCTGTCTTCGCACTCAATCTCGAACTGAAGAAGTTTGATCGTCCTGTTATCATGAAGGCGCTCTCGACCGACAAGACCGAACTGTCGAAGCTTATCTCCGTGGCAAAGGCTATTCCCGCCGATATCATCCAGGCCGTCGGTGCTGCACCTGGCATCGGCCGCAGACGCTGGATGGCGCTTGCCCAAGACTGGACCGACGCTGCGGCAGCGCGCCTGACGAGGCTGATTGGATCTTCCACATTCAACGCCGTAGAGAGCGATCGCCGTTTCGAGCTTCTCGTCGCCGAGCTTTCCAAGAAGGAAGAAGTCAAGCCCGAGAGTGTCGAATATGACTGGAAGCCTGTAAGCGGCGGCAAGATCGCCGGTCGCATCAAGAGTTCCGGCACATCCTTCACCATCGCCTTGAAGACTGGTGACGCACCGGATTTCGGCGCCTATCTTTCAGGCCGCCTCGACGAGCTTTATGAAGCCTACAGGGCTGGGAAGCTGGAGGCGGGGAAGTAGGGCGAAGCAACGGGACCGGAGCGGGGATCGCGACGCAGCGCACTTGTCGATGGTGCGACTTCACCTGATAGGCGAAGCAATCGCTTCGCTCGTGCCCACATCGATATAGGCAAATGATCCTATCCGAAAAACCGGGTGAAAACCTTGAGCTGGCCGGCCATGACGTTGTTCACACGGTTCCATCATGCGATAACTGACGGAAGCAAATAAGGGTTTTGCTTCCCTTTGTGAGAATCCATTAAACCTAACAATGCGCTACGATATCGACGCTGCAACGCTCCAGACGCTGCTTCCGGCCATCGCCGGGGCCGAGGACGCACTGGCGCGGCTAGATGAGCGGGCGGCCCGTTCCCCGGTGGGACAGGGCTTTGCCGCGCGCAGCCATTTCTTCGATGCAGCCGGCGCGCTGTGGGTGGCCGGCGAGCTCGTGCATATCGAGGATCTCGTCCTGCACGATGCTCATATGGACAGCCGCGCGCCGAGTCACGAGCTGACGATCGCCCATTCGGTGCTGCGCACCCGGCGGAGGATCGAGACGGCCGATCCCAGTTGGGCGCTCAGCCCGACCGGCCTTGGCGTGCTGACCGCGAGCACGTTGGAAGGGGAGGAGAAGACGCCGGAGGCGGTAGGTCCTGCACTGATCGGGCACGAGCCTGACGATGAGGATGACGGGGCGCCGCTTGCCGCCGAACTCGCCGAACTCGATGCCCTGCTCGCCCGCTCGCAAAAACTTCTCGACCGTCATGCCGGAAAGCCTGTTGCGGAAGAGCCAGAGGAGGCTGCGCCCTCGCAGCGCGATGACGATCCGCTCGGTCTGTTCGGCGACGACGAATGGAATGAGGAAGAACGGCTCCAGGAATGGCGTGGCCTGATCCCGCTTGTTGAAGAGCTGCCGCCCAGCCTGGCCGCAGCCATCCTCTTCGACGCCTGGGAACGGATCGAACCGCTGCGCCGCCAGCATTGGCTGGGCGGCCTGCTGATTGCCAGCGGCCTGCGTGTCAGAGGCAAGGTCGCCTCGCATCTCTTTTCTTTCCACAGCGGGCTGAAGCAGATCCGCCACGAGCGCCGGCGCTCGCGTGATCGTGTCACACGCCTGCAGGCCTTTCTCGATGCGATGCGGGAGAGTGCCGCCACCGGCCTCAAGGAGATCGATCGCCTGTCGTTGGCGCGTACGCAGATGGAGCTGCGCTTTCGCGGCCGCCGCTCGAACAGCAGCCTGCCGCAACTTGCCGACTTCATCCTGTCGCGGCCGATGGTGTCGGCCGCCATGGTCGCCCGTGAGCTTGGCGTCACGCAGCGCGGTGCGCTGAACCTGATCAACGAGATTGGCATTCGCGAGATCACCGGCCGCGGCCGCTACCGGGCCTGGGGCATCATCTGAAATCCGGGGCAGGGCTGTTGCCACAGACGGATGTGGCGTTTGCTTCCCGATTTCAATTGAAGTGCTAAGCTAAAAATCCGGCACGCAGTTTTGACCTAACGGTTTCACGCCGGGAAATGTCATGTTTTCTGGTCTTGGCATCCAGCCGATTTGTGCTGGACGGCGGCCAGCGGCGGTAGAGGCACTTGTCAGGCCTCACGCAGAACGGCAAACGGCTCTTGTCGCGGCCGTTCTCGAGGGGACGTCGAAACGTTGGAGGGGCTGTTCCTGATAGACCCCTGGGTTGGCTACCTAAGCCCGGAGCGGGGCCAACGGGCCGACCTTGTTCGGGAAAGGTAAGCAGCGCATTGGCGGCATCAAGGATGCAGCCGCCTCGACTGGCATGGGCGGTACGAACAATCGAGGGTGTGGCCGCGTCGGCGGCCGGAGACGAGATCATCGTCATGGAGAACCTTGTCGAGAGCGAGGAAAGGCTCGCCCGGGCGCTCTCAAAACCCGCCAGACCAACCCTTTCCGGCCCCTCTCTCCCTCTCCGATAACCACCGAGAAGGACGGGTGCCGGTCAGCGGCCGGCAGTAGGAAGCGCACGTTCGAGCGACCGCCGGTTCCCAAAGTTTACGCCACTAAGTTCCAATCAACAGATTATTGACTTCCAAATATCATAGCCAATAATTCCAATTTTCAGGGAATCGGGGCGAGTATGTACAAGCGGTTCGTGGAGCGCCGGGCAGAGGAAGCCCTTTCGGATACGCCAGTGGTCTTGATCGTCGGACCGCGCCGGGCGGGCAAGACCAGGCTGGGGCGGAAGATGGAAGAGGCAGGCAAGAGCACAAAATCCGACTCAAATTCTTAGCGAAAAATTGTGTCGAATTCGTCGATCAAATCTAACAACCGTATGTGAATTTCCGATTTGAAATTCTAACGTAAAATCCACAAACGAAAACGGCCGGGCATCAAGCCCGGCCGTTTTCTTTAGGGTGAGCACCCGATCCGTCATCCTGTCACAGATTTCGAACCGGGCGCTCTGCGCTTCCATTGCCCCCAGAAGCGCGGTCCTTATTCCCGCTCGCCCGTGAAGTTGAGCAGAAGCTGGAAGATGTTGACGAAGTTCAGGTAGAGCGAGAGAGCGCCGAAGACGGCCAGCTTCTGGTTCGATTCCTGATCGTAGTTTTCCGAATACTGTTCCTTGATGTTCTGCGTGTCGTAGGCAGTGAGGCCGACGAAGACGACGATACCAATCACCGAGATCGCGAACTGCAGGGCGGACGAACCCAGGAAGATGTTAACGATGCCGGCGATGATGATGCCGAACAGGCCCATCATCAGGAACGAACCCATCTTCGAAAGGTCACGCTTCGTCGTGTAGCCGTAGAGGCTGATCGCGCCGAACATGGCAGCGGTGATGAAGAAGGTCTGAGCGATGCTCGTCTTGGTGAAGACCAGGAAGACGGAGGCAAGCGACAGGCCCATCACGGCGCAGAAGGCCCAGAAGGTCATCTGTGCGGTGCTCGACGACATCGACTGGATGCGGAACGAGAAGAAGAATACGAAGGCGAGTGGCGCCAGCATCACCACCCACTTGAGCGGCGTCTGGAAAATCGGCACGTACAACGCCGGGGTCGAGCCGACGATGAAGGCGACGATGCCGGTAATGACAAGGCCGAGCGCCATATAGTTGTAGACGCGTAGCATATGCTGGCGCAGACCTTCATCGAAAAGGGCCTGTGTCTGGGCGCTAGAGCCGTAACCATAACGGGGATTGATCGGATTCATGACTGATCTCCTCGGTTGAACTAGTAGAGTGACCGGGCAAGCCGTTCGGCTGCCTGATCGAGATTGGCGCCGCTGTTTTCGGCGATCAGCGCGTAAGCGACCTCGCCGATCTGCCAGTAAGCGGCTTCTGTCTTTTCAAGGGCAAGATGACTGACCGGCTTCACCTCGAAGGCACCTGGCCGGACGGCGAAGAGCGACAGGCGCTTGCCGTCTGCTTCCTCGATTGCCATTTCCACGCTCGGGCCAAAATCCGACGGGAAGATCTGCACATCGGCAACCTTCCAGCCTTTTGGCAGTTCGGGCATCACGATTGCGGTCGCAGCGCGGATTTCATCGGCGCTATAGGCAGATGCCGTCTGCGACGGGATGGTTTCACGAAGCGCTGCCGTGCGGTAGGCGCGCACCGCATCCTCGACATAGGCTGGTGCCGGAACAGAAGCTGCGACTTCCGTTGCCGTGAAGGCGCCGAAGGAATTATGTGCCACCCAGCCGGCGGCGAGCAGTACACCAACAGCAGCAATGCGCTGCACCGAATGAAGGATGCGACCGTAGGAAAGGCCGCGTTCCAGCTTTCGGGCGGCATCGCGCGTCTCGGCGCGGCCGAAGGCGCTTTCGCCGGCGAGCGCCAGGCGCAATTCGCCCTTCATGCTGAGATCGGCCATGACCTTGGCGGCAATGGCCGGATTCTCGGAGAGATAGGATTCCACCTGGATACGCCGTGCAACATCGAGCTCGCCGTCTACATAGGCGTCGAGATCGGCATCGATGATTGGATCAATCGCCTTCATTGCCGTTCCCTCCAACTAATTTCAGATGCGCAATGCGCGGCATCTTCTCTTCGAACTCGCGCAACTGGGCGCGGGCGCGGGAAATGCGCGACATCAGCGTGCCGACAGGAATGCCGAGCGCATTGGCCGCTTCCTGATAGGACAGGTCCTCGATCGCCACGAGATGCAGCGCTTCACGCTGCTCTTCCGGCAGATCGAAAAAGGCGTTGCGCACTTGCTGCAGGCGCACCGCATGTTCCTGTCCGGCCGGCAGCGACTGCTCCGCCTCGACTGCCGCTTCATCATGGCGGCGCGTCAGCGAGCGGGTTTGTCGCACCCGGTCGATATGCGCATTGTGCAGAATGGAAAGCAGCCAGGTGCGCAGGTTTCCGCCGCTGCGGAAGCTCTTGCGCTTCTCGAAGGCCCGCACCAGTGCATCATGCACGAGATCCTCCGCCTCGTCCGAATTGCGCACCAGCGAGCGCGCGTAGCGACGAAGCGCTGCGAGCTGACCAATGACATCGAAGGGGCGTTCTTTCCGTTCCATGATTGAGTATACGAAAGCATCGCAGATTTTATTCCGTGCCGATGCGGAATTTTTTCGAACGGCCGGAAAGGGCATGCCGGTTTTCCGTAAACGCCAAAAACCTCCGCCACTTGCCATGGCGGAGGTGGTGTTTTGCAGCCGCAATACAAGGGGTCAGCCCTTGGGCATGATACCCGGCTGGTCGGCAGGGAATTTCGCAATATCTTGGACGCTGATATTGAGATGCTGGGCAACGAGGGCGGCAGGCGTATGGGTCAGCCACGAGGAGAGGCCGACCTCCTGATAGTCAGCCACCTTGAAGACGGCGACGAATTGAAGGTCCGTCTTGCCGGTATTCTCGATAATGTGGCCCTGGCTCCTTTTGACATAGCCGATATCGCCGGGCCGGAAATCGGCGGTCTGGCTGCGCGGGCCGGCATCGAACACCGTCATGCGGCCCTCGCCCTTCATCCAGTACTGCCATTCGTCGGCATTCGGATGCCAGTGCATTTCGCGCACGCCGCCCGGCTTGATCGTCTCGATCGCAGCGGCAATCGTCTTGGAAACCTTGAAGATGCTGCTGTCGGCAAGCTGGATCGTGCCCGATGCATTCTGCTTCAGGGGTGCCGATGCCGTCAGTCTGTAGGTGAAGGGGTAGGGCGGCAGGCCGCCGGAAGCCACGGCCTCCTGGTCGGCCGAAAGCGGACCTGGCTCCTTGCCCTGGAAGATCCAGAGATCCTGCAACGGGATGTTCTTGAACGTGTCCTGCGGCACGCCGAAATTCTTGGCGAGCAGTTCCGGCGAGGTATGCGCCAGCCAGTCGGTCAGGAGCAGCGTGCCATATTCGGACTGGTCGCCCTCATCGAAGACGAGGACGAATTCGGCACCCTCAGGCCCGAGGCCTTGGAGCGAGTGCGGGTAACCTGCTGGAAAATACCAGAGATCGCCAGCCTCGACATCCTGCACATAGGCGCGGCCCTGCGGATCAAGCACGGTCACCCGGCAGCGGCCATTGGTCATGATCGCCCATTCGGAAGCCCGGTGCCAGTGCATCTCGCGGATGCCGCCGGGGCCAAGGCGCATGTTGACGCCGGAGACCGCTTCGGAAATTGCAAAATCGGCCTGCGTCACTTGCCGTGCCCAGCCGCCGTTCTGGATGCGCTTGGGGGCATTGTTGAACGATCCCCAGAAGAGCTGCATATCGCCGACATCGGTTGCCGGCGGATTGCCGAACGAGGGAAACTGATCGTTGATGGCAGGGTTCTTCGGGCCGGGATCGGAGAGCCCGGCAGGATTGGCGTTGATCGCGCCTTCTGCCGGCTGATCGGGATTGCCGAAGCTTGCTGCGTGCGCTGCACCCGCCGCAAGTGCCGTTCCGCCCATCGCTCCAAGCGCTAGAACCGTGCGTCTAGAAAGAGGTTCCATGGTTTTAATCCTTTCGTGTCGATTGGGAGGGTTATTCTGCCGGGGCTTGGGTTGGGGCGCCGGTGGTGGCGTGCCGTCTGCGGCTGACGAATTCGCTCAGTTTTTCCAGGTAGAGGTAGACGACCGGGGTGGTGTAGAGCGTCATCACCTGGCTGATGAGCAGGCCGCCGACCACGGAATAGCCGAGCGGCTGGCGCAGTTCCGAGCCGGTGCCGTGGCCGAGCATCAGTGGCAGACCGGCAAGAAGTGCCGCCGCTGTCGTCATGATGATCGGGCGGAAGCGCAGGAGACAGGCCTGACGGATCGCGTCTTCCGGCGACAGTCCCTGCTCGCGCTGGGCGGCGATGGCGAAGTCGATGATCATGATGCCGTTCTTCTTGACGATGCCGATCAGCAGAATCACGCCGATCAGCGCGATCACGGTAAAGTCGAAGCCGAAGGCCCAGAGCATGACGAGAGCACCGAGGCCCGCGGAGGGAAGCGTCGACAGGATCGTCAGCGGGTGGAAATAGCTCTCATAGAGTACGCCGAGGATCAGATAGATCACGGCAATCGCTGCAAGTATCAGCAGCGGTTCGCTTGAGAGCGAGCTCTGATAGGCCTGAGCGTTGCCCTGGAACGTGCCGATGACGGTTGCCGGCTTGCCGAGATCGGCCTCAGCCTTGCTGATCGCGGCAACCGCCTGGCTGAGTGCGGTGCCCTTTGCGAGGTTGAAGGAGAGTGTGACGGCCGGAAACTGGCTCTGGTGGTTGACGGCAAGCACGGCCGTCGGCTCCGTCGTCTGCTTGACGAGCTGGTTCAAGGGAACCTGCTCGCCGGTCAGCGGCGATTTGATATAGAGACCGTTGATCGCCAGCGGCGATTTCTGGAATTGCGGTGCAAGCTCGAGAACCACATGGTAGCTGTTCAGGTCGGTGAAATATTGGGTGACCTGGCGCTGGCCGAAAGCATCGTTAAGCGTATCGTCGATCATTTGCGGCGCAATGCCGAAGCGCGATGCCTGGTCACGGTCGATCGTAAGCGTGACGGTAGCGCCGCTATTCTGCTGGTCGGTGGCGACATCGGTCAGCTCCGGCAGCGTCTTGAATGTGGCAAGCAGCTTAGCTGCCCAGTCGTCGAGCTCGTCGGCATTGCCGTCCTGCAGCGTATATTGGAACTGCGTGGCCGAGGCGCGTCCGCCGACGTTGATATCCTGCGCCGGCTGCAGGAAGAGTTCTGCACCCTGCATCTGCGCGAGTTTCGGACGAAGCCGGTTGATGATTTCGCTTGCCGAGGCATCGCGCTGGTCTTCAGGCTTTAGCGTGATGAACATGCGGCCGTTATTGATGGTCTGGCCCGCTCCGCTGCCGACGGCCATGCCGACGGTCGCAACCCCGGGATCGCTGGCAACGATTTTGCCTGCCTCAAGCTGGTGGCGCGACATTTCAGCGAAGGAAATATCCTGCGCGGCTTCGAGTGTACCGGTGATCAGGCCGGTGTCCTGGATCGGGAAGAAGCCCTTGGGAATATTGACGAACAGGAAGCCGGTTGCCGCAAGCGAAGCGATGAAGACTGTCATGGTCAGCCGGTGATGGCGCAGCGCTATATCGAGCGTGTAGCGGTAGGCGGCAAGAAGCCCGTCGAACGCCTTCTCGCTCATTGCATAAAGCCTGCCATGGTTGGCGTCTTTTTCCGGCTTCAGGAAGCGTGAACTCATCATCGGTGTGATGGTCAGCGAGACGATTGCCGAGACGACGATCGTCATCGTCACGGTGATTGCGAACTCCCGGAATAGCCGGCCGACAATGCCGCCCATCAGGAGCAGCGGAATGAAAACGGCGACGAGCGAGATACTGATCGAAATGATGGTGAAGCCGATTTCGCGCGCGCCGTCGATTGCCGCTTGTTTCGGCGTTTTGTCCATCTCCATATGGCGATGAATGTTCTCGACCATCACGATCGCATCATCGACGACGAAACCGACGGCGATACTCAAGCCCATCAGCGAGAGATTATCGAGGCTGAAGCCAGCGACATACATCAGCGCCAATGTTGCCAGGAGCGCCAGCGGCACGGTGACGCTCGGGATCACCGTCACCCAGACATTGCGCAGGAAGATGAAGATCACCATGACCACAAGGGCGATGGTAATGACAAGCGTCGTTTCGACATCCGCCACCGAGGCGCGGATCGTGGTCGTCCGGTCGCTGAGGATGGAGAGGTGGATGGCGGCCGGTGCGATCGCTTGCAGCTGCGGCAGGGCAGCGCGGATCGCGCCGACCGTATCGATGATGTTGGCGCCCGGGAGCTTGAAGATCGGCAGGAGGATCGCCCTCTTGCCATCGGCCCAGGCCGCCAGCTGATCGTTCTCCGGTCCGTCGATCGCCTGGCCGATATCGCTGATGCGGACCGGAGCGCCGTCGCGATAAGCGACGATCGAATCGTTCCAGGGGGCGGCCTTCAGGAGCTGGTCATTGTCATAGATCGTGTAGGTGTGTTCTCCACCCTGCACACTGCCTTTCGGTGAGTTGCTGGTGATGCCGGTCACGGCGCTGCGGATATCCTCAAGGGAAAGTCCCATCTCGGCGATCTTGCCGGGATCGATCTGCAGGCGCACGGCCGGCTTCTGCTGTCCGAAGATCAGAACCTGCGAAACGCCGTCGATCTGGCTGACATGCTGCGCGAGCACGCTTTCGGCAAAATCGTCGACTTGCGTCAGCGGCAGGGTATCCGAAGTGAGCGCAAGAACCATGACCGGCGGATCGGCGGGATTGACCTTGCGATAGGTTGGCGGCGAAGGCAGGTCCGTCGGCAATTGCCCTCCGGCCGCGTTGATTGCGGTCTGCACGTCCTGGGCGGCGCTATCGACGTCGCGCGACAGATCGAATTGCAGAGTGATCGCGCTCGAGCCGAGCGTGCTCGTCGAGGTCATCTGGGTGACGCCGGGGATCTGGCCGAACTGCCGCTCCAGCGGCTGGGTTACCGCCGATGCCATCGTCTTCGGATCGGCGCCGGGAAGCTGTGTCGAGACCTGGATCGTCGGAAAATCGACTTGCGGCAGGGGTGCCACCGGCAGGAGAGGGTAGGCGACGATACCGATGCCAAAGAGGCCGGCCATCAGCAGCGAGGCGGCAATCGGCCGTTCGATGAACCAGGAGGAAATCGACATGGCCTACTCCTTGGCGGCAGCAGAAGCGGTCGCTTGCTGAATGGAAACCCGAGTACCGACATCCAGGCGATACTGGCCTGACGTGACGACCTGCTCGTTGCCGGCAAGGCCCTTTTCGATGACGGCGCGGCCGCTCTCGATCGGGCCGGGGGTGACCTTACGCACGGTAGCCGTGCCGGCCGCATCGATGACATAGACGTAGAAACCGTCTTCTCCGCGCTCAAGTGCTGCGGAGGGAACGGTCACGGCCTTTTGAAGCGTCCGCTGCTTAATCCGCAGCATCACGAACTGGCCCGGCCACAGGGCATCGTCCTTGTTTTCGAAGATCGATTTGATGCGGATCGTGCCGCTTGCCTGATCGATGACGTTGTCGATGAGCGAGAGCGTGCCGGACGCAAGCTGCTGCGACTGATCCATAGACACCGCTGTCACTTCGACCGGACCGGCCTTCAGTGCGTCACGCACCGCGTCGAGATCGTCCTCACGCAGGGTTGAGACGACCGTGATCGGCTGTGTCTGGGTGATGGTGACGATCGGCGTCGTATCGGTCGTCTGGACTTCGTTGCCGGGATCGACCCGACGTATACCCGTGCGGCCGTCGATCGGTGAGCGGATCTCGGTATAAGAGAGCGACACGTCAGCAGCCTCCTTGGCGGCCTGATCCTGCGCAAGCTGTGCCTGTGCACTTGCCACCATGCTTTGTTGCTGCTCGACGGTTTCCTGCGTGACGATCTGCTGCTGGCCCAGTTTCTGGTCCTTGCCGAGCAGATATTGGGCGTTGGCGAGATCGGCCTGGTCCTGCTTGATCTTTGCGGCAGCCTGATCGTCGGCCGCCTGGAAAGGGCGGGGGTCGATGATGGCGAGCACGTCGCCCTTCTTGACAGCCTGCCCCTCGACAAACATCACGCTCTGGAGCTCTCCGTCGACACGCGTCGTGATATTGACCGTATAGTTCGCCTGCACCGTGCCGAGACCATCGAGATAGACAGGCACGTCGGTAACGGCGGGCGTGGCGACCTCGACCGGCACGGCCGCCGAGCTAGGCTCCGGGGCGGCAATGGTCGGCTCCGTCCCTGCAAACCAGAAGGCTGCGGCCGATCCGCCCGCAACGGCGAGTATGGCGATGGCAGCCAGGATCGCCGGTTTCCGGCGACGACGGGGTTCAGTCACGATGCGGATGGATGTCACTGCCGGCTCCATGGGCTAAAGGTCGAACGACGCTGCAACGGCCACCGGCGTGGGCGGCCTTATTCTGTTTCCTGAATTGAAGGGCTGGTGCCCAGGTCAGGGATCAGGCTGCCGATTATCTGCAGCCTGACCGGCGCTTCTGTGTCCTGCTGGATCAATTCAATGCGAGAAGGCTACGTCCGGGCAGGCACTGGCGCATCTATACGCAGGTCTAGTTGCCGTTCCCCATAGGTATACGCTCCCGCATATGGGTAACTGGCGGCACGCGGAAGGACCGGCGCGAAAAGCACTCGCACCGGCTCACTGCACCT
This sequence comes from Rhizobium viscosum, assembly GCF_014873945.1. Taxonomy (NCBI): domain Bacteria; kingdom Pseudomonadati; phylum Pseudomonadota; class Alphaproteobacteria; order Hyphomicrobiales; family Rhizobiaceae; genus Rhizobium; species Rhizobium viscosum. The sequence goes on along the minus strand of NZ_JADBEC010000002.1, from coordinate 1,487,467 downwards.
ATACGACACATTGAAGACGATGCCGTCTACATACTCCCGCTGGCGCGAATACCAATTGTCGAAATGCTGTAAATGCTGTAATTTGCAACAAACACAGCAAACGGAGTGCACGATGCCCGGAGGCAATTCCTACTCGACCAGCGACTTGTCGAGGAAGTCCGGCGATATCATCGCCGAGGCTCTTCGTCATCCCGTCACCATCACCCAACGCAACAAGCCGCGCCTGGTGCTACTCAGCATCGAGGACTACCAGCGGTTGATGAAGCAGTCGGATCCCCGAACGGCTGGGACGATCGAAACGATGTCCGACAGCCTTTTGGCAGAGTTCGAGGCTGCCGTCGACGCCTATGCCGGCGAGGATGAGCCCCGCCGGCCATGAGCTACGACCTCATCCAGACCGCGTGCGTCATCCGTTATCCCTATCTCTGGGCGCGTGAAGACCGTCACGGTGAAACCGAGGGACGCAAGTCCAGGCCGGTCGCGGTCGGCGTTCGCATGGGGCGGCCGGACGGCGATCTTGTGCTCTTCTTTCCGATCACCACCAAGGAGCCCGAGGCGGTGCGCTTCGCCGCCGAGATCCCGGCTATGGAGAAGCGCCGGGCCGGCCTCGATGCTGACCTGCGCCTGTGGATCATTCTCGACGAGTTCAACACCGATGCCATAGGCCGTTCGTTCTATCTCGAGCCGGACCCGTCGATCGGCCAGTTCAGCAAGGCTTTCTTCCTGCCCCTGCTGCGCGAGTTTATCGCCAGGCGCAAGTCGGCGACCGAGGTCAATCGTCTGCGTTGACGTCGGTCTCGCGATAGCCCTTGCGCGGCATCGCAAACTTAACGGCAACGGTTAGCGACGGACACAAGAAGAGCCTCACAGCACGTCAGTTACGTTATAACATCGCGGGCGGGTTTTCTTCATCCGTACAATCGGCCGCGAAAGTCCGTTTGAAACGGACATTTCTCCATCTTTATAATGTCTTTTTGCCCGGTACTTTAAACAGTGCCATTTTTGTCCGTCATGAGCGATCAAAAACGCGATAAGTTAAAGTCAATGCTGGATGAGATTCGGGTAGCTTCATCGTGGATTCCGCATGGACGAGGAAAATGGAATCCGTCCATGCCGCGATCGGCACCAAGGCTTATTCGAAGGAATATCGAGCGTCGCCCGGTCAGCCGGCTGAGGCCGGATGCGCGTCGGCGGCCGGCGGGTTCTTGCGGAAATCGGGATGCAGCGGTCCGAAGGGCATGGCGCCCATGCAGGCCACAAGCGCAAGGCCGGCGATCGCGGACCAGAAAGACAGGACGAAGATATCGGCATAGGCAAGCACGTTTGCCTGGGCATGGATATCAGCCGCAACTGCGGAGAGGGCTTCGAGACTACCGCGATGGCTTGTCCCGAACAGCGTCTCCAACTTTGCCAGCACGCCGTGAAGATTGCTCGACGATCCCGAGATCGGGCCGGTCAGGATATTGGAATGATACTGCTCGCGTTGTCGAAGCCAGGTGTTCAAAAGGCTTAGCGCCAGCTCGACGCTACCGAGCCGGATCACCTGGATATAAGCGGATGCCGCCGTCGAGCGTTTCGGGTCGGAATTGGCAATCAGGTGGACGACCGTCGCGAAGAAGGCGAAGGATTGCCCGGCTGTATGGAGGAGCACCACCGGCAGGAAGTTCAACGGCGCCCATGTAGTGGAGAGGTTTGATCCCCAGAGAGAGCCGAGTGCCATCGCCGATAACCCCATCATGATGCAAAGGCGCGCATCGATCCGGCGCAGCAGGAAGATCGCAAATGCGATGAACAGAAAGACCGGGATGACCGCGCCGAAAATGTAGAGTTCCGAGATGGCGATCGGCCGCAATCCGACGACCGTCTGCAGGAAGCCCGGAATGGAAATCGACGCGCCGGAACTGGCAAAGGTAAAGGCGATGATGATCGCATAGCCAATGCCGATATTGCGCGACAGGATCACGCTCGCATGCGCCCAGGGATTAGCAACGACGCTCTCATTGATGAGGAACCCGATGAAGAGAATCATGCCGCCTGCCAGCAGCGACGTGACGATGCCGGAATTGAACCAGTCCAGCCTGTTGCCCTGATCGAGACCGACATAAATCATGGTCATCGAGCATCCGAGCAGCATCATTCCGCCCCAGTCGGCATCCTTGAGCAGGCTTGAATTGATCTCTTCTTTGGGAGCACCGATGATGAGGAGAAGGGCGATGATCGGCGTGACGATCACATCCTGCCAATAGACCCACTGCCAGCCGAGATAATCATCATAGATGCCGACGAGCACGAAGCCGAGATTCTGCGATAGCGGAACGCGAAGCGCGTAGATCGAAAGGCCGATCAGCCAGTATTTCATGTCGAGATTGCGGAAGATCACCATGATGGTGGCCGGGATGAAGACGCCGAGTAGAAGGGCTCGCACCGCATGCAACGCAAAGAATGCGCCGCCGTCATGGACCATGGGAATGATGAGCGAAACGCAGGCATAGACCAATGTCGTCGGGATCATCACCCGGCGCACGCCGAAAACGGTGGCGAGCCAGGCGACGGCCGATGAAATGAGGATCTGTGGCGCGTTGGCGACGGTGCTGAGCCAGGAGGCTTCGTCGAAGCCAAGCGAGTAGGCGCCGCGGATATCGGGCAGGCCGACGGCAAAGACGCGCGTATCGAAGCCGACGACGAAAGAGGCGAGCAACAGGGCCGTGACGATGAGAAGCGGATGGCTGGTCGTCGTGCCGCTGGTCAGTGGACCAAAGGCGCGCGGAGCCGCACTCATTGGTCCAGGTCCGGCTTGGTATCGACGGTCACGACGGCAGACATTCCGGGCTTCAGCCGATCGACCAGCGGCTGGCCGGGATCGAAGACGATCTTGACCGGGACACGCTGGACGACCTTGGTGTAGTTTCCGGTCGCATTGTCGGGCGGCAGCAGTGCGAAGATCGAGCCACTTGCGGGAGACAGGCCGACGACCTTCCCATGCAGCAACTGGCCAGGGAAAGTGTCGATGGTAACGTCTGCAGATCGGCCCGGCGTGATCCGTGAGAGCTGTGTCTCCTTGAAATTCGCGGTGATATAGACGCTCGGAAGCGGAACTTCCGACACGAGGCTGGTGCCGGCTGCGACGAAATCGCCTTCGTGGGCGAGCCTGCGGCCGATGACGCCATCGAAAGGCGCGTAGATGCGGGCATAGCCCTGGTGGATCAGGGCGGTATCGAGCGACGCCTGGGCGGCATTCACCTGTGCCTGCAGCAGCGGGGATTGCCCGTTCAGGACGTTCAACTGCGCTTTTTGCTGCTCGATCGAAGCCGCCGTCGATCTGACCGAGGCCTGAGCCTGTAGATAGGCGGCTTGTGCCTGCTGCAGCAGCTGTTGCGAGGTCGCGCCGCCAAGGCTGGTCTGACGGTGGAACTCCTGTTCTGTCTGGGTCTGCTGTGCCAGGGCCGATGCGTTCTGCGCTTCAGCTACCTGCACGACAGCCCTTTGGAGTTCGATCTGGTTTGCGAGATTGGCAAGCGATGCATTGGCAGCCGCAAGATTGGCTTTCGAGACGGCGACCGCAGCGTCATATTCCCGCGGGTCGATTTCGGCGAGCAGCTGGCCCTTCGTCACCGTCTGATAATCTGTGACCGGGGTGCCCTGGACAATGCCGCTGATCTGGGCGCTCAGCGTCGAGACATCGGCGCTGACCACGGCATCGTCGGTCGATTGGTGCGATGCGCCTGCCACCCAGCTGTTCCAGTCAACGGTCACGATGGCTACTCCGCCACACACGAGCGCGATGGCGAGAAGGGGGATGGCAAGCCGTCTTAATGACCCCGCGGCTGCCTGGGAGGGGGCAGCCGGCGGAGCGGGAGCTTCAGGCGGTGGAGGCGAGGGGGCGGGCTCGGACGGGCTAAGGCTGGTTATCGTGATCTGCTTGGCCATGGCAGGCTTCACTTCTTGTTGCGGTCAGCGGAAGTCCTTGCTCGAACGCGAACCGGGGCCGGAATGAAAGAGACGTGACCCGTGCCATGGACCTGCAGCCAGTAGCCAAGGGCCATGAAAACCCCGCCACCGATAAGGTTGCCGAGCGTGACCCAGACGAGATTGTGGGCGGCGGCAGCAAGTGTGATGTTTGCGGGATGGTCGCCCATGAGCGCCATCGAGAAGGTGAACATGTTGGCGACGCTGTGTTCATAGCCGGCGGCCACGAAGATGGTGATCGGCCAGAAGATCAGCATGATCTTGGCAGCAGCATTTTCCGTGCGTCCAGCCATCCAGATGGCAAGGCAAACAAGCCAGTTGCAGAGAATGCCGCGGGCAAGAAGCTCGAGCGATCCCGCCGACATCTTGGCCGAGACAATCGAAAAGAACGCTTGGCTTCCGTCGCCCAGAAGCACACCGCCGCCGGCCAGATGGAAGAGACCGGCGAGTGCCACGGCGCCGATCAGGTTGCCGATCCAGGCCGCGATCCAGACAAGGAGCATATCGCCAACACGGCTGCGCCGCGTCAGCACGGCAAGCGGCATATACATCGCGGTTCCTGTGAAGAGCTCGCTGCCGGCAAAGACGACGATTGTCAGAGCCGAGGAGAAGACCACCCCCATGACGAGATGCGCCCAGGCCGGATCGGCATGAGCGCCGGCGGTAAACATGATGATATCGCCGAAACCGATATAGGCGCCGGCCATGGCCGCCCCGATCAGGAAGGCAGGAAAGTGGCTACGGACCTCTTCGGCTTTCTCCTCGCCGGACTGAGCAAAGTGATCAATCGAATCCTGATACATGACAGTACCTCGTCTCTTTGATGATCGAACCGGGCTTCGTCCCGGACGCTCGAGACGTTAGTCGCTCAAGCCGCATTGCTGAATCATACCTACGTCTAGGCTGCCTCCGGGCAGGCCCGGACATGTGTAGTCAGGCTCATAACCTGAAGGCCGCAGGTTCAAATCCTGCCCCCACAACCAAACTTTCCAAATCTCAGGGGCAATCCGGCCCTCATATGTCTGCGTGCAACTGGCCCAGCGCGGTGGGGCAACGGCGGCTATCCTGCGCCATCTACCCACGCTATCGGGAGCGAGGAAGGCGCACTGTCGATTGCGATCGCCCTTATGGGACGACGCGAAAATTGGTGTGCACTTCGCTTAGCTTCCGGCGTGTAGTCGGGCTATCGACAATCAGGTCCTCCCTGCCCAGAAACTTTCATCCCCCACAGGGGAATATTCTGACCGGAGAATAACGGGTAGTTGCAGCTACTCATCCCGATTGCTCACCCAAGGCGCGAAGTGAGGTTTCGGTGCCATCGCGGATATTACTGCGATGCCTTTGATCCGATTTCAGGCCTGCCACCCTTGGCTTGCCTACCGACAGCAGTTGCACGCTTGCCTGCTAAAGGAGACGATGCCATGCCAATCACCTTGAGTGAGCGGAACGAGTTCTTTCTTTATCAAGGCACGAATTCGATAGTGCCATTTCTCCGTTTTCCGGCCGTCCTCAGAGATCGCTTCCGGCGTTGCGACTTTGGGAGGCCACAGGACCGTTCGCGAGGCCTCCAGCGAAACATTTGGGTTTGCTTTCAGCAACTCATTTCTAACTGCCTTTCGCGCGCAGTTCAGTGAGATTCACGCCCACAAGAAGCCATCATCGCAGAATCGCCGATCCGAGGCTTGACAATTTCACAGGCGCTTGCCCCGCTGAGCCAGACCGTTCTTATTTCCGGAGAATTTCATGGTATTCACTTCAACTATCTCTCATTTCGGGTCTCTGGTTCTGCGTGCCGGAGCTCTGGTCTTGTTTTCGGAAAGCCATGTGTTGGCGCAGGACCAAGCCGCTACAGTGAAGGGCGACCGCCTCTTGGTGGTTGACGAGCACGGCCTAACGCTCCAATCCGCTGACGGAGGCATAAAATTCCACCTCGGCGGTCGTCTGCACGCTGATTTTGGAACCGGTGGCAGTTCGGCTGTTACCGACGAGTTTCCCAAGCATGCCGATATTCGGCGTTTTTGGTTCGAGCCGAAGATCACGATCTACGACGACTTGATTTTGAATCTTCAGTACGACTTCAGCAGTGACACGACCCCAATCAACAATCTGCTCGCAAGCTACAAGGGCTTTTCCCCGTTCACGATAACTGTCGGCAATTTCAAGGAGCCCTTCAGCCTCGACGAGCTCACATCCAACAATGATATCATGTTCATGGAGCGTTCGCTTGCGTCCGCGTTTGCCTCCGGGCCTGCCGGGCGCAACACGGGTGCGGCCGTCGGCACACACGGGGAGAACTGGACAATTTCCGTGGGCGTCTTCGGGGGCAACATCAATCACAGCGTCGACGGGGTAGGTCTTGAAGGAACGATTCGCGCGACCTATGCGCCGATCATGAACTCACACGAGGTTCTCCATTTCGGCATTTCAGCGAACTACCACTCGCTCGCGAACAATGTCGGCGCCTCGTTCTCCACCACGCCGGAGAGCTTCCTGTTCAATCCCGATCTCGTCAAGACGGGCAAGATCGAAGACGCGAGTGCAATCGGCCGCCTGGGCCTGGAATTTGCCTGGGCCAGTGGTCCTTTGCGCATGCAGGCCGAATACATCGCAACTCAGGTCGATTGCGACACGAAACCGGACGCGTTCTTCCAGGGAGGATACCTGCAAGGGGGCTGGGTCCTCAACGGCGATGCGGCGCCCTATGTGGTCGAGGCCGATACGGCAACCGAGGTTGGCATATTCAAGCGGGTCCAGCCGAGACCGGACCAACGGGTGACGCATGGCGGGGCTGGCGTGTTCGAAGCCGTCGCTCGTTACTCCGTTATCGACCTTGCGAGCCACGACATTCGGGGCGGTGTTCAGCAAGACGTGACGCTTGGCCTGAACTGGTATCCTGAACCCTATGCCCGCTTGATGGCGAACTACATCCACGCATGGGCCGATCCGACCGCCCGCAGCATCGGCGGCAGCGATGGGCAGGCGGATATCTTCCAGTTGCGGGCGCAGATCGCATTTTAGAAGTAATCATTTGTGCGAGCAGATCCGGAGAAAACAAGGGCAGCGTTGCACAAAAAAAGCCGGATGTCCCGCAGTCCATTGTAACCGACCCGGGTTGCCGCGCTTGGAATATTTCCTGATTCGGGAAAGACCAATTCTCCCGCTTGTTCCTCCGTCATTCGCCTACTTGCCGGATGAAGGTGTCACTCCGCCGAGTACTCCGACGACATAGAGGAGCGCCCGTCGTGCTTCCGGGACAGGGATGGCCTTGGGCGAGATGTCTACGATTAAGTCCGTGCACTGCATCCGGAGAGTGCCGTGCCGCAACCGTTTGTTGTCGTGATTTGAACGTGAATAAGCCGTCCCTTATGAAAGCTCTGACGGGGGCAGAGTCGAATACGTTGCCGCTAACAAACGTCGGCAATATGCAAATGTCGAGTCAATGCAGATGAATGTCCAACGATACCGCAAGAAACGCAAATGGCACGAACTTGATCTCTTGTGCCGAGCGGGAGCGGGGATCGGACCTATCGCGCCTGCCGCCTGCCGTATAGTCCGGGAACTTGTGGGGGCCGACTCCGTCTTGCTGTTCTGGCTCGATCAGAACGGTCTGCCCGCGGGCCTTTTCTACGAAAGCACCGCAGATTGTGCGATTGAGGTGTTCGGTGATGATTACCATCGGTTCTTTTCGGATCCATCGGAGCTCAATTCCCCGAACTTGCCTACGGAGAATGAAGATCCTGTCGGAATCCTGATGAATCCGAGGCGGGATTATTTTTGTTCCAAAACCTTCAACCTTATGGTCAAGGCCAGTGCAAACCTCCATTCCGTTGATTTGAAGGTCGACATTGAAAGTCAGACACGAGCGGTTGTAATGCTGTTTCGCACCGGGCAAAAGCCGTTTGAGGAACACGACGCATCGTATTTCAGACAGGCGCTCCCCTACCTGCGACACGCTATCGAACGGCACTCCCCGGAGGGGCCGTGGGAGCGACGCTATGCGCCCGGCCATATGCTTGTCGATTGGTCTGGCACAAAGTTGCTGGCGGTGAGCGATGAAGCATCCCGCCTTCTTCACGCGTGCGCGATCGTCGGGCAGGACATCCGCGTTACAGCTTCCGCGACGCTGCCACCGCGATTTGCCGAGGACCTTTGTCGTCGGCTGGAGACGGCGGGTGTGACAAGCGATATCCTGGACATTCCGTGGGGTCGGCTTCGCGCTACAGCAACCCAGATGCATGAATTCTCAACAGAGGGTACGAAACGGGTGCTCATCTCGCTCGATATGGAGGTGCCCAAACGCCTTCGGATTATACATGCGATCCTGGATATGCCGCTGTCGCCGCTTCAACGCTTGATCGCACAGGTCGCTGCAGAGGACGGCTCGCGTGCAGACTGCCTGAGTTCGACGGGGATTAGTAAGGAGGCGCTCAAGAAGCATCTTTCCGTTATTTACCGGGTAGTCGGTGTGAATTCGTGGGAAGACTTGGCGATGGCGCTGCAGCGGCCGCGGAACTCGCCGGGAAATTCGACACCTCTGTGAATCACCGATGTTCCGCGAAATCTGATAGCGGAATTGATATGCCCCATCAGGGCATAGCGCGGTGATGCTGCAGGATCGATTCCGTCTCTTTAGAATTGAACGCCACACCGCGCGCTTCGATTTGTTCGCGCGGCGATGATCGCTGAACGACACAGTGCGGAAGTCGGGTCTTCGTCACAGCTGAAGTGCATTTAGCTGGACACGCATCCAGAAACTTTTCATCCCCCACAGGGGAATATTTTGACCGGAGAATAACGGGTAGTTGCAGCTACTCATCCCGATTGTTCACCCAAGGCGCGAAGTGAGGTTTCGGTGCCATCGCGGATATTACTGCGATGCCTTTGATCCGATTTCAGGCTTGCCACCCTTGGCTTGCCTACCGACAGCAGTTGCACGCTTGCCTGCTACAGGAGACGACTGCCATGCCAATCACCTTGAGTGAGTGGAACGAGTTCTTTCTTTATCGAGGCACGAATTCGATAGTGCCATTTCTCCGCTTTCCGGCCGTCCTCAGAGATCGCTTCCGGCGTTGCGACTTTGAGAGGCCACATGACCGTTCGCGAGGTCTCCAGCGAAACATTTGGGTTTGCTTTCAGCAACTCACTTCTAACTGCGCTTTCGCGCGCAGTTCAGTGAGATTTCACGCCCGCAACAAGCCATCACCGCAGAATCCGAGGCTTGGCAATTCACAGGCGCTTGCCCTGCTGAGCCAGACCGTTCTTATTCCCGGAGAATTTCATGGTATTAAAAGTATCTGAGGCAGTGGCGATGCCGAAAAATCACGCCATCCGCTACGGACTTATGGTTCTTGTAATTGCTGTCACGCTACCGATAGCGCTAACTCTCAATAGCTTCCATGTTCCCACGGCCTTTGCGACCATGTTGCTCGCCGTCATGTTTTCTGTGTGGAGATTTGGTATAGGGCCCGGCTTAGTGGCTTCGGTGTTCACGATTTTCAGCACTAGGTTCTTTCTGCTGGAGCCCCTTTATTCAATCGATCCCTTCGCTCTGCCCGACGAGGAACTGCATATATTTCTCCTTTTTAGCGAGGCTATCCTGCTACTCTGGCTGCTTGGCTCGGCGCAACGACGCGTCCAGGAAAAGCTGAGAGCAAGCGAAGCATATTTGACAGATGCCCAGGCCCTGAGCCAGACCGGAAGCGTGAGCTTCATTGTGCCTGATGGCGAAGTCTTCTGGTCCGCGCAGGCATACCGAGTGCTAGGATACAGCAGCGACACCTCACCAAGCGTGCAGCGCATGATTGCACGTGTACATCCCGGCGATATCGCTTTGGCACAGAGCCGGTTCTTCCAACTGACTGAGCCTGCGAAACGCATCGATTTCGAACATCGGATCGTGATGCCAGATGGTACCGTTAAGCAGCTTGCTGTACTTGGTAAGGCCGAACTCGAACAGGGCGGAAAGATCCGGGTTTCGGCGGCGGTTATGGATGTAACCGAGGCCAAACGCATAAGTGGGTCGCTACAGAAGTCTCAAGCCGAGCTTGCCCATGTCACCAGGTTGACTGCGATGGGAGAGCTGGTTGCCTCCATTAGCCACGAAATAAATCAACCGCTCGCCGCGATTAAGTTGAATGCAGAGACCGGCGTAAGGTGGCTCGACCGAGAACCGCCTCAATTGGACAACGTCCGTCTGAGTCTGTCCCGCATCATCGACAATGCAGCGCGCGCTGGAGCTTTGATCTCCAATCTCCGGAATATGACCAAAAAGGCAGAGGTCCAAACGAGGCCCCTTGATCTAAACCATGTCGTGGCCGACGTCGTACAAATCCTGCAGCGGGAAGCCCAGGACAGAAACATCCGGTGCACGATTGATCTGGAGTCGAATCTGAAGCTGGTGAAAGCCGACAAGGTACAACTACAGCAGATCCTCGTGAATTTCTTGATGAACGGTTTCGATGCCATGGCAACGACTCCGGAGAGCGAGCGTCAGATATCAATCCGTTCGCGAAATTGTGAGGACAGTGTTGCCGTTGAAGTCCAGGATGCGGGGCTTGGGATTCCGGAGGGGGTCGCGGGCCGGCTGTTCGACGCCTTCTTCACCACAAAGCTTCATGGCATGGGCATAGGGCTGTCCATCTGTCGAACGATCGCGGAAGCTCATGGCGGTAAAGTCGAGGCGTTCAACAACGAGGACAGGGGTGCGACATTTCGTATTGTCCTTCCACAGGCTTCGGCGCTGGTCGTTTGAAAGAACTGCCAAACCTGGTCGTCGCTGACGTCCTGGACCGTAGTTTTTTCATCGGGACAGTATGACGGCCTTAAAAGACCGTGGCCAAATACCTGGCAATATCACCTCCGAAAGAGCGTACTGTCGGTTCGGTTCCCTTCAAGAGCTGGCATAGGCCGATCGGGATTTGTTGAGATGGGAGAGTAGATCCGTCCGGTGGGAGCGAAAATCTCACTTCGCTCAAGACACGCAAAAATCAGCAGTGTTAGGCGACATCGGGAAGATCAGGAGCATCGCGGCGGTGGCCACATTCCCACATATGTGTTAATGTGGTTTTTCTAAGTTCAGGAGCACGTCAGATGAGCCGATTGACGATCGACATAACGGACCAGCAACATCAAAGCCTGAAGGCGCTCGCCGCTTTGCAGGGCAAGACAATCAAGCAGTACGCGCTCGAGCGCCTCTTTCCCGGTGACACAGATGGAGAACGAGCCTGGGAGGAGCTGAAGACGTTGATGAAGACGCGCATCAATGACGGGCTCGCCGGAAAATTGTCGGCCAAAACCGTAGGTGAGATCCTCGACGAGGAGATTGCCGAGGATCGTGCTTGAGGGCCTACATTCTTACCGCAGAGGCGGAATCGGATCTACGTTCGGTAATCCGCTACACACGTGCGCAATGGGGTGCTGCCCAAGTACGCCGCTACGTCTCAGCTTTGGAGCGAGGTATCGCAAACCTGGCTGAGGGCAAAGGTCCTTTCAAGGATATGAGCGCGCTTCATCCGGCGTTACGAATGGCGCGGTGCGAACATCACTACGTCTTTTGTCTGCGTCGCGAGGATGCACCCGCCCTGATTGTGGCGATTTTTCATGAACGAATGGATCTCATGCAGCGTTTGGCCGGCCGTCTGAATGAATGATCTTTCGGCGAAGGCGAGATTGCCTGAGCGCTAGGTCCATAGGTCATTGTTATCGCGTGGTTAGAAGCGGGATCGCCGGTTCAGATCCCATCAAGGCGGTGGAACTGAGCGACGCTTATTTAAGGGGGCTTAACTTAGCTTCTTCCTTATTAAAAAAAACGGCGCCTTGCTTAAATAGCGGTTGAAAATCATACTCACGCCATGTCTGATTCCGAGCCTAATCAGCGGTATGGCCGCTTTGTCGAAACCTCTGTGGCCGGCGAGTCTGTGCGGGCATTCGTGCCTCCGCCTTTGCCACCGGTACCTTCCATCGATGTGCTTTCACTCTTGGAGCGACTTAGCTTAGCAGAGCGAGCGCTTGGACGGTTGGATGGCATCACAATGCTGCTCCCGCGTCAGGAGCTCTTTCTTTATATGTACGTTAGAAAAGAGGCTGTCTTATCCTCACAGATCGAAGGGACGCAGTCGACGCTTTCCGATCTGCTACGTTTTGAGATGGAAGCGCAGGCCGGGCAACCAATCGATGATATTCGCGAAGTCTCAAATTACGTCGATGCAATGATGTATGGTCTGGAGCGGTTACAAGACCTTCCGATGTCGCTACGCCTAATACGTGAAATGCATGCGCGATTGCTGCAGAGTGGACGCGGAGGCACAAAAAACCCGGGAGAATTTCGGCGATCACAGAACTGGATTGGAGGCACGCGACCGGGCAACGCACTCTTTGTACCGCCACCGGTCAGTGAGATGGATGGCTGTCTAAATGCGCTCGAGCATTTCATGCATGAGGACCGCTCCCGTCTGCCTGCGCTCATAAAGGCCGGTCTTCTGCACGTTCAATTTGAAACAATCCATCCGTTTTTGGACGGCAATGGGCGGATTGGCCGTCTACTGGTGACGCTATACCTTTGCATGAACGGTGTATTGCGTAAGCCTCTGCTTTATCTGAGCCTTTATCTAAAAACCCATCGCGCAGAATACTATCGTCTGCTTCAAGAAGTTCGTGAGCAGGGCAATTGGGAGGGGTGGCTTGAATTCTTCCTCACTGGCGTAGCCGACACTGCCAACCAGGCGTTTGAGGCCGCCACTCGCATCGTAGACGTGTTTAAGGAAGACCGCGAAACAATCACGACCAAAAGCGACCGAGCCGGCTCGGCGCTTCGCATCCATGATCTTTTCCAGCAAAACCCTTTCCTGACGCCCGGGCAACTCGCTGAACTGACGGGCCTATCGGCTCCAACAGTCAACGCAGCACTGACAGACCTGGAACGTTTTGGAGTGCTCGAGGAGGTGACCGGCCGGAAGCGAGGACGTGTCTTCAGCTATAGGCGGTACCTGGCGATCCTCAGTGAAGGCACTGATCCGTTGCCCGCAACCTCGTAAAAAACTTAGCGTTCTAGGGGAGCGCGGCTGATTACATTTTTATCATGGTTTTGTCAGAATAGCGACTTCCATCAAACACGACATCAATGAAAACAATAGGATAAAGGCGCGAGCGAACGGCCTCTTATATCAGAAGCAGGCTGACTATGGCTTTTCCGCCAGCCTGAGGTTGTTTCCCAAATTTCGCTAATTCCACAGATTTACAACTAAATGCATTGTCGCCTCCAAGCAAACCGTTTGCCAGCCAGAACGATTAAGCGAGCGGGACTTGTGGTTGTTTTCACAATTTAACTTTAAAAGCCAAGGAGGCTAAAATGAAGCTAGTAAACAAGGTCGCTTTCATCACTGGCGGCTCGTCGGGTATCGGTCTGGAGACTGCAAAGTTGTTCCAGGCAGAAGGTGCGAATGTCGTTCTGGTCAGCTCCAACGAGGAGCGTCTGGCTGCAGCTGGCAAAGAACTTGACGGCGAGGCTCTTCTCGTTCGAGCCGATATCCGCAAGGTCGCCGATATCGAACGTGCGGTCGAAGAAACCCGCACGAAGTTTGGTCGCATCGATGTCGTGTTCGCCAATGCCGGTGCCACCACTGCCGCACCTCTCGAAGCTGCAACCGAAGAATATGTTGCTGAAAACGTTGCGCTCAACTTCACCGGCACGTTCTTCACGATCCAGAAGACGGCTCCGATCATCGCTGACAGCGGTAGCATCATCGTCACCACCTCGTTCCTGAACACGATTGGTTATCCCGGCCTCTCGATCCTCGCTGCCACCAAGGCTGCAACGCGCTCACTGGTCCGCACCCTGGGTGCAGAACTGGCGCCTCGTGGTATCCGTGTGAATGCTGTCAGCCCCGGCGCGATCGCTACGCCGTTTTACGGCAAGATCGGCCTGCCTGATTCCGTCCTTTCAGAAGTGGCCGCAGGAATCACGCAGAAGATCGGTCTGAAGCGCTTCGGCGGAGCCGCCGAACTCGCAAAAGCCGTTCTATTTTTGGCGTCCGACGACTCGTCTTACACAACCGGCGCAGAACTGGTGATTGACGGTGGGTTGACCCAGTTCTAACGGGCTTTTGTCACGTCATCGCCAACTTGGCCCGCGGTCTAGGCATTTCTGCGGATGGCGGGCCGTTCGCTTACAAACAGCGAGCCCCATAAATTGGATCCGCTCCTGGCCTGACCCGTTGGCCGGCTGAAAAGGAGCGGTCGCCGCCGCTTGATGAATGTGTGGCCGCAGCGGCGAAACTAATCCTCGACGTCTCGCTTACCTCCAGCAACTCCATGGATTTGATCACACCGATGTCGCCGCTAAACTGATGGGATGCGCCCGAAATCGGCCAGCGCCGCGCGAAGTTTCGGCGTAGCGAAATCGAGGAACCGGCGCAGTTTGACTGGCATTATATTTTGCGAGAGATGGACCAGATTAACCGGTATCGGTTCGACTTCGAACGCTTGCAAGATAAACTGCAGCTTCCCCGCGTTCACGGCGTCGGCCACGTCGTGCTCAAGTACAAGGGTCGCCCCAACCCCATCAATTGCGGCATCGGCGGCAGCGTCCGGCGACGACACAAGCAATCTTGGCACATCGGCGACTGTAAAGATGTCTCCTGTAGCAGGGTTGCGGAAGCGCCACGGCGACAGATATGGGCTGTCAAATACCACGCAAGGATAATCACTCAGCTCCTCTGGCGTTTTCGGCACGCCGTGAGTTTCCAAGAGAGCCGGGCTGGCCGCGACCACCACTCGCAAAGTTCCCACTCTGGTTGCAACCAACCCGCTATCGCGTAGGCGTCCAATCCGGATTGCGACATCCGTATGTGAATCGACGAGATCGACATTGCGGTCAGACTGCACAAGCTTGATGCGTATTTCAGGGTATAAACTGAGAAATTGAGTGATAACTGGCAAAACGCGTAGTCGCGCAACCTGGACAGGTGTGGTCACGACAAGCTCGCCGCGTGGGGCGGTAAACTCGCCAGCAGCGCGACGCTCCTGCTCATCGACCTGCTCCAGGATATGTCTCGCGGAGGCAACGTATGCGGTCCCTGCGTCGGTCAATTCGAGCTTTCGGGTCGTCCTGACGAGTAGCTTCGTACCAACCAGTGTCTCAAGGTCGTTGACGTTTCGCGTGAGGGTAGCGACGGGGACGCGCATTTTTCTTGCAGCCGCCGACAGGCTTCCCTCCTCGACCGAGGACACCAGCATCGCCATCGCTTGTAGTCGATCCAAATGAATCACCAGAATTAGAACACAATTACGAAATTAGCTTGCCCACTCCATTTGGGGAACCTCTGGTTGGATCTGCTGTGGGCTTGTCGCAAACATTGGCTGTGACTCCCAATTGCTGCGGTTGGGCGAGGTTTTCGCTGATCCATCGGAGGATCAGCATATGCAACATCGATTTCAGCGCGCGATCCTACCTCCGGCTTGTTCCAGGAGAGTATCAGGTACACCGCCGGCCTGTTCAGGGATTAACTTGTCGACTGATCTGATCCCATCAAGGCGAGGGTTTGCGCTAAGGCTCGTCGAGTGCTTCTTTGCGTTCGCAACAGCCTACGAAAGCTGGCACCATTGAATTCCCCGCTAATGAGCATTCCCGGCCGTGGACGAACCGCGAACGGAAACATGAAGAGAGGCGGCTTCTATGATCCGCTCACGCGTGCCCTAACCGTACGCTCCGAGCCACTACTCCTAACGGTCAGCTCGATCTGCGAGCCCACTGGCGTGAGACCTATGCGATTGCGCAGATCGGCAGCGCCATGAACTTGCCGACCATCGACAGCTGCCACCACGTCACCCGGTTTTAAACCCGCTGCAGCGGCCGGGGATCCCTGTTCAACCGCGGCGATCAGCGCGCCGCCCGCGTCTTCCAGCCCGAGCGACGCTGCGATATCGGAATCGATATCCTGGATCGCCACGCCGAGCTTGCCGCGAATGACCTCGCCATGCTGGATCAGCTGAGTCATCACCAATCTTGCGATCTTGCCAGGCACCGCAAACCCGATACCGATGTTGCCGCCGGCTGGGCTCAGTATTGCGGAGTTGATCCCTGCCAGCCGGCCGTCGAAAGTCACCAGCGCGCCACCCGAGTTGCCTGGATTGATCGAGGCGTCCGTCTGGATAAAATCCTCATAACCTTCTCGGCTGAGACCGCTTCGGCCAAGCGCGCTGACAATTCCGGACGTGACGGTCTGACCCAGCCCGAAGGGATTGCCGATCGCCACAACATAATCGCCAACGCGCAATGCGTCCGAGTCACCGAAAGGCAACGCTGTCAGATTGCGGGCCGGTATCTGGAGAACCGCAATGTCGGTACCCTTGTCGGAGCCGACAAGCTTTGCATCCAGCCGCCTTCCATCCTTCAGCGTCACGAGGATCTTGCGGGCATTTGCGACGACATGATGGTTCGTCAGGACGTAGCCGCGTGTTGCATCGACAATGACGCCCGATCCGGCGCTCAGTCGCGGCTCCGCCTGAGGTCGATCCGGAAGGTTGAAGTAGCGGCGGAAATAGGGGTCGCTGTAGAGCGGGTTATCCTCTTCGGGGGCCTGCGAGACAACCGAGATGTTGACGACTGCCGGCGTTACCTTCTCCAGCATCGGAGCAAGCGTCGGCACGCTGCCGCCGATCCCGGGCACGAATTGCGCCTGGGCTGGCAAGCCGCCAATGAGCAGGGAGACGGTGAAGACGATGATCAATGGCCTGATGAGCTTAACGAACGCAGACATGGTCCCTCCTTCGTTTTGAACATGCTGACGCAGAAAAAAGCCGGAGGACGTCCTCCGGCTTTTTCCTTAATGTTTGATCGCGATACGTTTGACCTGCGACTGCGCCTTCTCGTCCTTGGGCAAGGTCACAGTCAGCACGCCGTTTCGGAAGCGCGCTTCGACCTCGTCTTCCTTGACTTCGACGGTGAGCGGAATATGGCGCTCGAAGCGGCCATAGTAGCGCTCAGTAAACTGGCGATCCTTGTCTTCGGTCTCCGAGCGCTTCTCGCCCTTCAGCGTCAACACGCCGTCATTCAGGAGGACCTCGATGTCCTTCTCCTCCAGGCCGGGGACTTCGGCCGTGATCCTGATCTCCTTGTCGGTGTCGGAGATCTCGACGCTTGGCCAGCCGGAACCGAGGCCGGAAGTGCTGGTAAACGACGGCAGACCGGAGCCGAAGCCGCGGAAGACGTCGTCGAACAGGCGGTTTACTTCGCGATGCAGCGACAGGAAGGGATCACGGTCGTCATCGCGTGGAAGACCTGGAACCTGATTGCCATTGCTTCGGCCCCAGGGAATCAAATCACGAACACTCATGTTTCTTCTCCTTATCTTGTGGTTCATTCGGCAAAGCTTCGCTGCCGGCCCCAGGCGTCGCTCAGGGCCTTGTGCGCGCATTCGCGCCGAGGATGGCTTAAGCCGCTTGCTTGTTGGCTTCGATCTGCTTTGTCTCAGTCATAGGCAGCGCTTCGCCGGTGCTGATCGCGATCTGGCGCGGTTTCATCTCCTCGGGGATTTCGCGCTTGAGATCGATGGTCAGCAGACCGTTGACGAGGCCAGCACCCACGACTTTGACGTGGTCGGCAAGTTCGAACCGTCGTTGGAACGAGCGGCCGGCGATGCCCCGATGCAGATACTGTACATCGTCAGCATTTGCCTTCTGGCCGAATACGAAGAGCATGCTCTGATCCTGCGTGATCGTCAGTTCGTCCTGCGAAAAGCCGGCCACTGCCATGGCAATGCGATACGCGCCTTCACCGGACTTGACGATGTCGTAGGGCGGCCAGTTGTCGATCGTTTCGACGCGGCTTGCAGCTTCGAGCGCATTCATCATTCGGTCGAAGCCAATGCTCGACCGGAACAGGGGAGAGAAATCGAGGTTTGTTCTCATAGCCATATCCTCCTTTCAAGCAACATGGATACAAGAAGACGCCAAGAGCAAATGGCGCCTCCTGGACTTGCCGATCCCCTTTGGGCGACCGGACAATAGTGATATAATTCAGTAGCTTGTAGTTTCAAGAACGTTGGATTTGCTCGGTAGAAAAATTTGATTTTTTCTGTTTGGACCACCAGATTCCTGTGATGAAACAAAAGGAGTAATGGGTATGACAATGACCTCCGAAGACGTCATCGCCATCCTCGGACCTGTCGACGAAACTTTGATAGCTGATGTGGTGGCAACTGGTGCCAACCAGGCTGAACTGGCGGAAGCCTTCGCATGGGTCAACTGCGACGAGGCGTTGATGAGTGAACGGCGGCCTCTGCCGACAGGCAGGACCGCCTTGGTGATCGACCTTCTCGTCTCAGACCAAGAGGAGTTGGAGTAGGCAAGCCGCCCGTGTGGAAGCAGCCTCGTCTATGCGGTGGTCAACACGCGAACCTCGCCCTGGCGACCGACAGTGTCAACCACCACGCTACGTCCGGAGCGGCGAATGGCAACGTCGGCCCAGCCGTTCCCGACCCGCAGGTGGCGCAGCATCACCTCATCCAGGAAGGAAGGCAGTTGCGGCTCGTCGAAGCTGATGATCCGGGCATTCGGTTCGAAGTCGAGGCCGAGGCAGGATTGCAGCAGAAGGAGGGGCGCCGCGGCCGCCCATGCCTGAGGAGAGCAGGCAACAGGATAGAAGGTCGGCCCCTGAGCCCGCTGGCGTGGCAAGCCACAGAAGAGCTCCGGAAGACGGCGCAAATCCAGATATGTCGAGGCCGCAAACAAACCTTCGAGGATCCGACTTGCCTCAGCGCGGTATCCGTAGCGGGCGAGACCGCTGGCGATCATTGCATTGTCATGCGGCCAGACAGAGCCATTGTGATAGCTCATCGGATTGTAGCGCGCTTCGGTGGAGGCGATGGTGCGAATACCCCAGCCGCAAAAGGACGACGCGCTCATCAGAGTTTTGGCAACCTGGGTGGCCCGCTCCGGATACGCGACACCGGTGAAGAGGGCATGGCCCGCATTCGAGGACCGGACCCTGCAAGGCTGCTTGTTCCCGTCGAGCGCCAAAACGAAGGTGCCGAGTTCCTCGTCGAAAAAACTCGTATCGAAGGCACGACGAAGACCTTCCGCCCTTGCCAAAAATTTTGCCGCGCGTTCGGGTCTGCCGAGCAGGCGGAAAATCGCGGCGGCTGCCTGCCAGGCGCCATAAACGTAGGCCTGAACCTCGGCAATGGCGATCGGGCCTTTGGCGAGGCTGCCGTCGGCGTGGAAAACAGAATCGTGGCTGTCTTTCCAGGCCTGATTGATCAGCCCTTCCTCCGTCAACCGCCCGTATTCCACGAAACCATCACCGTCGCGATCGCCGTGTTCATCGATCCAGGTGAGAGCGGCCTCGATATTCGGCAGAAGGCGATTGATTGTGGCAAGATCGCCGGTTCGTTTCAGGTACTCGCCTGCCAGCAGTATGAACAAAGGTGTGGAGTCGATACTGCCATAATAGCGGCGGAAGGGCACTTCGCCCAGTTCGGCCATTTCGCCATAGCGCACTTCATGCAAGATTTTTCCGGGCTCGGCGTCTGCTGCCGGATCGACCTCGGTCGCCTGGTTCGTCGCAAGATGGCCGAGTACGCCACAGGCAATGCGCGGATCAAGCCACAGCGTTTCCAGCGCCGTGATCAGCGCATCGCGTCCGAAAACGGTGCTGAACCAAGGAATTCCGGCATAAGGATAGGGGCCTTCCGGCTTGTCGGTCATCAACATGTAAAGGTCGGAGACGCTTCGCTGGGCGGCCTCGTTAAAAATATCGTTTGACGTGACGATCGATGCCGCGCGCGAAGAAGAGGAGCGCAATGCACGGCGGGCATCGCGTAGGCCAAGGAAAAACGACTGGTAGCCTAGAGGCTTATCGTTGGCCTGGTCGCAGCAGATCTGGATGAATAGCGACCGCGTTTCGTGTGGCGCCAGATCAAGGTCATAAGTGACATTGCCGCTACCAAGTTCATCTGGGCGCGGATCGAAGGACAACTGCGTAGAGCGCTTCCGATCGTCGAGGCCGATATAGGACAGAAGAACGCGATCCTGTTCCACCACGGCCGGAAGCTGGCAGCCTTTCTTCGCCCTGACGGTTCCGCGTACCTCGAACAGATCGGCGAAGTCCGCTCCGAACGAAATTTCGATGCGCACTTGTTGTCGTCGCTCGTCGTAGTTCCTTACCCCCAAGCGCTCGTAACAACCGCCATTCCACAGAAAGCGTGTCCTGCGCAGGTGAATGAGATCATGCTCAAGTGTGAGCTTCCCCTTTCCGTCAAAGAGATCGGGGTTCGTGAGATCGCAAGTCAAGGTCGCATTGTCGTCGCGCAGCGTCGACGACAGAAGCATTGGCCGCTTGCCGTTGATCGTCAGATGCAGATGCGACAGGCAGCGTGTGTCCCGATGGAAGATGCCTTCCGGGCTGCCGGGCCCGGAAAGCGCGTCACCATTGTGGTCGAAGACGGCGAATGTGTCGCCGTGCTTCAGGGTGCGAGGCCGCCGCTCCTGCAGCGAGGCGGTTGCCGGAATGAAAAACTGCGCGATCGGCGCCCGGCCACCTGCCGATGCGGATTCATCGTGTACAGAAGCGATCGACATGCTGACGGCCTCCGGATTATGCCACGACCTGCAGATCAAGGTCCTGCCCGTTGGCACGGCGCAGCGGGGCCGCCTTGGTGCGCACGCCAGGAAGATTGCGATAGATGTCCAGATAATCCCGTGCCATCCGCTCGGCGCTGAAACGCGCTTCGAATGTCGCGCGAACCTTCTTTCGATCCATCTTGAGCGCCCATTCGACGTTCTCGGCCGCGTCGGCCACGCTATCGACGAGGATCCCAGAGATACCGTTGTCGATGACCTCCGGCACGGAGCCGCATCCGAACGCGATGACGGGCGTGCCGCAGGCCATTGCTTCAATCATGACCAGCCCAAACGGCTCTGGCCAGTCGATCGGAAACAGCAACGCGCCGGCATTGCCGAGGAAGCCGGCCTTCTGATGCTCGTTGATCTCGCCGATGAATTCGACATTCGGATGGCTCCTGACCATCGGCTCGATCACCGTCTCCCAATAGGCCCTGTCGGCATGGTCGATCTTGGCGGCGATCTTCAGCGGCAAACCGACCTTCGCTGCGATCTCAATGGCGCGATCCGGTCGCTTTTCCGGCGATATCCGTCCGAGGAAAGCAAGATAGTTGTCCTTCGGTTTCTCTGTAAATGGCAACAGGTCGACCGGCAGGCCATGGTAGACCGTTCCCGACCAGTTGACCGGAGGCATGGGGCGGCGCTGGTCATTGGAGATCGACACCAGCGGGATATCGGGAAAAGCAGAGTAAAAGGGCTTGAGGTCCGGCAGGTCAAGACGGCCGTGCAGCGTTGTCACCGTGCGATCGGCAAACTCCCGGATCATCGGGAAATGCAACAGATCGATGTGGAAGTGCAGCACATCGAATTCATGCGCCCGCCGACGGATTTCCTCCAGCATCACGACCTGATGCGGCAGATGGTCTTTCACGGCCGGATTGAGGCGTAACGCGACGTCGGAGGAAGATACCAGGCGGGCACGGGTGACAGAATCGCCGCTGGCAAAGAGGGTGACATCGTGGCCTTGGGCTACGAGTTCTTCGGTAAGATAAGAAACGATGCGTTCGGTGCCGCCATAGAGCTTGGGCGGAACACGTTCGGCGAGTGGTGCGATCTGAGCGATCTTCATCGGCAAAACCTCCTCGATTGAGCAAAGAGTCGTCGGTAAAAACCAGGGCCGCGTCCTCAACGAGGCACGCGGCAAGTCAGATGGAAGCTCTAAATCTCAAGTGGCTGTCGGCGATGGCTTCCTTTCCGGTAGCTGCACAGGCCAAATGCGCCGAAACGGCGGGCTTGCGGTCTGCGATGACGGGTCTGGCGAATGTCGAAGGAACTGGACGAGCAGTGTCTTTCAAACTGCTGACCGTGCGCGTCGAGCGTTTTCAGCGCTTCGACTATCTCATCGTACGAGACAGCTTGATTCGTACCAGGATAAAGACGAAGGGCTGGAATGGACTCGACGGCGAAGGTGTCGGACGCCCATGAGGCAAGGATGGCGCGCTTTTCCTCATGGCCAATATGATCGGCGGCAAGCACGTCACGCGGGTGACTGAAATGATTTCCCGGATGAAGCAGATGCGCGGCGCTTATCGCTGCCTCCGCGTCATAGCAGGTTTTACTGTTGTTGATGTCCTCTCTCATTTTCTGGCTCCATGGATGAATCGATGGTACCTGGGTTGATGTTCCGCAACGCGTGAAGCGCGCCGCCCTGCTCCTCATAAGCCACCGGCATGTCGGCGACTGCCATCGCTTCCGACAGAAGGCTGTCCCGGTCTCGCATGCCCCTGTTGAACAATCTGGCGACTCTGGCGGTCAGCCGGCCGATGGAGAATGGCTCGGCTATCCCTTTTGCTCGGGCAACCTCTCTGACGACGCCGGCGCAAAGGCGCGCGTCTTCTTTCGACGGCAAGTGCATGTTTCCTCCGCTGATGGCTCGCCCCACGGCGGCTGGGGCGAGCCTTGCCGATCGCCTTTTTAGAAATCCATTCCGGCGCCGGCGGGCATTGCCGGCGCGGCGTCCTTCTTGGGCTTTTCGGCGATCATCGCCTCGGTGGTCACAAGAAGGCCAGCAACAGAGGCCGCATCCTGAAGCGCGGTGCGAACCACCTTGGCGGGATCGATGACGCCCTGCGCGTAGAGATCACCGTATTCGCCGGTCTGGGCATTCCAGCCGAAGGAGAAGTCGGTCTTCTCGCGCAGCTTGCCGACGATCACGGAGCCCTCGGCGCCGGCGTTCTCGGCAATCTGGCGCACGGGGGCTTCGATGGCCCTGCGGACGATCTCAATGCCGACCTTCTGGTCCTGGTTGGCCGTGCTAAGATTGTCGAGAGCCTTCACCGCCCGCAGGAGTGCAACACCGCCACCGGGTAGGATGCCTTCCTCGACTGCTGCACGGGTCGCATGCAGGGCGTCGTCAACGCGGTCCTTCTTCTCCTTGACCTCGACTTCCGTGGATCCACCGACGCGGATGACGGCGACGCCGCCGGCAAGCTTGGCCAGCCGCTCCTGCAGCTTTTCGCGGTCATAGTCCGACGTGGTTTCCTCGATCTGCGCCCGGATCTGTGAAACGCGGCCGTCAATCTCGGACTTGGAGCCGACGCCGTCGATGATGGTGGTGTTCTCTTTCTCGATCGCCACCTTCTTGGCCCGGCCAAGCATGTTGAGCGTCACATTCTCGAGCTTGATGCCGAGATCTTCGGAGATGACGGTGCCGCCGGTCAGGATGGCGATATCTTCCAGCATCGCCTTGCGGCGATCACCGAATCCCGGCGCCTTGACAGCCGCAATCTTCAGGCCGCCCCGCAGCTTGTTGACGACGAGCGTTGCAAGCGCTTCACCCTCGACATCCTCAGCAATGATCAGCAGAGGCTTGCTCGACTGGACAACGGCCTCGAGGACCGGCAGCAAGGATTGAAGGTTCGACAGCTTCTTTTCGTGAATGAGGATATAGGGATCCTCGAACTCGACGCGCATCTTATCCTGGTTGGTGACGAAGTAGGGGCTGAGGTAGCCGCGGTCGAACTGCATTCCTTCGACAACCTCGAGCTCGGTCTCGGCGGTCTTGGCTTCCTCGACGGTGATGACACCCTCGTTGCCGACCTTCTCCATCGCCTCGGCTAGGTACTTGCCGATCTCCTCGTCGCCGTTGGCCGAGACTGTGCCGACCTGGGCGATCTCGGAATTGCTGGTGATCTTGCGGGCGTTGGTCTTCAGTTCCTTGACGACGGCGTCGACGGCAAGGTCGATGCCGCGCTTCAGGTCCATCGGGTTCATGCCAGAGGCGACCGCCTTGGCGCCTTCCTTGACGATGGCCTGGGCCAGAACGGTCGCCGTGGTGGTGCCGTCGCCGGCGAGATCATTGGTTTTGGAAGCAACCTCGCGCAGCATCTGGGCGCCCATGTTTTCGAACTTGTCTTCGAGTTCGATTTCCTTGGCGACGGACACGCCGTCCTTGGTGATGCGCGGAGCGCCGAAGGACTTGTCGATGACCACGTTGCGGCCCTTCGGGCCGAGCGTGACCTTTACGGCGTTGGCAAGGACATCGACCCCACGCAGCATGCGTTCACGGGCGTCGCTGTGGAATTTGACTTCTTTCGCAGCCATTTCTTTAACTCCTCAATAGGCAGCTACTGACTGATGGTTTTCCGGATGCAGAGGCTCAGGCAGCCTTTTTCTGCTCGGCCTCGGCTTCGATGATGCCCATGACATCGCTTTCCTTCATGATCAGCAGGTCCTCGCCGTTGATCTTGATTTCGGTGCCGGACCATTTGCCGAACAGGATGCGATCGCCAGCCTTGACGTCGAGCGCCTGCACCTGGCCGGCTTCGTTGCGTGCACCGGGACCGACGGCAACAACCTCGCCCTCGGAGGGCTTTTCCTTGGCTGTATCAGGGATGATGATGCCGCCTTTGGTCTTTTCTTCGGATTCGACCCGGCGGACGAGAATGCGGTCATGGAGCGGTCGGAACGACATGTTTTCCTCCGTTGAGCAAAAATGATGACGTTGAAAACCCTGGCCGGACCGGATGACCAGTCCGGGCGGGTGCAAACCTCACTCGAGGGTTTGCGGGCAAAAATTTATTTTCGCGATTTTTCGATTTCAAGAGGGTCGACAAGAAAAATTAGCACTCGACGGCGGTGGCTGCTAACATGCTGGAAAGGAACAAGAAACAGCGTCAAAGCGTTGAGGAAGCCATTGATGGCTGCACGATTTTGCGCCACCTTTGCAGTGTCATAAAACGGAGATGAAGCATGCATTTCTCATCGGATCTGGAGCGTCAGCTCAATGGCTATGGGTTGACCACCGCGCATATCCTCTATCGCATTCCAGACTTCGAATCGGTCCTGCAAACCTATGTCTGGCAGGACTACGATCTGGCACCCGATTTTCCCGAAATGCACAAGTTTCTCGACTTCTGGCGCGACAGCCTTGACGGGCCGCTGCACTCTGTCCGCTATACACACCAGCGCCTGATCGGACCGAACGAATGGCGTCGCGTCGAGGGCGAATTCAACTTTCAATGAACTCTTAAATTTGATTTTTCGTCTTCCTAGCTCATTGCCCGTCCTGGCGAATTCGCAGCCAGCGCAGAGTGTGTGAGAGTGGAAGCGGCATGGAAGAGAGCATCAATACCATTAAACGTGCCAACATCGCAGAACGAGAAGAAATTATCGTCGATTTCGCCCGATGGGAAACAGCTTCGCAGGAGGCGCTGGTTTACGGCGAAGGGCGCTTTGCGATGCTGTCCGCCAGCATGGCGGAGGCAATGCGCGTCAATGCCGACGAACTTGCTCGCGAAGATCCTGAAAAGGCCGAACGTGTGCTCCAGCAGGCAAGCGCGATGATGGCGCAGTTCAAGTCCGCGTATCCTTATCGGGTCGTCAGTCGATCCGTCCACTAAAAGGGCTTCAAGGTACACTTGATCTGCGACCTATCCTAGGGACGGGATTTCGTGGTGAGGATTAGAGCCAAGCACGTCGGATTTAGACGCTCTTATTCGGTGCGAATTTTTTTGTAACAGATCTTGAATCCCGAAATCGGCTGAACCAAATCGATTTTCACCAGCCGCTGAAACAAGGGCTGGCCTTGCTGGGAGCGCGGCCTTTCGGCGCTTCCGTACCCATGTTGCTTCAAGGAGGATATGGCTATGGCAACATCTTACGACTATGCACCTCTCTTCCGCTCGAGCGTCGGCTTCGACCGGATCTTCAATCTCCTCGAAAACGCCCAACGTGCCCGCTCGATCAGCGACTGGCCGCCCTATGACATCGTCAAGACCGGCGATGACAGCTATCGGATCTCGGTAGCTGTAGCAGGTTTCGAGCAGAGCGATCTCGACATCACCTTCCAGTCCAATCTGCTCATCGTGACCGGCAAGAAGCAGGAAGCGACAACCGAAGGCTACCTGCATCGCGGCATCGCGGGCCGTCCGTTCGAGCACCGGTTCGAGCTTGCCGACCATGTGCGGGTGGATGGCGCGGACCTCAAGAACGGCCTGCTGTCGATCGATCTCGTCCGTGAGATCCCGGAAGCATTGAAGCCGCGAAAGATTTCGATCCAGAGCTCACCGGCGTTGACGTCTTCCCGCCCGACTCAGATCGACGCACAGGCTGCTTGAATTCCAAACGTAATCGTCAGGCGAGGGCGCCACTGCGGTGGCGCCCGACAACATTCCGGGTTGGGAAGGAGAGAACGATGAAACCCGATATGTTCACAAAACCCGTCACCATTCTTGTCGGCTTGGGCTTCCCTGCAGAAGTTCGCAGCGTGATGGACGCTTATCGACACCTTGCCGAATGGCCGACATCGTTCAGGGACACGGCGCACTCTGTTGCTATGAAAGCGTGTCAGGCCGCACTTCGCGGGGAAATCGAAGCCGAAACGGCGCGCGGCCTCTTCGCAGCATTTGCGGCGAAGCATGATCTGCTGGCTCCCGAAACCCCAGCGATTGCTGCCTCTCGCATGCGACGCGACCGCGATCCCCACGTGCAATGAGGTGCTGTTATGGAAAACGCCATTTTGCAGCAGGCGGTCGACCGTGCAGTCACCATGGAGCCTGTAGTATTGATGCCAGGCATGCAACTCGGGGCCAGAACAAGAGCAGTCCGAAATCGTACGCTAAGGCCGAACGGAGCGTGAACAAAGCCGTAGTTGGGATATGCGAGATCGGAACTCTGTGGATTGCTGTCGACATGCGCCAGTTTTGATTTCTCTGTCCGGCCCGACTCGACAACGCTTCGCGCAGATTGGTCATGAATGGAGTCGGGCGATGGCAAAGCGCAAGCTTCTCAAAGATCAAGATCGCCAGAAGCTTGTCGATATCCCAGTCGACGAGGACAGCTTAATCCGACACTATTCGTTGTCACCGGCCGATCGCCTGGAGATCGAGCTGCGGAGACGTAGCCACAATCGGCTAGGTTTCGCCATCCAGCTATGTCTGATGCGGTACCCGGGTCGAGTGCTTGGAGCAGAAGAAACTCCGCCTCGAGCCATGCTGAAGTATGTTGCAGACCAGATCGGAGCCACCCCAGAAGAATTTGCCCTCTATGCACGCCGTGAAGAAACCCGTCGGGATCACATGGCGCGGCTAATGATGTACATGGATAAGAGAAGCGCGACAGTGCAAGATCGCCGCGCCGCGCTATTGTCTGCAATTCAGGGGGCGACGACGTCCGACGACGGTGCTGCGATAGCCCGTTCGCTTGTCGCTACGTTTCGCGAACGCGGAGCTCTTCTACCGGCGATCGACACGATCGAACGGATCGGCCTGGCCGGCCGTGCGATAGCCCGGCGCCGGGCAGAAAGAACTCTGATTGAAGACATTCCACTCGATAGGCTTCAAGCACTGGATAGGCTGTTAGAGGTTGACCCGTCGATCGGCCAGACGCGCTTTCATTGGCTGCGTTCGGCGCCAGAAGCGCCGGCTGCGTCGAACCTCGTCGGGCTGACTGAGCGGATAGCGTTTCTGCAGCGGCTGGAGATCGATCCGGAACTGCAGGCGCGCGTATCATCCGGACGGTGGGAGCAGATGTTCCGGGAGGGCAATGCAACGCCGGCCTGGCTTGCCAACGACTTCAATGCCAGCCGTCGCCACGCTCTGATCGTGGCTCAGGTCATCAAGCTTGGTCAGAAGCTCACGGACGACGCGGTAACGATGTTCATCAAGCTGATGGGCAAGTTGTTCTCGCAAGCCAACAATCGAAAGAAGCAGAGACAGATGGACTGCAGAGCGAATACCGCCAAAGCGCTGCGCATGTTTCTAGATACGATCACTGCACTGCAATCCGCCAACGACTATGGTCGGAATGCATTGGATGTTCTCGATCAAAGAGTCGGCTGGGACCGGCTACTTCGGATGAAGCCTGAGCTTGAGTCGATGGTAGACGATAACGAGGCACCGCCGTTGACCGTGGCAGCCGAGCAATATGCAACTGTCCACAAATACATTGGTGCGTTCCTTCAGGCCTTCACGTTCCGCTCGGCGCATCGCCACGACCCGCTTCTCGCGGCAATTGCGCTGCTGCAACGGCTTTATGCCGAGAAGCGGCGGACACTCCCGGATCGCGTGCCGCTCACCCACCTCAGCCGAGCTGATCGGCGGCTCATCTTCGAACAGGGGAAACCTGATCGCCGTCTCTACGAGATCGCCACGCTCGCGGCTTTGCGAGACCGGCTTAGATCTGCGGAGATCTGGGTCGACGGCAGCCGATCTTTCCGGCCCATTGATGAGCATCTGATGCCGCGAACAACATTCATCACGATGAAAGAAGAAGATCGTCTCGGATTGGGGGTCCAAGTTGACGGCGCGCAGTGGCTTGCCGAAGCGCGTCAGATGCTCGACTTCAACCTGAAGCGTCTGGCGCACAGAGCGCGGACCTGAAAGCTCGAAGGAGTTCGTGTTGAGGCCGGAAACTTGATAGTCACACCAACCGTCGGCGGAGTCCCCGTGGCAGCCGAGGAGCTGAATGCCGAGATCAGCGACATGTACCCGTTGGTGGAGGTTCCCGACTTGTTAAGGGAAGTGCAGGAATGGACCGGCTTTGCGGATCTCTTCACGCATGTTCGCACTGGCGACATCCCGAAAAATGTCTCTGCCGTGCTCGCAGGCGTACTGTCGGATGCGACCAATCTTGGGCCGAAGCGAATGGCGGGCGCATCCAAGGGGATCAGCGCTCACCAGATTGGGTGGATGCGCACATTCCATGCTCGATCGGAGACCTACCGCGCGGCGCAAGCGTGCATCACCGATGGCCACACCCGGCATCCGTATTCCCGCCTTTGGGGCAATGGCACAACGTCATCCTCCGATGGCCAATTCTTCCGAGCGAGCGACCGAGCTGCAAAGCGCGGCGAAATCAACTTGCATTACGGCAGCGAGCCCGGATCGAAATTTTATAGTCATCTGTCAGATCAATACGGCTACTTCAGCATTTTGCCCATCAGTCCGACCGAGAGCGAGGCGGCCTATGTGCTTGATGGGCTCTTCGATCAGGACACGGTCCTCGACATCCACGAACACTTTACCGACACGGGGGGTGCCAGTGATCATATCTTCGGGCTGTTCGCCTTGATCGGAAAGCGGTTCTCACCGCGACTGCGCAATCTCAAAGACCGGAAGCTCCACACATTTGAGAAGAGC
This sequence comes from Rhizobium viscosum, assembly GCF_014873945.1. NCBI lineage: Bacteria > Pseudomonadati > Pseudomonadota > Alphaproteobacteria > Hyphomicrobiales > Rhizobiaceae > Rhizobium > Rhizobium viscosum. The sequence goes on along the minus strand of NZ_JADBEC010000002.1, from coordinate 1,458,305 downwards.
GATGCATATCCGGCGCTGTCGAACCATATCGGGGCGCCGATCAATGCCAGTCTAATCCTCGATCATTGGGACGATCTGCTCCATCTCGCCGCGTCGATCACGACGCGGTCCGTGGTGCCGTCTACGATCCTCAAGAAACTATCCGCATCTCCGAAGCAAAGCCATCTCGCGAGGGCGCTCCGCGAACTCGGTCGTATCGAAAGGTCGCTGTTCATGATCGAATGGTACTCAAGTCCGGCACTACGGCGGCGCTGTCAGGCCGGCCTCAACAAGGGTGAGGCCGCCCATAAGCTGAAGCGCGCTGTGTTCTTCCACGAGCGGGGCGAGATCCGCGACCGGTCGTTCGAGAGCCAAGCGTTCCGCGCCTCTGGTCTCAACCTCGTCGTCAGTGCGATCGTCCACTGGAATACGGTCTATCTCGACCGTGCAATCACACAGATGAAGCGAGCGGGTCGAGATGTTCCTGATACTCTGTTGAAGCACATCTCGCCACTCAGTTGGGAGCATATCAACCTTACCGGCATCTACACCTGGGATGCCGAACATCAGATGCCCAACGGATTTCGATCGCTCCGTCTGCCAGCCGAGTTAGGGCGGGTCGCATAAGTTCTCGTTCCGTTCGCCCTTAGCGTACGATTTCGGACTGCTCTTGTTCTGGCCCCATCCTCGATATTGCCAGCATTGTGAAGAAACAGCGACTGGACAGACTCATGCTCTGAAACGTCACTGAACTCCAGGCTGATGATCAGCCAATGCCCCCGCCAATCTTTCAATCCGCGATGGAAGTCCTGTTCGTCGAGCCGATAGACCATGCGAACCATGCCTTCGTCGAGCAGCAAGCGCATGGCACGCAAGAGATTGGTTTTGCCGGATCCGTTTTCACCGATGATCGTGTTGACGCCCTGTTTGAAAATCACATCGGCACGGGCGAAATTTCGGTAGTTAACGAGCTGCAATCGCGAGATATACATCGGTGCTCCAAGTAACCCTCAGGCGACAGAATCAGAACGACTCAAGCGCGGTCAGAGAATCGATTGTATGCGGCGATCTTTTGAATAAAAGCTCAACTTTGCGTATATAGACCTCATTTCGCATGCCACCTATCGTATCGGCGCGCATTTCGTCGTCGACGTCGATATACTATGCTAGATCGGCTGGCACTATGCGAGGTTCGCCTGCTTTGTCGAGTTCAACTTTCCACGCAGTAGAGCAGGATATACACGAAGTATCGGCGAAGCCGTTTAGAATTAACGGCGACATATCTACGGTTAGAGCAGCCGTGCATCTAGGGCAAGAAAACTCGAATCCGCCCGTAATGCGTATGTTGTAAACTTCGGATTTAAGAACCTCCGCAAGGCGCGCACTGATGCGGGCCGCTTCCGTTCTCAGGACCGCTTCATCGATCGGCTTTCCCTTTTCGAGCTGAGAAATAGTGCGCTGGTGGAGGAAGCTACTCATCGACCGATGCGCCTTCTCCACCCACTCGACTGTCAACCGGCTATCAGTGCCCTCGAAGAATGGGGGACCTTGTTCCGGACCGCCATCATCCGCGACGCGTCGCGCTTGAACTCGAAGGGATCGGTCAGCGAGTGGGTCGTGTTCGCGGAGGAGCCCAAGGACTTTGCCAGGCTGCCAGTGTTGATAGGCGGTGGCAACGGCCGGACTCAGCGTCTTGGCGTAAGTCTGCAGTGTTTCGTAAATGAGCGCTTCTATGGAGAGACGCAGCTCAAGGCAGGCGTAGATGAGCTGCTGGCTTTCTCCCTTGAGAAGCTGTGCGGCGTTCTCGAGGTGCCTCCGTGCTTGCTCCCGGAGAGGAAAGGAAATTGGGGGCGACATTGATCCTCGATCCTCCGGCGGGCTCGACGGCTGCTTGATCTGATAAAAGGTCCTGTTGTGGTCAGAGGCCGACAACCCTCGCATAGGGCCGTTGATAGGTGCCCATGGTCAAGCAATCGTAGGTATTGCTGAATGTTTCGAATAAGAAGACGTGGGCCTCGCCCCGCCTGTCGGTCAAGTTAACCTCGCCCGCGCCGAGCGGCCCACGTTTGCGGTATTCACAGTAAGTCCGGATCGCCTGCGCTAAACGATCGGTAGGCAGACTTTCGAACAGCGCTTTGTACGCAGGCGACTCGATGATGTGGCGAAACTCCGGCTGGTTCGCAATTGGAAAACGCGGGTGCTGTCCGATCAAGCCGATCATTGGCACATCCCGGTGGGAATCCTCGATGAACCTCCAAAAAGTGGTCGTGTACGTGTTGCCGAAGGCCGACTTAAGAGCGCGAACGGCATCGAGTCCCGGCGCAGAGTCGTTGGCGGCTGTGCCGAACCGCGATTGCAGAAAGAGCAATTGGCCAGCCGCATAGTTAGCCTCAGCTTCGATCTGTTGGTGACATCCGGGTGTCAGGGTCTGTTCGTGATCACCGAGCATCAGGTCTTCGTGCCAAGGCAAAATGCTGTGGCCGATCTCATGGGCCTCATTCCACCGCTGTTTTGCGTCAGGCTGTGCGCTGTCGAGAAGAATTCTCTTCCGATCCGGGAGATACAATGCGCGGAGGTCGAGCTTGCGCACCGCATCCAGGATGAGGCCGGGGCGCTTCATGATTTGCGCCCCGGCAACTGTCAGTTTGCTGATCGTCTCTCGAAGAGGGCTATCATCTGTCGTGGAATAGTAGCGGCGATCGAGACTCAAAAGCTCGCGTACATCATCAAGTCGTAATGGTGGCTCCGGATTTCCCAGGCCCCTAAGGACCTTATTGACTTGGCGTTCAATGTCGGATGCCGTCCCGCGGCTGAGGATGATGTTACGCACTTCGTCAGCCTTGTTGCTTTTCCAAATACGCGATGAATTCTTCGAGTGCCCGCTGCTCGTCGCGGGACAGCTTCTGCGGAGAATCTCCCGACCGAGCTGCAAATCGAAGCGCTTGCTCCTGCAGGCCCGGGCGAGCGACGCTGTTTCCGGAGAGTTGCTGCAACGCCTTGCCGGGAAGGTCGAAGGTCTCCGCTAATCGAAAGACAACACGTGGTTCGGGCGTGAAATGTGCGTCACGCTCGATCCGCATGATGTCGCTCGCGTCGAGATCGACGCGCTCGGCAAGCTTTTCGATCGACAGTCCTTTCCGCCGACGCATGGTCTCTACGAATGAACCAAACGCCATACGGATTGATCCGGCCACTTCGGCAGCCGGATCTACATCTTCGTTTTGGTCTGGGGTCGGGTCCCTGGCAAGCCCGCCGGCGGAGACTTCCAGGTCTCCTTCCAGCTTGGCTCTACGTTCGAACCATTCCCTCGTGATTTCGAGTTTCATGGCTATGTTCCTGGCGATATCGAGAATGCGTCAGCCTGAGCCGCCGTCATCTCGAAATATTTTAATCCTTGATAGGTTCCGTCATGGCCGAGATCGGTCATGCCGCAAGCGTTGCTGTAAAAGCTTTCGGCAGCAGGGAGCGAATGCAGGCCGATGCGGCCCTGCAGATCTTGCTCCCTGCTCACCTGGATGGCAGCTCGGATCATCATGGTGCCAACGCCGCCAAAGCGTGGTTGCGCGACGATGGATTTCAAATTCCAAGGAGCTGATTCGAGGTAATCAACATAAACCAGGTCCTTCCTGGCCTGCTCTGCGATCCGGCAGGTATGACCTGCCATCGCGAGCATCATCAGACCTTGCAACTGGCCTTCGCAAACCAGTGCCATCGTCCTGAACGCAAGATATCCTCGAACCCTGTCAACTTTCCTGCGCCAGTCCCAATGACTGCTTTCTGGCCATGCCGATCGATCGGCGCCTTGCGCCATGAGCTCTCGAAGTCGTGCCTCAACAACAGGCCTCCAATCGGTTTCGACCGATCGCAAGTCAGATTCGCTGATGCCTTCGACGAGTTCCGCGTCCACCGTCTGGCCAGAACGCTTATCAATCAGAAACGCAGGATAGGAGATCACGATTTAAAGCACCATCAGTTCCGCTTTCTCCTTCTTGGCTTCATCCTCGAAGAAGAGCTTTCCACCTTGTTCAATGCGCCCGTCAACAAGCTGATAGAGCCTGAGTGCCTGACGGAGCACGGCTGTTTTTGAGAGATCCTTTTTGTCGCAGAGATCCTGCAGAGCCTGCATCTCGGCGTCGGTCAGATTGAGTGTCATCGTTTTCTTCATGGGGCGGCCTCCTGAGTAAATGGACTCACTGAGAATAGATATTTTACTGATTTAGTCAACAAAAAAAATTTAAATGTTGGCTATTGCATAGCTAAAAAATAGCTATTAATTATAGATGCAGATAGAGCGAAAGGCGCTCTGTCGGCAAGCGGAGAAATCCAAACATGAGTGACAACATCGCAGAGCGCCGTCGCACCTTCGACGTGAAGATCGACAGCAACCCCTTCGCCTTTGACGATCCGATCGTCGTCGGTGTCCAGATCCTTCAGAAGGCAAAGCTCTTCCCGACTGACGAATACCTCCTGTTCCAGGAACTCGAGGACGGTCAGCTCGAAGAAATCCGTCCGGACGAAGGCGTCGACCTGCGTCGCGAAGGCCGCGAGCAGTTCATCACCTTCAAGAGCGATCGTTCCTTCCGTTTCGTGCTTGACGGCCGCAAGTTTGAATGGGGCCTTCCCTTCATTACCGGTCTGCAGCTGAAGCGGCTTGCCGGCGTCGATCCGAAGTCCTACGGCGTTTGGCTCTCCCAGCGCGTCGGTGACGACAAGCTGATTGGCAACAAGGAGAAGGTCGACCTTCAGGGTGACGGGACGGAACGTTTCTTCACCGGCATCGACACCACCACCGAAGGCGCGGGAGCAGCAGTGCTCCCGCCCGAGGACCGCGATTATCTTCGCGAACAGAGTATCGAATATGAGGAGGTGGCCCAAGGTGCGACCAAGGCTGTCGTGCTGAAAGGCTGGAGCCTGCCGCCGGCGCGGTTTGATGCCAGTGCGGCAGACATTCTCATTCTGTTGCCGCCGGCCTATCCTGATTGCGCTCCTGACATGTTCTATCTGATGCCCTGGGTTCGCCTCGCCGCCAACCAGCGTTATCCCAAGGCCGCCGACCAGCCGCACGCCTTCGCTGGCAAAACCTGGCAGCGCTGGTCTCGTCACAACGATGCGTGGCGTCCGGGTGTCGACGGTATCTGGACGATGGTGCGCCGTATCGAGCGGGCATTGGAGCTCGCGGCATGAGAGCCGATCTCACACTCAACGGACTGCATCTCGGTATGTTGCGTGCCGAGCTCTGCGCTTCCGACAACAAGGAGCATGCGGCCTATGTCCTGTTCGGACTTTCACGGATCCAGCAAGATCCGTTCGACCGCCAAGCTCGGATGCGTCTCCTGATCAGGGACGTGCTTCCGGTCACGGACGAAGAGATCAAGTCCGCGGACCATCAGCATATCTCCTGGAGCACGAGGCGGTTCGTGGACCTTCTGGCCCGCGCCGAAAGAGAGGGACTTCAGGTCGGCATCGCCCACTCCCATCCGCGGGGGCCCAATCATTTCTCCTCACAGGATGATCGGAACGAGGCGGAGCTTGCCCGCCTCGCTCAAAATCGAAATGGCGAGACGGCGATTCTGCCGAGCCTGCTTTTTGCGAACAGAGAGCTGGTCGCTGGCCGCGTGTGGACGTCGCCGGATTGCGTCGTCGATCTTGAATATGCGCGCACGATCGGCGGCAACTGGCATACGGTCCTTTTCGCCGCGGACCGTACCCTTAGCTCCCCCGCGCTTGCGCGCCAGGAGTTGGCTTTGGGAGCCGGCTTCAACCGGCTGATGAATCACATGCGCATCGGCGTGGTAGGTGCCGGCGGAACCGGAAGCCCACTCCTGCAGCAACTGCCGCGCATGGGCGCAGGTCATATCGGCATCTTCGATCCCGATCACGTCGAGCATTCCAATCTGAACCGCGTCTATGGCGCAACCTGGGATGACGCCGACCGCAAGGTCAAGAAGGTCGATGTAGCGAAACGCGAGATCGAGAGGATGGGCCTCGGAACGCAGGTGAAGACCTACGACAGCTGGATCGGTTCGGCCGAATGCCGCGACGCTCTGAAGTCGATGGATCTGATCTTCGGCTGCACCGATGACCATGACGGGCGCCTGCTGCTTAATCGGCTTGCCTATTATTACCTTATCCCTGTGATCGACATCGGTCTTGCACTTCGCGTTACCGAGCGCTTCGGGATCTCTTGCCTTGAAGCTGATGGTCGCGCAACCGTGCTGGAACCTGGCAGCAGCTGTCTGGTCTGCCGGCGCATTGTCGATGCTGGTGCCGCAGCCGAAGAGGCGCTCCGCCGCAGCGATCCGGAGGAATACGAACGCCGCAAGATAGAGGCGTATGTGCGCGGCGAGGGCAATCCGTCGCCAGCCGTCATTTCCTTCACGACGTCCGTCGCCACCATGGCCATCGAGGAGATGATCCAGCGCATGAACCAGTTCCGCGGTGAAGATGGCTCCATTGCCAACAGGGTTCGCAAGTTCAATCTCGTCGAAGATTTCCGACCGGGGGCAAAGAAGGAGCCGTGCCGTATCTGTGGTACCGATCGCATTCACGGTCTCGGTGATGTTGAGCCGTTTCTGGGGAGGGCAGGATGACGATGCGCAGTTCAATCGCCAAGGCGCTCGCTCGGCTTGGAATAATCGAACGCCCAGAGTTTCTTATCTCAACGGCGCTCGACATGCCGGCTCCCGATGAACTTGTTTCGGGCCAGGCAGTTGTAGTCGGCCCGGTCGAACGACCGAAATGGGTGATTTTCCCGTGTCCGTCCGGGTGCGGAACGCCGATCCTTCTTTCACTTAATCCTGATCGACGGCCACGCTGGACTGTCAGTTCGGATTGGCTGGGTCGGCCAAGTCTCGAGCCGTCGGTGCGCCGAACTGACGGCTGCCGCTGCCATTTTTGGATGCGCCGTGGCCGAATCGAATGGTGCAAAGATAGTGGGCGCATATTACCAGAAAATTAGTAAGTCTTATTCCACTCTCAACTCTGCCGAGTTATTCTCGCTACGATTCGGCGCGAGTTGGGGGACGATATGCTTGCAGCCATGCCATCGGAAAACAGCAGGCGACTTGAGCTATTTCGACTGGCATTGGTTTTAATCGATCGTGGGAATGACCGAATTCCCCAGCCCTTATCGCTCCACTTCGACTGTGTATTGCACCAAGCGAGACTACTTTCTGACAATCCGCATGCGATCTCTCCAGATGTCACGCCGCAAGCGGTGCAGCTTGCAAACGATCTCTTGGCATACAAGGGTCTGCGCGACGCTCTAGACGGTGTCAATTCGCTGGACGACGTCAGCCAAGCCGTTGCTCATAAGGTGCTCCGAAATCTGGAGCCGAGAATTGCATCCGCGGACTGATCTTGCCTTACTGGCCGAAAGCCTGACGCAGCTCTCCAAGACACCTTATTTCAATCGCGCGATCGAGAAGCATGCGAGCGCGCTGATTGACGTCATCAAGCACGCGCTGGAGGCGTCGCCGGCCTATGATGAGGAAATCCTCCGGTCCTTCACGGAGAAGGTCTGGACCTGTCATCGCTATCTCCAGGGTTCGACGACGAAAGAGGCACCCTACGAGATTGAATATTGCATGCGCCATGCGATCAATGAGTGGTTGCCGGGCAAGTGCATCATCACGACGGCGCTAACTGACGAAAAGGACTTTCATCTTAAACCGGGGGACCCTTGGGAGTTCGTGGCGACTGCAATGGATCGCTACACGGGGAAATTGCCTCAGGAAAAACTCATCTTCATCGGCGTTCCCCGAATCTACAAGCACATGCCGCTCTTTTGTGCGGCGCTTTACCATGAGCTCGGGCACTTCGTCGATCTTGCGCGCAACGTTTCTGGCTCAACTCTCCTGACACACCCGCAGCCGAAGGCCACGCCGGAAGTGCTCGAGCTTTTGCTCGTCCATCGGCGCGAACATTTCGCGGACCTTTTTGCAGCCTGTTATGTCGGGCCGGTGATTATTGATACGCTCTACGCGATCAACCCGAATGCCGAAATCAGCCTGACCCACCCTTCAACGGAGAAACGGCTTGGTACGATCCAGTCTTTCCTGGACGGCGACGAATTCGAGGAAATGGAGATGTATCAGGCCGCCTTGAAGAGCCTCGGTCTGCCGACGCTCCAATCCCGTTATACTGTGCCTCCGTTAGAAGCGGCGTTTGACGACATCCGGCCATACGCGATCTCGAATGACGAGGAACTTCACGGCATGTTCCCCGCCGGCTGGTCCTATCTTGGAAAGATCAAGTCGGGCGGAGGACCGAATTGGGCGACCGGCGGAGGCCACCTCGATGCAACCCGTATTGTGAACGACCTCGTCGAAAAGTCGATCAGAAATGCCTCCATTCGAGAACTATGGAAAGGAGGAGCCGCATGATCAAAAAAGATGTTCTCGCCCGTCTCGGCAAAAATGATTCCACCGGACTGTGGATTGATCCTCTTCTCGATGACAGTCAGATCGGCGATTTGACCGTTGATCTCCGGCTGGGATACGACTTTCTCGTCTCCATCGTGACCCGGCGGCCCTATATAGGCATCGCGCGAGACGACGAACGGTTTCGCGCTATCTCGTCCTATTTCCAGCCAACCCGCCGTGAACTCGGCGAGCGCTTCATTCTCTATCCGGATCAGGTCGTACTTGCGACGACGCTTGAATACATCGCGCTCCCAGGTGACTGCTATGCGGACGTCCTGACGAGAAGCAGCTACACCAGGCTTGGCATAGCGGTAAATACCATGGTCCAGCCGGGGTTTCGGGGCTGTTTTTCCATCGAACTCTTCAACCACGGCAACAATCCGATTGAGCTGGTCGTTGGAGCGAAGATGTTTCAGATGCGGCTGACCCAATTGTCTGAGAGCATCACCTATGGTGGGTTGGAGCGGAAGTATTTCGGCAATGTTCGCCCGACGCCCTCGCGTGCGGCAGATGACGCAGACTTGCAGCGCCTTCGATCTATTTCGGACAACCACCGCGAATAAGACGATGAATGGTCGCGAAACATTTCCTCGGTTTCTCGCAATCGATATCGTATTAGCGACCGTTTTTATAGCGCTCGCGAGCGCGTCCGACGTCAGTGCTCAAACATCGCAAGAGACGGAATTTTCAGTTCCCGTTCGCATAGTTCCGGACAAGCTGTCGGTACAAGAGGACTTGCGACAGCGCTCGGCTGCTGAACGGCACGATGCATTAGATCTCGAAGCCCAACAGCGTTCGGCGGTTGCTGCAGAGAGGGCCGCAATCGCGAGCGAAACTCAGTTGTGGATCGGTTGGCTTCAACTGTTCGTCTCGGTAATTGGTGCCTTGGGGCTAATCGTTACCCTCTTGTTGACCTGGGCCTCGACAAAAGCCGCAGCAGCAGCAGCGAAAGCTGCTCTCGATGCCAACATGCTAGCGCGAGAGAACTTCGACCTTGATCAACGGCCATGGATCAAGCTGGAGCGCCCAGTGATACAGCTCGCAGAACATCGGGGCACCTTCGCAATTCAGTTCAGCGTGGAAGCAATCAATGTAGGAAAGACACCTGCAAAGGAGACCGAACTCCATCTTCAAATCTCGTTCGGCAAGATCGTGACTCCAAGTGTCGACGGCGTAGAAGCCTATGCGCAATCAGTTGCCAATCCCGGGACGTGGCGCAACTCGCACAAGATCGTATTTCCGAATGCGGGTAGGCCGATGGACGATGCGGTTATTCTCGACGGACCTCCTCCAGAAGGCGAGAGCTGCCGGATTCGATATTGTGTGAATTATCGAGGTGCGCCCACGAGCGCCATCTATCACACCGCTGGGGAGGTCACATTCCCGGTGTCGCGGCTGATTTCTTCACCTAAGTCGCAGAAAAACAGTTGGAAGTATAATTTCCACGGCACAGGTTCGGTAGCATAGGGCGTCGCAACGGAAATGTGCCGTTGGCAGGAAAACGCTGAATTATCAATGATGTTTGCACAGGAATAATGGGTGAAGGGTTCGATTCCTTTCAAGGCGACCCTTCGCATCGACTCTCCTTCCACTCTGAAACACACCTCATGCGGATCACGATCGCCGCAATGATCACGGCAACTCAGCGTCGAGCTTTGATCACCGGTCGAAAGCGAAAGCGACCAACCAGCCTTCCCATTAGACTGCCTTTCTGGGCATGAAGGTTGGTCGCAAACGGACTACGTTTTCTTATCTGGCGAGGGCTCATACTGAGCGTACGCATCCAGCATCATTTGCGTATATTCGCTCGTGCTTGAGGTCAGCTCGCCCAGTCCCGGCCAAGCGAAGGGTATCGTGGACCACATCGATTCGAGTTCAACCTCGATTCCCAGTTGTGCCGCTACAACGAAGGCCTGAACGGGCTCCTTGTCCTGCGGCCACAAATCTTCCTCAAGTGAGATCCAGACGCCCTTTTCGTCATCGACACTGATCTGAGCCTGAAGCGCGCCCAGCTTTTCGCTGATGTTGGTGGCGTCATCAAGCAAGGCGCATCGGATGAGAAGAGTGATCTTCTCTTCATTCAGGTCGAGTTTGGGTCTGTCATCGACAACCCGGAAATCAGGCTTGTCGCCGTCCACGGCTCCGTCAGTTCTTACCGAGGGAAGAGACTCACCACCATCATCACACCAGAACGCTGTGTCAAAGATGTCGAGAGGAGATGCCCCGCACCCCGGGCAATGCCAGAGATTTTGAGCGATCTGAGCGCCGGTGATTTTTCCATCGCAATGCAAGCAGAACCACACGTCTGACTCGCCGCCCCACAGTGGGTGGCGAACCACCCCGTCGAGGTCAGGCTTTGTGGAGCGTCGCGGCCAATCGGTGGAGATTTCTCCACGAACTTGGACAGCCCGTTCTATCACCAGACTGAGTGCTTCCCGGAGGAATTCCGGGTCAAACACCGGGCATCTCCCGTCATTTTCGGTAGATGTCTCGACGATCGGTGCCGCGCCAGGGTTCTCAGGCATCGTGATGCTCCACCCATCTCCCGCCATGATGACGTCGTGCAAGGCCACTTGAAGGCGGTATGCATGACCTCCGATCATGCCATGTTCGGCCTGCTCGAGGTATGCGAACCGCCGGGTCATTGCTTCGGGATGCCCGGCCTGAAAATCTGCCGCCGGAAGAGCATGTGCCACAAAGGCTTCAATGCTTGCCATCTGTTCGGAACTGGGTATCCAATCATTCTTGCTGGCGGAAGCGAGTTTGGTCCAGTTGGCGAATCCCAGTTTCCCCGCAACCAAGTCAAGAGCTTGGTGTAGCGTGATCCTGTTGGCCCGCGCGTATCGTTTAGCAAGAAGCTTGAGGCTGCTAAGTTTTTTTGCTTCGGTCATATCCATATCCTGAAATGATCCGACCATGTGCCCGCTAGGGTCGAAACCCAATCAAACTATTGATAAAATGATCTGTGTATGATTCACTTCGGTAATAACAGGAGTTTGGATCATGGCAGGAGAATTCTGGCTTGATGACCGACAGTGGGCGGTGATCGCTCCTCTGCTTCCGACGAACCAACCCGGCGCTCATCGAACTGATGACCGCCGGGTGATCAGCGGGATCATCCACGTGCTGCGATCCGGCTGCCGGTGGCAGGATTGTCCAGCTTGCTACGGGCCTTCGACAACCATCTACAATCGCTTCCATCGCTGGTCTGCCAAAGGAATATGGCGGCGGCTGTTTGAAGCCCTGGTGCAAACGACCGATCAGGACATTCACATGATCGACAGCACCACCGCAAAAGCGCACCGATCAGCAGCCGGCGGAAAAGGGGGGCGGATGCCGAAGCAATCGGTCGCTCGCGAGGCGGCAGATCGACAAAAATCCATGCTGTTGTCGATGGTTGCGGCCGTCCAATCGCGCTGCGAATAACGCCTGGACAGCGCGGCGACGCCCCCGTTGCCATTCCACTGATCGACCCCTTGCCGCCAAGCCGCATCTGCGCTGCCGATACCGCTTACGACAGCAACGCGTTGCGCGATTTCCTCACTGCACGCGGCACCGAGCCTGTCATTCCCAACAATCCAACCCGAAAGCAGATCAAACCGTTCGACCCCGTCGCTTACCGCCGCAGAAATATCATCGAACGTGCTTTCTGCCGCCTCAAGGACTGGAGGCGTGTCGCAACACGATATGACAAGCTCATGCTCAACTTCGCCGCAACTTGCTACATCGCCGCCATCATCATTTGGTGGACTTGATTGAGTCTGGACACTAGAGCATGTCGCGCAGAAGTGTGCAGCGGTTTTGCAGCAACGACATGCGTAAAAACAAAGGCCTAAAGCGTAAGGAGCGAATCTGAAAGATCGCGATGCGCTTTAGAAGTGAAACGCCACGCCGATGATCGGTCCCTGCTCGACGACGTCGAAGACGAACCCGTCATTATCGTAGTTCACACCGACTGCGCGGTAGCCGGCGACTGCCGAGATCGTGTCGGTGAACTTGTAGCCAAGCGCCAGGGAGACATCCCAGTCGACATCTGCGCCCCCGCCGCCGACAAGGCCCCAGCCGGTCACGTAGACTTCAGGCGTGAAAAAGTAATTGCCCCGGACGCCGGCGAGGGCGTCGACCCAGGTCGCACCGTCGTCCGTTTCACGGCCACCGAGCAGCCCCCCGTTGAAGCTAATGGTCGTGTCGACCGACCACACGCGGACGCCGCCGACGATGTCGAGATGTCCTGACTGGTTCTCGAGCACGGAATATCCGGCCCCGAGCAATCCAGCGAAGGTCTTCGAGGTTACGTCGACACTGTCGGCCAGGATTCCGTTTCTCGTGTTCGCATCTGCTCCGAGCTTGGTGTACATGATGTCGGCAAAGATGCTGAAACGCTCGTACCGGGCTTCGCCGGCAGCCATGAAGGCGAAGTCGAGGTTCTCCAATATGTCACCGAAGTCGGAGTCGATGTGAACTTCCGGCAAACCGAATTGCGCCATGTCTCCGGAGAGCCCCGCAGCCCAGAAGTATGGAGCGGCCGTATACGTCCAGCCGCTTTCGCTCTCGACCACCTTCGCTTCCGGAATCCCCGGCGCGATGTCGGCTGCATATGCCGAAGACGCGACACCTAGCCCGACGCACAAGGCAGCGGCCTGCAACCATAGAACTCGCATGTATCCCCTCATTTTCCTGAGACGGAATTGCCCCGAATCGCCGTCTTCATCCCAATCGCAATCATGCTGTAAAATGCTCGCGATGACCATGTATGTTACCGTATCCTCTAACCGGGTTGTCATTGTTTGCAGTTCGGCGTCGGTCGGGTTCGATCGCAACTCCCGGAGGCGACCGACCGTGTCGTGTTTGCACCCGCCAGGCTTCCGACATGGGTCGCGTAGTTGTCGCGCGTGTCCTGATCAACCACGGCAACTGGCGCAGCCAGCACAAGCCCCGCCACGTTGCCCGCCGCGGTCGCAGCCCCCGTGGTCGCCACCAGGATCTGATCGCCAAGTCCGACGTGGCTGTCGGTCAGCGTCTGCCCCTCGGAGATGCGCTGGCCGATGAGCTGGACGATCTGCGGCGACTCCGCAAACTTGCCGTGGTTCATGCTGTCGCCGGATTTGATCTTGGTCAGATCGATCACCATGATCTTGTTGTCTTCCAGCTCCTTCTTATAGGGCGCCTGCTCCGGGTCGATGGCGCCAAGCCTGGAGACGTCGCCCCAGACCCGGCGCGAAAATGCCAGCGCTTTGTCGTCACGCGATACGAAGAGTGTGAACTGCGGGTGCTGCTTGCCCATGTCGACGATCTGCTGGCTGAAGACATCGACGTCGACGTCGGGTGCCGCGAGCATCACGTTCTTGAACTTCTCGGGCAGGCGCCCGTTGCGGATCGCCATTTGGCGCAAGGATTCAAGTGCCAACCAGTTACCCATCGAATGGGCAAGGATCGAGACTTCCTTCACCTCGGGATCTTTTGCGAGATATTGGAAGAGCGTCTCCAGCGCGTTGCGAGTGTAGTTTGTGCTCTCACGGTCGTAGCCGTAGGCGAGCAGGCTGCCGCGCGAGGGCCACGTCACCAGGACGGGCGCGCTATGGACGCCGGAATCGTGGACGATTTGCGCGAAGCGGTAGACCGCATCCTCGAACCGATTGTTGAAGCCATGAACGAAGACGAGTACACTGCCGTCCGGAGTCTTCCTGACGCTCGCGCTCAGCCATTTCTTAGCTTCGCCGACATCGAGGTCGTCGGCCTTGACGGTGGCGAAGTCGATAGCCGGGTTGGACGGCAATCTCTTCGGCCAGGCGACCTGTCCTTCCTTGCGCGCCTTGCTCGGTGGAATGGATATCGTCATGTCGGCGAAGGCGGGGGTTCGCGCGCGTTCGCCATTGAACATTTCACCTGGCACAGTCGAACGGGTGCGGGTCGTAGCGATCAGCATGTCCACTTTCGGCGACTGCGGAGACGTGTCGGCAACCGGAGTGAGTACATTCTTCGGATGGCCGCCACATCCTTGAAGCAGCACGACCACGACACCTACAGCGAACCACCGAAACCAGCTCCTTGGAACTGACGCCACCCCACCACCAATGCTGCCCACCGATCACCCTCAATTGAAACCCGACACATCCGAAGCCGACAACCCACTCCGGCAAGAAAACCTATCTCCCAAAGTCACGGAGCGCCCGTAACTTCTGGTATGTTCTGTGCTGCGACGGCCATCCTGGGATCTGCGGCTAGGGCAGAGAAACCGGGCGCCCCTTCGTCGGAAGCACCATCGACGCCTCAACTTCATCCACCGCAGGCAGTCCGGCCTTCCTGATGTCTGCGATCAATCTCGCCCGGTCCGCGGGCTGGAAGTTGCGCGATTTCAGCTCGGCGACGATGTTCGGAATGAAATCAGGACGCATTTCGTTGAACCGTCTAGCCTCGCGCCTCGCGTCGTCCATCATGTCCGCGTCCACGTAGATGACCGCCGCAACCGCGTGATACAGCGGGAACTTCTGCAGGTCCGCCCGACTGATCTCGATGAGCGCCGTCCTTTTGTCATGAAGCATGTACGCTGCAAAGCCGCGCATTCCGTGATAGTAGCCCCCGGCAGCCGGATTGAGCTCGATCGCGCGATCCAGTAGAGCTGCCCCTCGCTCCCACTGCCCGCTCTGGGCTACACGCGTGCCGAACTCGCCCAGAAGTTCAGTATCGTTTGGATTGGTTTCCAACGCCTGTTCGCCGACCTTCAACGCCTCGGCGACCTGCTGGTTGAAGAACAGCGCGGTCATCAGAGCCTGTAGCGCACGCGTGTTGCCCGCGTCCAGTTGAACTGCGCGCCGAGCGGCGCTTAGGCTGCGCTCGACCGCCGCCGGCGTGCCGGACCTTGTATTGAACCGAAACCGTTCCTCGTCGAGATAGATGATCGAGAGCATTGCCCATGCAGTTGAGAAGGACGGATATCGCTCCACAGCGTGCTCGAGACAGTTCCGTACGTTCGCATGCTGGTCTACCGTCAACCGCGCACGATAGGCGTAGAAGCCCAGCGTGCAGGTGTACACTCCAACATCGTCAGGAGGCGGATTGACGGCATCCGCCTGGGCCATGATTCCATAGGGCTGCGCGACTGCAGTCGCAACCTTGTTCGCCACGTCGGACTGAATGCTGAACAAGTCGCGGATGTGAGTGTCATCGTCGTAGGTAGCGGACCAGAGGATCTTGTCGGTCTCGGTCTCGACCAGGCGTGCTGTCACCCGCACGCGATTGCCTGAAACACGCACGCCGCCCGCGAGCAGAAACCGGGCACCAAGTTCCCCTCGCACCTGCGAGGCAGGAACGCCCGGCGGCAGCGATCTGGATGTCTCCCGTCCGAACACGTGCACTTCCTTGAAGCGAGGAAGCGCTGTCAGCAATTCTTCGGTGAGGCCAACCGAGTAGAGTTCCGATTGGGCCCCGTCACCAAGATCGGCGAACGGAGCGACGACGAGCGTCGGGCCTCCCTGAAATGCCAGTGGTTTCGATCGGCCTGGAAGCAGGTGAGCGAAGAGGCCGATCGCGACAGCACCGACGCCGAGCATTACGCCAATTCCGAAACCGAACGGCATCAGGTGCTGCAGCCTGAAGATCGACCGTCGAGGTGCTGGTATACGGACATCGTGCACAGCGGCGTCATCCACCTTGTCATTCCAGACGAAGGAAGGCGCGTATCCACCTTTCGGGATGTCGATCCTTATGGGATCAAGCTGGCCCGCTACCAGATAATAGCGTTCCAGCAGACGCCTGAGACGCCCGGCCTCGATCCGAACGACCGGATCGTCCTGTTTGAAACCTTCGCTGCGCTTGAAGACCTCGACGGCGATCGTGTAGCCTTTGATGCGCTCTGCACGGCCAGCAAGCGCTTCTTCCGTCACGTAGGTCAGGAATGCGGCACTGCGACCGACACACGGGAATTCGGGACTGGCGATGATGCGGTCGAGTTGAGTTCGAATACCATCCGGAGCCGGCTCAGGCCGTGACAGAGACGGCGCATCCTCGCCCCCCGATGGCAACTTGTTCTGCACGGCCTGCACCTCACCCGCTCTTGAGGGTCGTCGCTGATGCAACGCATATCACCGTTTGCGAATACAACCTAGCGCAGAACCTGACCGTCGTCCATAAGAGAATGGTCTTGTGGCAGGCGGACTTCTCTTGCGTCGCGATACTATGTCATCGGGGAAGGCCCGACCGTAAGATACTGTAACATACTTGCGCTTCCTGATCTTTCGAAGACGATCGCGGCCGAGGGCGAAGCCTCTGTTTGCTGCTGATGTTCAACGAGCCACAGGGATATAAGGTCGATGCTCAGGACACCTATGAGAGCAATCCTCTTCAGTTCCACCATCCTCGCCTTCGCCGCCTCGGCATCGGCACAGGAAAGGCAAGCATACTTTGGCGAAACGCACGTCCACACGGGCTGGTCGTTCGACGCCTACATCTTCGGCAACACGAAGACCACGCCAGCAGATGCATACCGATATGCCAAGGGAGAGCCGATAAAACATCCGCTCGGATACGACATCAAGATCGACACGCCGCTCGACTGGATGGGTGTGACCGACCACTCCGAATATGTCGGGACGGTCGCGCTTGCGAACACTCCCGGTTCGACGATCAGCAAGCTTCCGATCGCACAGAAGCTCATCGTGCGCGACCCGGCGGATATTACGCGCATATATCTCTGGCTCGGAGGCACGATTGTCGACAAGAAGCCGATCGAGGAACTAATATCCCCGCAGGTCGCCGGCTCCGTCTGGAAGCAGAACAACGACATGGCCAATCAGGCGAACGAGCCTGGCAAGTTCACAGCCTTCTGCTCTTATGAGTGGACGTCGACCCCAGACAACCGCAACATGCACCGCAACGTGTTCTTCCGCGACTGCGCCAAAGTCCCGGAGATGCCCTACAGTTCGATCGACTCAAGCGACCCGTCGGACCTATGGAGCTGGATGGATGGCCAGCGCAAGGCGGGCAACGACCTTCTGGCAATCTCCCACAATGCCAATCTCTCAGACGGCCATATGTTTCCGACCGACGTTGACGAAAAGGGACGTCCCATTGATGCTGCCTGGGCGGCATCGCGTGACCGCAACGAGCGGCTGAGCGAGATCAAGCAAATCAAGGGAGCGTCCGAGACACACCCGACTTTATCTCCCAACGACGAGTTCGCCAACTTTGAAATCCTGACGTATCTGCTCGGAGATCCGGCAGGGCGCTTCCCGACCGTCTCCGGCAGCTATATACGCCAAGCGCTCAAGGATGGCCTCGCGATGGTCGAGGCTAAGGGATTCAATCCCTATAAGACCGGCTTCGTCGGCGGATCGGATTCGCACAATACGGGCGTACCCTATCGCCAGGACAATTTCTTCGGCGGCCACGCACGCAACGACGGCGACATCAAGCAGCGAATGTCGGGTTACGTCTTCGCGGGGCTCGACGTCAGGCTCGAGAATCCCGCGGGTCTCACGGGTGTCTGGGCGGAAGAAAACACCCGCGCGTCGCTCTTCGACGCCATGCAGCGTAAGGAAACCTTTGCCACCAGCGGACCTCACATCAAGGTAAGGTTCTTCGCCAGCCCTGCCGCGCAGGACATGGCCAAAGCGGACTGGATCAAGACGGCCTATGCCAGCGGCGTGCCGATGGGCGGCGACCTGCCGCCTCTCGGAGAGGCAAAGGCGCCTTCGTTCGCGGTCTGGGCGGTGAAGGACCCGACCTCCGGCAATCTCGACCGCATCCAGATCGTCAAGGGTTGGTCGAAGCATGGCCAAAGCTTCGAGAAGGTCTACGACGTCGCCTGGGCCGGGAACCGCACGCCCGACGAATTCACAGGCATCGTTCCCCCGATCGGCAGCACTGTGAACATCTCCGACGCCAGCTACACCAATTCCATCGGTGCGGTCGAACTGAAGGGCTCGTGGACGGACCCCGAATTCGATCCTAGCCTCGATGCCTTCTACTATCTGCGCACCCTCGAGATTCCGACGCCACGCTGGACTACCATCCAGGCAAAGGAACTGGGCATTGCGCCGCCCGACAATGTCGCGGCGACCGTTCAGGAACGCGCATGGAGCTCGCCAATCTGGTATACGCCGACCCAGCAACTGCGTGCTGCCGCCGATAAAGGCACGACCGTTGCCGATCTGAAGCAGCAAGGTGCTACGGCGCTTGATTCTAAAGCACTCACCGACCTCGTCGTCGGCAAGTCGAGCTGGGTCCGCAACAACGTCACAGGTGAAGTCTTCAACATCGCCTGGACCACGTCCGGCCAGCGGCTCGTCAACAACGTCAACGGCGCGATCCCGAAGCCCAGCGAGATCGGGGACGTGTTGCATGGAGGCCTGACGGGGCAGGGCACCGCCTACGCCATCAAGGACGGGGCGATTGTCACCACCCTCAACAATGCCCCGTACGAGGCAACCGTCTACAAGCTCGGCGACAAATACTACGCGGCGCGCAGCAACGAGTTCGGCTTCGCAAACTACGAAGTGGTGCCGACACCACAGATGCTCGATCCCGTGACGCAGCAGAAAGCCCCGTTCTGAACCGGCAGCTTCGTTGACCGCGAGCCGACCTAAGTCGGCCGCGATTGGAGACTGGCTGGTAATGGAGAGTTCCATGATAGCGAAAGCATCCGTCCGGCTGCTTGTGAGCCTCGGCTGCGTGATCCTGGGGTTCGCCGGGAATGCCCAGGCCTGCGCCATTTGCTTCTCGGGGCTGGTGGTCACTCCCGGCCAGAAGCTCGACGCCGCGGATCAGGCCGTGATCGCCGCTCCGGTGGATGGGCAAGGCAGGTTCCGCGTCATGGAAATCGTCAAGGGAGACGGCACGGTCGGCGATGTCGTCGTGCAGCCCGGACTGTCGACCCCAGTCGCCGAGGCTGTGATGTCCGTCGACGGTCTGACTGTCGGGGACGCAGAGGCGGCGAAACTCAACGAGAAGCCCTTGCTTCTCCTCCACGACACGGTTTCGGAGAAATGGACGAGTTTGGGTGCAATGCCGACCGACTTTGCCGAGTGGCTACGACAACTCGCGCAGACGAAGCAAAGCGCAGAGACGCCGACAAGAATTTGGCCGCAACTGACCCTCACATCCTCGTATCTGACCGACGCCGAATGGCGCGAACGGATTGTGGTCGTCGCGCGGCAACTTGAAAGCCCCGAGCCTTTGGTGGCCGAGATCGCTTATGGCGAGCTGTCGCGCGCGCCCTATGGCGTGACCCGGCTGCTCAAGCCGCAGCTCGAGGCTGCCAAACTCGTGACCTGGACCAACGATCCGACATTGGCTTCCCGACGTGCCGCCTACACGTTGCTGCTGGGGATCGCAGGCGGTGCCGGTACAGCCGTCGCACTTGAACAGCAAATCGACACGGCGTTGAAGACACGGGACGCGACCAACCTTTCGGCTTTGCTGGCGGCCGACCTGGAATTGCGTGGTGCGGGCCGCGTCGACTGGCTGGAAACAACCTTCTTTGCCGATCGCCAGCGGACCCTGCCGGAAATCCAGGCGGCTCTTCTCGCGCTGAGCGTCCATGGCGGAGCCGACGGTAGCATTACCCGCCGGCGGGTGATCGAGGCCTATCGCTACTTCATCAAGGCCCGCAAGCCGATGGCAGGATTCGTCGCCATGGAACTGGCGGATTGGGAGGCCTGGGATGCGACCGCGGACTATGTCGCCATCATCAGGTCGAAGGCGGTCCGCGATCCCGCAGAGCAGTTCGCGATCCTCAGCTATCTCAAACGCAGTCCGCTGACCACTGCTCAAGCAGCTTCGGGTCCTTCTGCTGATCAACGACAATAGGTGTGCTTATGAAGGTTCTGTCCGACGCCCCGAAAAAGAAGTGGCAGCGGCTTCTGAGCGAACCGCTCCTTCACTTCGTCGTTGTCGGCGTGGTTGTGTTCGGTGGCTACCGCCTGTTCACCCCCATGCCCGAGGAAGTCGTCGATCAGCAGAAAATCATTCTTACGAAGGATGACGTTCGTCAGCTTGCGGTGACCTGGCTGGCGCAGGGCCGGCCCGCACCGACGCCGGACGAGATGCAAAGCCTCATGGACCAGAAGGTCACCGAAGAGATTTTGTTTCGCGAGGCCGTCTCCCTCGGTCTTGATCGCGACGACGAGATCATCAAGCGCAGGCTGGCCCAGAAAATGGACTTCCTCGCCGCCGACCTGGCGACGCTGGACGAGCCAAGCAATGCGCAAATCGAGGAGTGGTATGCGAAACGCTCGGACCGCTTCGCGCTTTCGCCACACCTGAGCTTTCGTCATCTCTACTTCTCATTTGACAAGCATGGCGAGGCCGCTCGCGAGGCTGCCGAAGCCGCCATCCCTTCCGTCTCCGGCAAACCTGCGGACTCGCCGGAGGTCGCTTCGGTCGCCGACCCGTTCATGTTCCGGAACTACTACGGCGACGCCACGCCCGATCAGATGGCCAAGGAGTTCGGACCGGACTTTGCCAAGGCGCTCTTCACCCTGAAACCGGGATCCTGGCAAGGACCCGTACAGTCAGGCTACGGCTGGCATCTCATATGGGTCGATTCCATCGAACCCGGACGAGTTCCTGCTTTCGAGGAAGTGGCACCCGCCGTCAAATCGGCATGGCTCGATGAGCGCTACGCTGAGGTGAAGAGCAACGCTCTCAGAGAGATGCGTTCACGCTATGTCGTGAGCCTGCCGACAATAACCGCGGATGACCTTCGGGCCTTGGAAGCTCCCACGGGTGCTGGTGCCCAGATTGAGTTGTCAGCACAATGAGCGCCCAGTTGACGTTACCCATGTCGCTTTGCCGTTTGCTGCTTGGTGCCGTCGTGGCAGCCGTCGCGTTTGTCTCGGGCGCCGTCGCCCACGAGATACGGCCCGCCTATCTGCAGATCGATGAGATGGCGGCTAACCGCTACAAGGTCGTTTGGCGCACGCCCATGCTGTCAGGCATGCGGCTCCCGATCGTTCTGCGCTTTCCCGAGAGCGTGCGCAATGTGACGGAGCCGGCCGAGCGCGACCTTCCGGATTCACTTGTCCAGACGCGGGTGATCGAGACAGATGGCGCTGGTCTTGCAGGTAAGCGTGTCGAATTCGTCGGTCTGCAGGCGACGATCACCGATGTGCTGGTCCGCGTTCACTTGCTGGACGGCACCGTCGAGATGACGATGATCCACCCCTCCCAGCCATGGATCGACTTCGCCGCCACGCGCAGTCCACTGGCCGCGGCAAGAGTCTACTTCGTGAGCGGCTTCCAGCACATCCTTCTCGGTATCGATCATCTGCTGTTCGTCTTCGGCCTGCTCTTCATCGTCCGCTCGCGGTGGATGCTGGTGAAGACGATCACCGCCTTCACGGTCGCCCATTCGATCACACTCGCCGCCGCAACGCTGGGCAAGGTCGAAATTCCGGCGTTGCCGCTCAATGCGATGATCGCCCTGTCCACCCTGTTTCTAGGTCCGGAGATCGTCCGGGTATGGCGCGGGCAGACAAGCTTTACGATTCGCCACCCATGGATCGTGTCCTTCGCCTTCGGGCTGCTGCACGGCTTCGGATTCGCAAGCGGACTGACGGCCCTCGGCCTGCCGCAGGGAGACATTCCGTTTGCGCTGCTGATGTTCAATCTGGGCGTCGAGGCGGGTCAATTGGTCTTCGTCGGGCTCATTGTCCTGCTCATCGCAGCCTTGAAATCGATCGAGATCAGGTTGCCGCGCGGCCTGGAACTGATGCCCGCCTACGTGGTCGGGATATTGGGCGCGTATTGGACGATTGATCGCATCGCAGCAATGTTGGGGGGAGCCGCATGAGACGCTCAGCACTTCGCGGCATGGGCCTGTTCGCTACTGCATTCCTGCTCTCTGCGGGCGTCGCCGAAGCCCATGTCGGGACGGGCGGCGCGTCGGGTTTCGCGACCGGGTTCATCCATCCGATAACCGGACTTGATCACGTGGTGGCGATGATCGCGGTGGGGTTATGGGGCGCACAACTGGGAAAGCCCGCCATCTGGATGCTGCCGATCACGTTTCCCCTCGTCATGGCATTCGGCGGCTTCCTGGGCCTTCTGGGCGTGTCTATGCCGGGCGTCGAAATTGGCATCGCCCTTTCGGGCGTCCTGCTTGGGGCGGCCGTCCTGACCGAAACCCGGCCGCCGCTGTTCGCGGCGGCGATCCTGGTCGGGATCTTCGCGATCTTCCACGGTTACGCGCACGGTGCCGAACTGCCACTCGGAGAAAACGCCTTGTTCTTCAGCCTCGGCTTCGTGATCGCGACCGGACTGTTGCATGCGGTCGGTATTGTCATCGGACTGCTCTACCAGTGGCCCTGGGGCAAGAACACCGTCAGGGCGGCAGGCGGCGCGATCGGAGCGGTCGGAGCGGTCTTCCTGTGGAATGCACTGGCATGACAAAGGTTGGGGCTCGCAGGAAAAGTCGCATCCAAGCCGCATGGGCGTCTATCGGGATCGCAGCAATGCCAGTCGACGCCAGCGCTCATCTCGTCAACACGGGGCTTGGGCCGATCTACGACGGGATCGTGCATTTCGCAATGTCGCCGGAAGCCATCCTGCCCATCGTCGCGCTTGGTATATTTGCCGGACTTCGAGGGCTGAACCATGCCCGCGCTTCGGTTCTGATCCTGCCGGTAGCGTGGGTCGCATTTGGCCTTGTGGGAATGCTGTTCGGCCCGCTCGCCCTCAATCCGGCCATCGAAAGTCTGCCGTTGCTGATCCTGGGTGCCCTGGCGGCTGCCGACATTCGAATGCCGGCATGGGGAACTGGATCGCTGGCCCTGCTGCTCGGCGCGTTCGAAGGTTACAATTTCGGCTCGGCGTACTCAGCAGCTCGCGACGGTTTCCCTGCGCTCACTGGGTCGGCCGGTCTCGTCTTCGTCTTGATCGCCTTCGTCTCGGCTGCCGTGCTGAAAGCGAAGTGGGACTGGACGCGCATTGCCGTGCGGGTGGTCGGCAGTTGGACGGCGGCGAGCGGGATGCTGCTTCTGGGATGGGGGCTGCGTTGAGAGGCGGCCCGGCATCGAGGCCGTTTGTTACTGTAAGATACGGTGCCAAGCGAGAAATCTGGATCATCATGTTTTGAACTTGTCTGCTGTGAGGCGACGTACGCGAATGGATAGACCGGATGAAGAACGGTGTTGGATTCGTAAGGGGCTGCTTCAAGGAACGCGCCAAGGTGGTCGAGGAACTCGCCGCCCGCAACGAGGGATTCCGCGACCTCTGCGACGACTTTCTGACTGCGCATGACGAGAAGCTGCAATGGGAAGGATCGTCTGCTCCCGAGCGAGGCGAGCGCATTGCCGAGTATCAGGAGCTCATCGACGGCATGCGGATCGAGATCGAGCAGGCTCTCGACAGAGCAGCCATCGTGCCATTGAGACCACCACGACGATAGCCGTCACTGCGCATCAACGAAATGACCACTTCAGATCAATCACTCGAAGAAAGGAACAATGATGACAAAGAGAGTTGGCATCTCCGCAGGAACGGCGCTCGCCTGCTTCCTCACTCTAACTGCCGTCGGTCGAGCCGACACGATCAGCTACGCGGATGCGGTAACGACCCTTGCCAAGGAATGCGGGTCCGACATCAAGAAATTCTGCAATGGCCAGAACCTCGGAAACGGACGCATCCAGGCCTGCCTCGGGAAAAACGCTTCAAAGGTCTCGCCGAGCTGCACCTCGACCCTTGGCAGCGTCATGACGTCGATCGCTCAACGCCAGGAGGCGCAGGCATCGGTCTTCAAGGTCTGCCAGCACGACATCTCGCAGTACTGCAACGGCGTGAAAGGCGACGGCAACATTCTCTCCTGCCTCGTCGAGACGAAACGCGTCGACAACAGGGAATGCAACCAGGCAATCACCGACGCCGGATGGCGTTGATCCATGGCCCAGACAGGGGAAACAAGATGATCGTTCAAGCACTTCGTATCTCGGTGGCGCTCGGCCTGCTTCTGGCTCCGTGCGTCGCTTCCGCCCAGCAGCTCGACAACAGTCAGATCATGAGCACGCTCGGACAGGTGAAGTCGGCGGCACCTGCCGTCGATGTCGCGCTGCTCGTCGAAGAAGCCAACGCCAACGTCGGCAAAGGCGTCGCGGCGCTGCCCAATTGGAGCAAGCTCTCGGAGCTTTCGCAGTTGATCGTCGAGATCGACTTCGAAAACAACTCGACCGCCATCGAGCCGAAATCCTACCGCACCGTCGGGCTGATCGCCGACGCGCTACACCATCCCGACCTGTTCCGTTACAAGTTCCTCATCGTCGGGCACTCGAGCGCGACCGGAACCGCCAAACACAATCTCGAGCTCAGCCAGAAACGCGCCGACGCCATCAACGAGGCGCTGTCGACCACCTTCGCAGTGTCGCCTGATCGACTGTTTTCGGTCGGCGCCGGAGAAGAATGGCCGATCGATCCCGGCCATCCCGAATCGGCTGACAACAGGCGGGTACAACTCATCAATCTGGGACTTCTGAAATAGCGTCCCATAGCTAGAAAGAGGAGTGCGACTGATGCTTAGAATTTCTGGCATATGCTTCATCGCAGTGGCTGCTGGTCTGCTAATCACGTCTCCGGCGCTTGCACAGGATGCGATTTCAGCACCCGCACAGAAGACCATCGGCGCGACCAAGTCAAAGATGGTGCCGTCTCTTGCCGTTCTCAATTCTGGAGGTGCAAAGCTGGAGAATGGTAAGCTCACTATGAGCGCCATCTCTGCAACATCAATCGTGTTCGCCGACCGCCCGGTGCGATCTGCGGGTCATGTCCTGACCTCCGAGTTCATCAAGCAGTGGGATGAAGGCCCCGACAGTTTCGCCAAGGATCCTCCGAACGCGACGATCTCGGTCTTGAGCGGCAAGGGGGATAGCGTCGCCGATGCGGTCGTCGTCCTGAAGACGCCGAAGCTGGAGGGTGGAAACCTCACCTTCGACGTCGCCGTCCTCGAAGGTGATCTCGCCGGTGCCGATGGTCCCGCGTCGCTGTTCATCGACTGGTTCGCAGCCCGTGGCCCCTACGGGGGTGTCGCGGTTGGGGGTGTTGGTCGTGCAGCGGTCTGGCGTGGCGGCTGGTATGCTCATCCCGGCGCATACTACGGTGCCGGCGTCGTCGCAGGGGCGGCGCTGGGCGCGGCTGTCGCTTCCGAGCGTCCCTACTATTACCCGCATCCGGCGTGCGGATATTACCCCTATCCGCCTTGCTACTAGCACCAAGGCCAAGCGACATGCCTGTGCTCGTTTTGGTGCGGTGGGAGGTTTGCAAGAGCCTTCCACCGGAGGCGACAGGACTGAGGAGGTAGATTGGACCATCTAGCGAACCCGAACCCGGTATTCGAAATCATCGTCGGCACTGTGTTTCTGATCGTCGTCATTTTCGTGCACGGCGTGGGTATCCGGAGCATCGGCCTTCAGTTCAGCAAATCCTGGGCGCACGTCACCAGCGTAACGCCGCACTGGCGGCTGAACCTGATGCTGTCAGTGACGATCGCCGCGCTGGCGCTCCTGCACTTCGCAGAAACTCTGATCTGGGCGGTTCCTCTCTATGTCAGGGATATCATCCCCTCGATGCGCGACAGCTACTATTACGTCCTCGAGAGCTATACGACGCTGGGGGAGGGCAACGTGACCCTTCCAGATCGGTGGCGTCTGCTTGGGCCGATCATAGCAATGTCCGGTCTGTTCACTTTCGGTTGGACGGGGAGCGTCCTGGTCAGCATCATGACCGACTTCGGCAAGTTCGACAGACTGCAGGCGCGGCGGGAGCGTGTGGAGGAGGACAAAGCGCCATGAGGTGGTCGCCTTCGCCGCTGCTGCTTAAGGTAAGCGTGCGACCCCAGCTTTCATCGATACCCTTGCTGCGAGATGAGGAGCAGCCTCCACGCGGCGAGCGACGTCGATTCAGCAATCCCGAGCCTAGCCAACGGTCGGTTCCGATCAATTTCAAGTGCCGAACCTCTCGAAATCGAGAGACAACCAGTCAGCCTGTTCGCAGGTCTGGCGACAGCGGGTCCGACTTCGTCAGACCTGCGAGTTGACGCCTCTGCTGCCCCGAAGTGATGAGACGAAAGGAAGAACCATGAGACTAATTCACGGCTATTTATCCACATTGATTCCGCCGTTCGCGGCAGGCGCTTTCCTGGCCATGCAAACAATTGCCGCCTTGGCGGAGGCACCGCCAATCCCCGAATCCATTGCAACGCCGAATGTCGTCGATACCAATATCGGCAAGTTCGAGTTCAAGGACGGTGTGCCGAGCAAGTCCACCGCAGATAGGCTCTACGACAATCTCGACTTCACCTATGCCTACCGCGCCTTCATGGACGACATGCGCGGCGTCAGCATTCATGCGCTGCGCAATGCCATGCAGGACATCGGCATGAAGGAAAACGAGGTTCTCGTCTTCTCCGAGCTGATGGACGCCAAGTCGCTGTTTTTGACGGCCAATGCCGACACGATCTACGTCATGGGCTATCTCGACCTCTCCAAGGGACCCGTAGTGCTGGAGGCTCCGCCCAAGTTCCTCGGCGTCGTGCAAGATGCTTGGTTCCGCTGGGTCGTCGACCTGGGTGGACCCGGACCCGACCGCGGAGAAGGCGGCAAGTACCTGATCGTGCCTCCGGACTACGACGGGCCGCTGCCGGAGGGTGGATATTATGTCGCCCGCGCCCGGACCAACACGATACTGTGGTTCGGCCGATCGTTCCTCGAGAATCATGACGATCCCAAGCCAGTGGTGGAGACAATCCGCAAGTTCACCAATGTCTACCCGTATGAGCCCGGCGGTGTCGGTACCCCCATCGCCGAGTTCCTCGCAGGCAAGGCTAAGTTGGGCAAGATCGAACCGCCGCCGCCCACTGTCTTCCACGAAGGCAGCGGTAAGGTGATGAACACAATCCCGCCCAACGACTGGAGCTACTTCGAGATGCTGAATGAAGTGGTGCAGCGCGAGCCTGCCACCTCGCTCGACCCGGAACTGATGGGGCCGCTGGCGGCAATCGGCATCGTCAAGGGGAAACCCTTTGCACCGGATGAACGCATGAAGAAGATCATGAGCGAGGCGCTCGCGGTGGGCAATGCAACCTCGCGCAGTCTTTTCATGTCCCCGCGTGATCCGAGCTGGTTCTATTATCCGAACTCGTCCTGGTTCAATTTTCTCTTCTTAACTGGCTACGAGTTCGAAACACCGATCCCGGAGATCACGGCCGAGGGCGTCAAACCATTTCCCGCGACAGGCTATCGGACCATGGACGCGCGGACGAACTTCTTCTACGGCGTGACCGGTATCACCCCGGCCATGGCGATGCGGCTGCCGGGCATCGGCTCGCAATATCTGCTGGCGATGACGGATGCCGACAAAAACCACTTCGACGGTGCCAAGACCTACAAGGTGA
The DNA here is from genome assembly GCF_014873945.1 of Rhizobium viscosum. Lineage (NCBI taxonomy): Bacteria > Pseudomonadati > Pseudomonadota > Alphaproteobacteria > Hyphomicrobiales > Rhizobiaceae > Rhizobium > Rhizobium viscosum. The sequence goes on along the minus strand of NZ_JADBEC010000002.1, from coordinate 1,430,528 downwards.
CGTTGCCGAAGGGTATACCCGAGGCGAATTTCTGGTCGTTCACGGTGTACGACAATTTGACTCGCTCGATGCTCGACACGCCACAGCGCTATCCGCGCGCGGGTAGCCAGAATTATCCTTCACCCGCTGCCGAGGCCGCTGCCGACGGCTCGACCACGGTCTGGTTTGCGCCTGAGCAGCCGCAAGGCGTTCCGCGCGGCAACTGGATTCAGACCGACCCGAAGAAAGGCTGGTTCACCATTCTGCGCTTGTACAGCCCGACCGAGCCTTTCTTCGACAAGTCATGGCGACCGAGCGAGATCGGACTGGTAAAGTGAGCATCTGGGCTACGTTTGTGCGGGCCAACCAACTCTAACGTTGGCCCACAAGGAGGCGAATTTGGCCGGTCGTACGGCAGCGGTTGCCTGCCAGGGCTCCGAACTTCCCGATCGAGCTGCTTGATGATGTCACCCGCGCCTTGAGCGCCTAACATGCTGAAATACCTGATCTCCACCCAAAGCGTCGGTTCATATCCGTTCAAGGCGATGGTAACGATCTGCCTCTGCTTGCTTCGAGGCGCCTAGCATCTTGCAGCATATGCATCCCACGCGGGATTGGCACCCAGAACGGCCGCTAAAGGACGGTGCTATAAGCCGGTTCGCCAAGTTTGTAGAACGAAGCTAGGCTGCTTGCATCCCGCCACGCGCTTTGTGCTCGAGATCAGCGGCTGTGTCTACTCCTTGACCGTTCGGGATCGTCGCCGTCCGCATCGGTTGAAGCAAAGGAGGAAGCCTTCGCGCAGCGCCAGGCTCAAAGCAGCCGGCAACAGGGCCTGCAGTCTAATTCGAAGGTCGCGGCGCACGAACAGGTTGTGGAGATAGTGACCATCGACCAGTCTTCGCCTGCTGCGTCATTTGGCGCTTGATCCGGCAGCCAATAAGGGTCGGGTGATCCCCACCGGCCGTAAATTTACCGTTGCGTACTTAACAGTTGGACTCGTTTATGGTGCGCTGCGACCAAGACGAAGCTATCCGCCTGGCGATTAAGGTGGCGACCGCGCCAAATCTTCAACTTTTGTCACGGGGGAACCTATGAGAATCCATAGTTGCACGATTGCTCCGCTGTAGACGACAGGGACGTTTTTTGTCGTTCGCTCGCGGCAAGCGTTGACGGCAACGCTATCGGTCTTCACTCGCTCAGGTTAAGGAGGTTTTGGTGAAAAGGATAATCGGCCTTGGGGACATCTTTTGCTCGTTTTCTATTTCTGCTTTGGCTGCCGCGCCCGGCGATATTGCCGATCTCGTCGGCTCTCGCGCGGCGGACGCCGCGTCGAAGATGCAGGCTCGTGGCTATCATCACGTCAGGAGCGACAACATCTGGTGGAATGACAAGACCGGCATTTGCGTTAACGTGCACTTGTCGAATGGCCGCTACTCGCGCATTGATCGGTTGAGGCCGTCAGCGTGCGGGCGAACGTCAGCCGGATTGCCGGCCTCTGAACTGGGCAACATTCCGGCTCGCGCTTTACGGGCATGCGGCCGACGGGCCGATCGCTATCGGAGCGCTCGAGGTGGAACGAACGTCGTTGAAGCGGCCGAGCAAACAGGTCCCACTTGGCTGCTGACCATGGCTATCCCGCATTACGTTCTCAAATGCACCGTTACGCCTTCCGGGCGCGTAATTCGGATGGACGTGAAATAAAGGGCAAGGTGCAACTGCAAACGCACCATTACCGGTCGGAAGCCCTACGATACCATTGGCCCCTACCGCATCAGCTAGACGGACGCGCGCGCACTGGTGCGACGCGTAAGGCGTACGAAAGTTCATAAGCATGCCCGCAGAATGGCATGAACGATTTCGGCCGCCATATCGGGAACACGGGAGGATCCCCGTAGTTGGGTGATCCGAGTGACCAATGGAGCTTCGGATAGTCATGCTTGTCGATGAATTGCGGATCGCGCCAATAATCATGTCGGTTCGCGATTTTCCTATGCCACTTCCATCATTCCTGTCGTCATCGTCCCAACCAGAAAAGCTCGTCTCGCGCCGGAACGACTTCTCAGCCAACGATGACCAGTCCGGGTTTCGACTATGACGCTGACCGCCGCACATCTAGCAGACCTCGCAGAACACGCAGCATCAATCTTCGACGGCAAATGCGTCGAGCAGTTCGCCGCCTTGTGCCTTCGAACAGCGGCGTCCGGTGAGCGTCTGGCCTTGCTCATCACGAGCCGGGAGACGAAACGGTGGGTCATCCCCAAGGGCTGGCCGATCAAAGGCCTGCTGCCCCACGAAGTCGCCGAGCGGGAGGCCTGGGAAGAAGCTGGCGTCAAAGGAAAAGCAGCGGAGCAGTCCTTCGGAACCTACACGTACCTGAAGAAACTTGACGATGGCACGGAAATTCCGGCCTTCGTCGAAGTGCACGTCCTTGAGGTCCGTTGCACAAAGAACAAGTTTCCGGAGCGGCATGAGCGGACGGTGGCCTGGGTCACGCTTGTTGAAGCAGTCGGTATGGTGAGCGAACCCGAACTGCAGGGACTGTTTAGAAAGTTAGCCGCCCTCAGCGTCGGATGAATGTCAATCGAGGGGCCCGCCTAGCGGCCGGCCGGGCGTCGTGATGGAATGTTTGACCTGCTCAAGGGAGGGTCCCGGACAATGCGGTCAGGTGCTTCGACGACATTGTAGATGCCGAAGGCGGTACTGCGTTTTCTGGGTTCAACGACATTGACCCCACAGCTGCTCGCCGTCGCCAGACGCGATCCAAAGCCTGTCGACATCAATAGCCTTCTTCGAGGGAAGTCGGATATTTTGCATCGATCACTGGCAGAAATTTGTAAGGTTGAGATCTTCTTACTGGCGCCTTTGGGAAGACTGAAGCAGATCCTTGGTTGAGGTTGGCCGGCGAGCATGCAAGTCTGAAGGCGAGATGGCTGCTTCTCATGATCAATCTCCTTTGGGCACAGGGGCACGCCCGCATTCTCCTGCGGTGCGTGCGTGCCCTTATTGTTAGAAAAAGGCGGCGGGAACCGCCCATCGATCACTTGATGACCTGGATCACCTTCCGCGAGGAAGGCTCGACGATCACACGCTCATCGTTGATGATCGCGTATGCATATGTCGGGTCGTCGGGAATTGGCGTCACGACCACGGTTTCAGGCAGGGGCTGCCCGACGACCACTTTCTCCTTCACCACGACGCGTTCGGTCGGAGCGGGAGCCTTCTGTACGTAGGTGATCACCTTCTCCGGCGGCGCCGCAATGACTGTCGAAGACTGCGCAAACGCAGATGCCGAGGCCGATGCCGACAGGATGCAGGCGGCAATTCCTACTGCTTTGATATTCATTTGTTTTTCCTCCTTTAAAGCGGTTTTATCCGCTGGAGGCCCAAACCAAGAAATGGAAGAACTGTTCCTGGGTTGGGACTTCATGCCGGGGCCTGCTGGGACCTTAGTCGGAACCGGATCGGATATGCTCCACTCTCCATTACTGCTTGGGGCTTAGTATCCAGCCCTGGACCTTCTCGGCGCCCACGATCATCGCAGCATTTGCAATGAGCGGTCACGAAAGGTACAGGCTTGTCCGCTCATTCGATGAGGTTGGCGAAGCTCTGACTGGCGCGTGGCCGACTGACGACGGCAAGGAATACATTGCGGGTGTACGATCATGCCGGGACGCCATCCATGGCAACATCCCAGCCAAGATGACGCGTGCAGCCCTCCTTCTTGCCGCGGAGGAAGATCGGAAGCTGCCATCGAAAGATAACGCCGCTCGGTCAGGCCGGCGGGCACCGCACCGGCTATCCCTATGGCCACGGCCTAGCGGGGCAAGTTCCGTTTCGTCGCAAAGCAGCTTTAACTCGGCCTTGCCGGCGAGGCAGATCGGCTCTCGGCAGACGGACAGGACCGCACGGAGGGCGGGACCGCACCGTTGACATGAAGGGTTGGTGGAGACGAAGGCGGACAACTCCACCCGTGCGATCCCGGTGCCAAACCAACGAAGTGCCTCTTTGTTCCCGCTCTGTTTGACTATTGGAGGTGGCGGCCCGATTACGCGGAAGGTGATGCTGAATCGTTTGGAGCCGACTCAGGGCGATGGAAATAAGAGAATCTCAGCCACGCGACGCCATGCACGAGGAAATCTATTCCAAGCAAGATCGCGAGGATCCAAAGACCCATCCATGGGAAGTCGGCCAGGATGACGAGACCTGCGCCGGCGCCGAAGGCGCCCGACAACATCATGGTCCATCCCGCTTCACGCCAGTGGCGTATACTGACGAGGATCCTGACGATGCCCGAGAAGATGAACAGCAGGCCGATCATGTAGCTTTGCAACAACTCTTGCGTACGTAGGGACCGGGCTACGACGTTTGTCAGAACCTCCATTGCTCGCGAGCCGACGACATCAGAGAGCATCAATCCAAGGGCGATGTATAGAAATCCTAACAGCGTCTGCCATGACAGTGCGCCCCATCTTCTCGCCCACAAGGCGTGGACAATTTCGAATGTGCCGACCAGGATCGCAGCGGCTCCAATAAAGCCCGGGGTAACGACCGATGCAAACGCCACATCCGTCAGGACGACCAATCCGGCCAGAAGCATAACGCCGCCCAGCACTACGCGAACTGACGTCGGAGCGGTGTCGTGAGATACCCTGGATACCTCGTTACTTCCGTTGCTCTTCGCCACGACCATACTCCGACTGGGGGCTGGATAGGAACGTTCGAATACGCTCAAAGGGATTGCCAGCGCCTCGCGAGGTTTCGAACAGACGAAATTCGTTGTAGCACTCTGAACACCGCACGTTCTCCTCCTCAGGTCGGCTCGAATCCAAGGGAGAATACGGGTTCGGCCCTATCAACCAGGACTGCCGGAAAACGGCGATATCTCCTTCAGCGCCTTATCTAGCCGAATGTCCGCGGGAGTGAGATATGCCGGCACTGACGGTGGAGCCGACAACAATCGCCATGAAAGCACACGGGGATCGTTTCTGCTCAGCCTTGGCCATCACGCATAAACTCCAAGGCCCACTAATGTGAGCATCATCCGCGCTGGTGCGGACACTGATAAGGTGCAGTACCGTTGGTGATGCCGGATGAACTCTGGGACACGCCTAGAATTTGAAGCAATTGTCCAGAGCACCACTTCTATAACATGGGGCTCGTTGTCGCAATATTAGCGTGCAATCTCCAAGATTTCCAGAGGGAATTGATTGGCCGCTAAAAGCGCTTGCGCGAAGTCGAAGCGTTCTTCTCCTTCAACCGGCGTTTCATAGCGTTCTGACGAGGTGGGCAGGTGAGCAAGATTCAAACGACTTGTTCATTTCCGCGATCACGATTCTGGAGCTAGAACGCGGAATTTTAGCATCCAACGTCGCGATGGTGCACGGGGTTCTCGCCTAGGAGCATGGATGGACAGTCGTGTTCGTCCTGAATTCGTGGACCGAATTCTGCCAATCGACGAGGTGATCGCGACGCGATGTGCGCATATGCGTATCCCGGATCGCCGCAACGAAGCCGACGCTCGATTGCGGCAACGGCATTGGTTCACGATTTGACAGTTGTGACACGCAATGTTCAAGATTTCGACGGTATTGGCTTGATCGTAGTCGACCTTGGCCTTGTCAGGCTCGGTAGTTCGTATGGCATCCAGTGCTTCACCGTCGGGCGCGTTCGATGGTAGGCGCGGATAACGATCTTCGTTCGGCATACGTTTGAAGATCTCGTCGGTAATTTTGCGACACTCAAACAGAGGCGCCCGAATCCTTACATGGCTGAGCAGATCGCCGCCAAGCGCGATCGCTACCACGCAAACCGTGGGTAATTCGGTCTCCCAAAACCGTTGGAAAGCACGGCCGCCGCTGGAGGGGTTTTTTATTGCCACTTCTGGGACCTTTTTGCACCCCCGACGTTGTCTTCTCACGAGAAGAGGAGATCAGATGTCATCGAAAGCCACCGCCGCGAAGCAGCGCAATATTCAGCAGCAGGTCGAGAAGGCCGACGAGAAGGCGAAATCGAAGCCGACAGGTGCAATGCAGGCGGGCGCCCGGCACTATCCTGGACCGCCGTTCCCGAAAGTCCATCAGGACAAGCCTAGTTCCGAAGCCGATCTTCCGCTCGCCCCGAGGCGGCCATTGGTCCGGCATTTTCTCGGGGCTGCTCTGCCAACGTCAGTTTCAGACGAGTTGTCTGACCCTTCACTGACGACCGGCGCGATGGAGAGCGTACCTTCCGGCATGGCGCGGTTAAATTGCGTTTGTCCGACATTCCGCAGGCGTCAAGTCGGAAACCGGTCGCTGAAAAACCTGGCGCTCGCTCTTTCTCTCCAGACATGATCTCGACTTTGAAAAAGCTGGATGAGCTTAGCCACACGCAAACCGTAGGATGGCCCGGATGAGGGCATCGTGATTGATCGGTTTCGTAAGCACCTGCACGGCGTTATGTTTCGCGCGAATGTTCTCCGGCAATGGCTGCCCGCTGTAAAAGAGAAAGGGAACGGCACGGGTAGCCAGCATGTCGGCAACTTCCTCTGAAGTTTGGCGTCCCAGGCGGACGTCCAGTACCGCCGCCGCCAACGGTTCCTCAGCGACAATCTTCAAAGCGGTCGGTGACGTTGAAGCAGTCACTGTGTCTGCGCCTGCCTCCTTTAGTGACTCCTCGATCGCTACAGCGATCAGAAACTCGTCGTCTACCACCAGAATTTTCATCCCCCGCAGAGCTTTTCCCTCCTCAGCTTTCTGCGTCATCATCCCGATCCTCCGGCAGTTCCAACTCGATCGTGCAGGTCAGGCCGGCGGAAGCGAATTCACGGTGCACTGTCGCACCCGGCAGGCTTCGCGCGATCAGGGAACCCCCGAAGCCTGTCTTTTCGGGTTCCATGACAGGCGGCCCCCCGCTTTCCTGCCAGGTTACCCTGAACTGCCTTCGACCGTTTTCCTCATCAAGGACCCAACGCAATAGGACCCGCCCTGTTCCACTGGAGAGCGCGCCATATTTGGCCGCGTTCGTTGCGAGTTCATGGAGCACAAGTCCGAACGGCGTTGCAAGGTCCGGGGGCAGGACGACCGGATCGCCTTGCAGATCGAGACGCTGCGAGCCATCGGTGAGATAAGCGGCGAGTTGGCTTCGGGCAAGAGTGCTGAACTCCGCCCCTTCCCACCGAGCATCAACCAGCAGCTTGTGCGATCGCGCCAACGCGTCGAGACGGCCGTCGAACAATGCGACGAAATTCTCTCCGGACCCCGCCGTTCGCAATGTCTGACGTGCGATAGATTGCGCTACGGCGATGGCTCAGCTCGCTGATCAGCAAATGCCTGCGATGTTCCCACTTTTTCTGATCCGTCACATCCCGCGTGCTCTCCAGCACCAGGCGCCGGTCGCCCATCGAAACCAGTTCGATCTGACTTTCCACCGTCAGAACGCGTCCGTCTTTTGTTCGATGCAGGAGTTGACCGCTCCAGTTCTTATTCTCGATAAGCGATTGGCGGAGGTCCTCAAACGAGCCATCAGGGACGGATGTGCGCAGCAGCATCTCCTTCCTTTTTCCGATCGCCTCCTCGCGCGAATAACCGTAGAGCTCTTCGCTGCCTCGGTTCCACTGGAGAATACCGTTGTCGAAATCCCAGACAAAAATCGGCGAACGCGAGAGTTCGACAAGACGCATCTCCTGGCGCAGCCGTTCTTCGCTATCGCGCAGAGCTTCCTCGGCCCGTCGGCGCTCGGTGATATCGACGAAGGTCGCTACCACGCCATCGATCTTGTCGTCGACTGTACGATAGGGACGGATGCGCACGAGGTACCATCGCCCGCCGCGACTTTCGACTTCGTGCTCAATCGGCACCAGATCCTTCAGAACAGCGCGAGCATGATCCGCCAATCCGTCATAGTCGAGCTGGTGCGTGAAATCAGTGATCGGCCGGCCTTCGTCACTGGTTGTTATATTGAAGAGTTCCATCAGGCGCGGCGTAAACCGCTTGATGCGCAGCGATGGATCGAGAAAAAGCGTGCCGAAGTCGGTCGCAGCCATCAGGTTCTGCAGATCGCTGTGCGCACGCGATATGCTTTCGAGCTTGAGCTTCAGCTCATTGTTGACGGTCTGCAACTCTTCATTAATCGATTGCAGCTCTTCCTTGCTCGTCTCCAGCTCCTCCGAGGTCGAGCGATATTCCTCGTTGATGGATTGCAGCTCTTCATTCGCGGCGCGCAGTTCTTCGTTGGCGGCCTCGGAATCCTCGCGGGTAGCCCTGAGGCGGTTATGGGCAAGCTGAAGTTCTTCCTGCAGTTGCTTGACCGTCTCGCCGCCAGATCCTCCGTCCGATTGGCCGAGGCCGCTTTCGAGAGCGGCATCCTGTCCTACCGCCTCTCCCTCGATGAAAAGCACCAGAGCATAGCGTACCGGGTCCTTGTCCTGGATCACCGGTTTCACCTGCAGGTAAACGCGGTGCCTTGAGCCATTGAACTGAACCGAAAGAGGCATGCTGAGGGTCGTTTCACTGCGCTCAAATGCGCGGTGGAGCGCAACTCTGAGATCAAAGCGTAACTCGCACCATCTCCGTCGCATCGACGCTGACCGGCCCGCCTGAAAGGTGCAGAAAGTGGCCGGCATTTTCGGAGAGATGTATGGCCCGAAGATTTTCGTCCACCAACATGCTCGGCGGTGCAATCCGTTCCAGCATTTGGCGATGCAAAGCCGAATCGCCGGCGCCCGTGCTGAAGGATGGAGCGCTGGGAACCGCCGGCCCTCGCTCGGGAAGCTGTCGCGGGCCAAGCAATACCGGAAAAGCCGGTCGCTTCTCGGCGCCGGCGGACACGGATCGGTAGATCCTCGCATCCCGATCGACCGACCGAAAGAGCCCGGCCGGTTGGTCGGCGCTCTCCGATGCCCCCAGGAAGAGGAAGCCGCCGGGATTGAGGGCGTAGTGAAACGTATTGCAGACTTGGTGCTGCAGTTCGCGATCGAGATAGATCAGGAGATTGCGGCATGAGACGATGTCTACACGGGAGAAGGGCGGATCTCGCAGCAGACTATGGCTCGCAAACAGCACGATATCGCGAAGTTCCCTGCGAACGCGATAGTGGTCTCCTTCACGCTGGAAGAACCGGCGAAGCCTGTCTTCAGAGACGTCCGCCTCGATCGTTGCCGGAAATCGGCCCTCGCGGGCGATGGTCAAGGCGCCGGCGTCGAGATCAGAGCCAAAGACCTGAATTTCCGGCCTCAGGTCGCGCCGGGCCGCTTCTTCGAGCAGAAGGATGCCGATTGTATATGCCTCTTCGCCCGTGGCGCATCCAGGAACCCAGACGCGAATACTCCGTGCCGTCTCATTACCTTCGAAGAGCTGTGGAATCACATCCTTTGACAGGATGTCAAAGGCATGCGGATCGCGGAAGAATGTGGTCACCGAGATCAGGAAATCTGTAAAAAGTGCCTGTGCTTCCTCGGCATTTTCGCGAAGGAACGTGTAGTAATCCGCAAGCGACTCCTTGCGAGTAACCTGAATCCGTCTGGCGATCCGGCGCAGAATCGTCGCGCGCTTATAGAGCGAGAAGTCGTGCCCGATCCTGACCCGCAGATGTCCGAGGATCCTTCGAAGCATCTCTTCGTCGTCGTCTTGGCCGATGGCGGACGATTCCTGCTTGCCATCTTTGAGAAGTTCGACGAGTTGCTTGGCAAGTCCGCCAACGGGGAGGACGAAGTCGGCGACTTCTGCTGCGATCGCACTGCGCGGCATCGAAGGATACTCCGCTTCGCCCGGATCCTGCACCAGAACGATTCCACCGGATTCCTTGAGCGATTTGACACCGATTGCCCCATCGGCACCCGCGCCGGTCAAGATGATGGCGTAGGCATGTCCCTCATTGCGTTTTTCTGCCAGCGACCGAAAGAAGAGATCGATGGGCGCCCGATTCGAGCGTGGTTCATCGAAAGGGACGGCCGAGATGGTGTGATCGGCTATCACCAGCCGACTGTTCGGCGCTATGACATAAACGCGGTTACTTTCGAGCTTTTCCGTGTCCTCAACTTGTACGACGGGCATTGCGGTTCTAGTGGCAAGAATGTCGGCGAGCTGGCTCCTGGCTTCAGGATCAAGATGGACAACGACGACAAAGGCGGCGTTCGGCTCGTCCGGTAGCGCCTCAAAAAAGCTTTGCAGCGCCTTGACCCCTCCAGCTGATGCTCCGATCCCCACAATCGGCGGATCGAAATGCGATGTCATGTCTGTCTCCCACTCGCTGCCTGCATCTAATCCGAAACCGCTCAGATGCTGAGGAATTCACCTGCCAAGTCTTTGTTCCCGCCCGTCAACGGCAAAAAAACTCCATGTCAACCTTATCCTATCGGCTGTCGTAACCGTCGCATAGAACAAAAGGGCGGCCTGCGCGTTGCAATAGCAAGGAGAGAGCATGAGCCGCCGCGACATCATTGCAATTGGAGGGTCTTTGGGCGCAGTCGACGCGGTGAGGGAGCTATGCCGCGGCCTGCCTCATGACCTCGCCGCCGCCATGTTCATCGTGATTCATGTCGGCGCCGAAGGCAATAATTTGCTGGCCGAAATCTTCAATGCGCATTCGCCGATTACCATCAAGACCGCGGTGGATGGAGAGATACTGCAACCCGGTCATGCCTATGTGGCGCCTGCCGACCACCATCTTCTTGTGATGGACGATGTGGTGAGGCTGGGACGCGGTCCTCGGGAAAACATGGCTCGCCCGGCACTGGATCCCCTTTTTCGCTCGGTCGGGATCTCCTTCGGACCGCGTGCCATTGCAGTCGTTCTAACGGGATTGCTCAACGACGGTGCTGCCGGGCTTGCCGACGTCAAACGCTGCGGCGGTGTCACGGTCGTTCAAAATCCTGCTGACGCGGTCGCCGCCGACATGCCCTTGGGTGCGCTACGAACCAGCGACGTCGACTACCGGGCGCCGCTGTCCAGCATGGCGGAGCTTCTGGTCAGGCTGTCGCGTGAGGAGGCGGGCCCAGTCGTTAAGATTCCAGAGGACGTAAGACGTGAAGTTGCAATCGCGCTCGGCAGACGGTCTGACTCTGAGTTCATCGCCCAGTTTTCGGACCCGGTCGCTTTATCGTGTCCGGGGTGCGGTGGCGTTCTGAACGAGGTCAGACGGACGCCACCATTGCGATTCCGGTGTCAGGTCGGGCATGCCTATACCGCTGAAGCTCTGGCCACCAAGCAGGAAGGCGCCGCCGACGAGGCCGTTCGGGTTGCCTTGAGGATCATGGAAGAACGAGCAACGTTGACCGAAAAGATGGCGGCAGAGGCTCGCGGATCAGGTCACGACATCGCTGCCGCCTCCTACGAAAAACGGGCAAGCGAAAGTCGGGCCTATGCCGACGTTCTGCGCGATGCAATTAAGGACTTTTGATTTAGAATCAGGCCTGCGGGGTTCCGGCTTGGTTCGTCGCCGAAAACGCTCGTCGCCCCTCAAGAGGATGATCCGGCCATCGCTTGATCTGGTCCGCACATCGAACTGCTGGGACGGTTCCACCCGTGTCTGCTCGTCTCTGATCGCGGCAAGCTGAGCCCTTCCTTTTCCCAGGTTCGACCCATGACCCGACAGCGATCAAAGCAAGGCGATGCGCACGACTATGTCCGGCCGGCGGGAGGCATGGATATCGGGAGGTCGAACTGCGCCATTTCGGATCCCTAGGCGATATTTTGATGCCGATATCCCGGCACGGATTGGCATTGTTCCCCGGCGACAGGAACAAATGGCGGCTGAAACGTGTTCTGCCGACATCTTCGACATTCTGGCTTCGGAATTCGCCTCATGACCTATGTCGCTCCGCCCGTCGGCATGCGCCGCCTCAAAGCTCGTCTGCGGGCTCTTCCTATGCATTTCGCAGCCGCTTGCTTTACGGGCGCGCTGATCACCGACATCGTCTATTCGCAGACCATGCAGATGATGTGGACCAACTTTTCCGCCTGGCTGCTGTTTGCCGGCGCCGTCATGGGCGCGGTCGCTTTTCTCGCCGGGACGATTGATGCAGTGCGTGGACAACTCGCGCTCGGAAACATTACCGGCTGGCTTTATGGGCTTTGCACACTCGCAGTTCTTGCGGTCGCCATCCTCAATTCCTTCGTCCACAGCCGGGACGCCTGGACATCCGTTATGCCCCACGGCCTCATCCTATCTGCGGTTACTTTTCTGTTGATGCTGGTCGCATCTGTCCTCGGAGCGCGGGTCAACCGTTTGGTTTGGGGAGGATTTTGAGATGATGATGAGCGAACATAGCGCAATGCTCGCCGCGTTCGCGAGCCTGCTGGCTTTGGCCAGCTGCTCAGACAGCGACGAGCCCGACCCGGTCGAGATCGGCCCCAGTCCCAAGCTTCCGGAACAGTCCCAGTATTTGATGGTGCCCATGCATGTGCCAAAAGTTGTCGGCTGGAAGAAGGGCGAGACGCCCAAAGTGCCAGAGGGGCTGAAAATCCAGGCGATGATGACAGGCCTGAAGCATCCGCGATCGGTGTACACGCTGCCCAATGGCGATGTGCTCGTCGTCGAATCTGTCGCTCCATCGGGTGAGCCGGTAACGCGTCCGAAGGATCTGATCGTCGGTTGGGTGCAGTCGCTGGCGACGGGTGGAGGGAGTGGAAATCAAGGCAGCAACCGCATCACGCTCTTAAGGGATGCTGACGGCGATGGTGTGGCAGAAATCCGGGAAGTCCTCCTCGACCACCTGAACTCGCCCTTCGGCGTGGCCTTGGTCGGCAATGATCTCTATGTCGCCAATACCGATGCGATCATGCGTTATCCATACCGGGAAGGAGAAACCAGGATCACCGAGCCGGGAACAGTGCTGACCGAATTGCCGGGCGGCCCGATCGATCATCATTGGACGAAGAGCCTTGTTGCGAACGAGGATGGATCGCTTCTCTATGTTGGTGTCGGCTCCAACAGCAACATAACCGAAAACGGCATCGAGGCTGAGAAGAATCGTGCCGCGATCTGGGAAGTTGACCGTGCAACCGGCCGACATCGGATTTTCGCCGACGGATTGCGCAACCCCAACGGGCTGAGCTTCGAACCCCAGACCAGGGTGCTGTGGACCGTCGTCAACGAGAGGGACGAGCTCGGCCCCAATCTCGTGCCGGACTACATGACCTCGGTAAAGGATGGCGGATTCTATGGCTGGCCGTACAGCTACTATGGCAAGACTGTCGATCCGCGCGTGATGCCGCAACGGCCCGATCTCGTGGAGAAGGCGATCGTGCCGGATTATGCACTTAGCTCGCACGTCGCCCCGCTTGGCATGACCTTCTACACCGCGAACAATCTGCCGCAATCTTATCGTGGCGGTGCCTTCGTCGGCGAGCATGGCAGCTGGAACCGCCGTTCCTTCAATGGTTACAAGGTCGTGTTCGTCACCTTCGAAAATGGCATGCCGAAGGGCGAACCGCGAGATATCGTCACCGGCTTCCTTGACGGGCAAGGCCAAGCCCGCGGGCGTCCGGTCGGCGTCGGAGTCGACCAACAGGGCGGGCTGCTGATCGCCGATGATGTCGGCAATACGGTCTGGCGCGTGACGGCTCAATGACAGCGCGTTCCACAGGTTTGGCTGCCGGCAATGGGAGAAGACATGGAAACGCAAAGGATCTTTTTTGAGAAGAGTGACTGGGTGCCAAACAACCAGACGCTTCCGGTCATTGTCTATCGCGGGATATTCATCTGCGAGGACGGGTGCGAGGAGTTCGCGCGTCTTTTCGCCTCGCACGGATGGGAAGGCATCTGGCGCGATGGTGTTTTCGATTATCAGCACTATCACGCGGGTGCTCATGAAGTGCTTGGTGTCGGAAAGGGAACGGCGAAGCTCCTGATCGGCGGCCCGACCGGAAAGGTGTTCGAGTTGCACCCGGGAGATTGCCTCGCCCTTCCAGCGGGGACCGGACATCAAAACCGGGAAGCGAGCAGCGACTTTCAAGTGGTTGGCGCCTACCCGCCAGGCCAACACGCCGATGTTCAGACAAGCGCTCCAACCGCAGAACTTCTCAGAAAAATCGCGAGCGTCGCATTGCCCGAAACCGATCCCGTGCAAGGCGCCTCGGGCCCATTGTTCGAGGCTTGGCAACTCGGCGACGACGAAGGACGATAAGCGGGTCAAGACACGATCCCACCCATCCACTGACCGCAGACGTCTGGAAAGTCGGGTTCCTTCTCGTGCAAGAGACAATCCGCAAATTCAGATCATCGCTCGCGACGGCGGCGACGTTCATGGGCTGGGGGCAGCAACGGGATAGAGAATGCCGGCCGTGCACTCCCGGATTACATCCGAAACCTGAGCGACAGATCCGCAGAATACTCGGCGCAACGCGCGTCAATCCCAAGCTGCTGACCGCGGCCGAACGCCTTCGATGCGAAGGCTATTTCCGGGAAAAGACCAACGCCGCCGTCGTGGCGCGCGCAAATGCACGCAATCTCGGAGTGAGAAGCCGCTCAGAGTGGATTTGTTCCCCGGTTCAGACAGACATCATCCGGCTGGGGTCTCGGACAAGGGAGCACGCAACAGCAGCATGTCAGCGCTTCTGCTGCTTGCCGAAATCGTTCCGCAATTCGTCCTTGGCTCGATGCAATGTCGAAAGCCGAGATTTGGACAACTGCTTGCCGGCGCGATTGATGTAGAACGTCAGCATCGACATGGCAGATTGGAATGGACTGGCCTTTCTCCGCGGGCTTTCCTCCGCCGACTGTTTTAGTGAGTCCGCGATCTTCTTGGCGCTGCGCTGTGTGAAAACCCCGCCTTCAAGGTCCATCCCGTCGCTCTTCTCGGTCACGTCCTCTGACCGCTTCCGCTTCGATTTCTTTTTCGGCATGACAGGCCTCTTCACAGGGGCGGCGCCAATCGATGATGACGCCGTCTCCAGATCAATGATGAGCGTGGTGCTCGCTGCGTTTTCGGGTCGCTGCGGCCTTTTTAGCGGGAACACTCTTCCTTGGTTCGTGATGCTGCCGCTGCGCCGCCCTTTCGTCCACCCTTTTCCGAGGAGGCATGGTCTTCGGCGCCCGTGTCGATCCCGAGCCGATGCATCTTCCCGGCGTCCACGATCCTGATGCGCATCGGATGCCTGGGCGTATAGGCGGACGCCCGTCGATAGAGCAGGCCCCGGAGATACGTGGCGTTGTATGGGGTGGATGAGCTCGGATGGTCATCGCCTCTCCTGCTTCGCAGGCAAGAGTACGACGTCACTCCCAGCCGCCACCGCCAACGGATAGGCCATGGTGGCGATGTCCCCATCGTACTCCGATATTGGTGAGCGTCGAGTCCGCAAAACGATGTCACCGAGCACCGGTCGAAATAATCCGTTTCACGCTGTGCATGGCCGTGACGACAGGAGCAAGGGCTGCTGGCACGTCGGTCGGTGCAGCGCCGTCATGCCACCGCATTCAGCTTAGTGTGCCAAGCCTTATGGCGCCTTCCGAGCCAGTCGTAATGAGGAACCCTTCCACACGTTCGATAGTCCAATGGGACCTAAGTCCGTCTGGCAAGCTTTAGCGGCGTCACTCATATTAGTGTCACGATAGATACGATGTTCCTTTGAGGGGGGAACAGGGAGGAACTATGATATTTGGTCCTGACAGTTTCAGCCACGAACAGTGCTGCTCGCAAGGCCATAGTTCTGCGTCGACGGTCGCCACGATCCACTCCGCGCTCTCGGCGGACCCAGACATCGACAGCAGCGCCATTACGATCCGGATGCTGGGACCGGTCACCCTCCTCGAGGGCTACATCACAAATGCGGCTGACCGGGACAAAGCGATTTCGATAGCTGCGATCATCGTTGGCTTCCACAATGTCCAGGACCGGATGCTAAGCCGCTTCCCGAGCCAATAAGGGTTAGGCTTCCGGGACGATAAGACCAAGGTCCTAACCCCCACGGACTGAAGTCCCTAGTCTGGAACACGCGCCTTCCTTTTCGGTTTGATCCCACAGCGGAAAAGACCGCTATAAGGAGGAAACAGATGAATATCAAAGCAGTAGGAATTGCGGCCGCGCTTCTGATGGCGTCCGGCTCGGCATTTGCTCAGTCATCGACCGTCACGGGTGCTGCCGGTGGTGCCGCCACGGGCGCGGTCGTTGGTGGTCCGGTCGGCGCCGCTGTCGGTGGCATTGTCGGCGGTGTGGCCGGCAGTGTCATCGACCCCCCACCGCAGAAGGTGGTCACCTACGTTCAGCAGGCGCCGGCGCCAAAGACGCGCGTCGTCGTGAAGGAAAAGGTTGTCGTCGGGCAGCCGCTCCCGGAGACTGTCGTCGTAACGCCGATCCCCGATGAACCCAAATACTCTTATGCGATCGTCAACGATGAGCGCGTAATCGTCGAGCCTTCGTCGAGGAAGGTGATCCAGGTCATCCAGTGACGTCCACGTCACCAAACTGACCGCCAGGCGGCGTTGCCGTCCATTCATAAAAAAAGGGCACGCATGCACTTCGCGAGAACGTGGAGACGACATGTCGTGCCCATTGCCCGGAGATCAATCATGAGAAACCATCATCTCGCCGTGGTCGTGGCAACGTTGTCGCTCAGCGTATCGCCACTTGCCACCCTGCCTGCCGCAGCACAAGGCAGCGGCGCAACAAAGTCCGGATCGCAGGCCGAAACGCAACCGGGTTCGGGTTCAAAGACCGACACCACCTCAGATTCACAGTCCGGCTCGCAGACTGATCAGTCGCAGTCTGGTGCAGCAACCTCGGGCACTAACTGTACCCCGGACGCTTCGGGAGCTTGCCCGCAAAGCAAGGGCCAGCCGTCGGGACAGAAGGGAAGCGGAGGCTCCGACAAGCAGAAGTCTTCCACGGAAACGAAATCCAAGTCCGGTTCGTCGGACAATTCTGACGCCACCACGACCGAGAAGAAGTCCAATGCCAAGGGGGGAACGAGCGAGAGCGGCGGATCCGCCACGACAGGTTCGAAGAGCGGCGCGCAGGACTCCAATTCGTCTGGCACCATGACGAAGAGCGGTGATACATCGAAGCAGGCGACCGATCAGAACACGTCGACCTCCAACAAAAGCTCTACGGAAACGAACGTCAATAATACCAAGACCAACGTGAACGTCACCGTCGAGCAGCAGACCGAAATCAGACAGGTCGTTAAGGAAGTTCATGTTCAGCCTGTGAAGGAAGTCGACTTCACGGTGTCCGTCGGAACCAGGATTTCGAAGAAGGTTCGCCTCGAACGGCTGCCGCCGCGTATTGTGAAGATCGTGCCGGCATACGAAGGCTACCGCTTCTTCCTCCTTGCGGACGGCCGGATCGTTATCGTCGATCCCGATGCACTCACGATCGTCTACATCATCTCGGCCTAGCAGGCAGTCCCCGGCGGTGTCCTCAACACCGCCGGGGTCGCAGGAGGATTTCCATGATTTACAACGAACCCAAGCCTTCTGGATTTGCCTTTCCACTTATCCTCATTTTGGTAGCCATGGCGATTATGGTCGGCGGTTTGGCGATGACGGCGGGTCATACGCCAGCGACCCGTGTCTGGGTTCCCGCGAGTTCAGCGGGGCTCTGATGTTGGTTGTGTCGCTGCGATATCGCCTTGTTTTTCCGCAGGTCTTGCGCCATCGAGGCCCGGGAGTACCTGCAGCACAAGCCAGGTCGTTGCGGGCGAGAGATGGCCAGGATCCCGTCAAGCGACGAACGATGCGCCTAGCTCGAACGCGACAGCCACCCGGAGAAGAGCTCGCGGAAGGTACCAGATATGATGCCAGCCTCGTTCGGATCGCCGGCCGTCAACGCGGAGGTGATGTGCTGCATCTGCTCGAACGTGATGTGCGGCGGCAGCGGCGGCACGTCCGGATCGGTCTTGACCTCCAGGACGACAGGTTTTTCCGAATGGATCGCCGCTTCCCAGGCATCGCCAAGCCTTTCCGGGTCGTCGACATAGATGCCGCGCAGGCCGATCAGTTCCGCGAATGCGTGATAGGGTACGTTCGGGATGGTCTGGGACGCCTCGAATTTCGGGTCGCCTTCCATGACGCGCTGTTCCCAGGTCACCTGGTTGAGGTCCTCGTTGTTGAAGACGCAGATGACGAAGCAGGCATCCTGCCAGCCCTGCCAGTATTTGGCGACGGTGATCATCTCAGCCATGTTGTTCATCTGCATGGCGCCATCGCCGACCAATCCGATGACCGGCCGCGCAGGATGAGCGAATTTCGCAGCGATGGCATAGGGCACGGCGGCGCCCATGGAGGCAAGGCCGCCGGAGAGCGAGGCCATCATGCCACGCCGGATCTTCAGGTCGCGAGCATACCAGTTGGCGCAGGAGCCGGAATCGCAGGTGATCACGGCATTGTCTGGCAACCGTTCCGACAATTCCGAGACGACGCGTTGCGGATTGACGGGATTGGCTTTTACCTCGGCCCGCCTGTCCAGCGTTTTCCACCAGAGTGCGACCTTCTTTTCGACGGATGCCCGCCAGGAACCGTCCGGATTGTCCTCAAGCAGCGGCAGCAGCGCGCGCAATGTCTCGGCGGCGTCGCCCGTCAGGCTCAGTTCCATCGGATAGCGCAGCGATAGCATGTCGGGCTTGATGTCGATCTGCACGCCGCGCGCCTGGCCCTCTTCGGGTAGGAACTCTGCGTAAGGAAAACCGGAGCCGATCATGAGCAGCGTGTCGCAATCCTGCATCAGATCCCAGGAGGGCTCCGTGCCGAGCAGGCCGATCGAACCGGTGACCCACGGAAGGTCGTCGGGAAGCACCGCCTTGCCGAGCAGCGCCTTTGCGCAGCCAGCCTTCAGGCGGTCGGAAACCGCCATCACTTCGTCCGTCGCCCCGAGCGCGCCGGCGCCGACCAGCATCGCGACCTTCCGTCCCGCATTAAGGATGTCGGCGGCAGCCTGCAGATCCTCGCCATGCGGCAGGATGCGCGGCGCGCGATAGCCGGGAGCGGAATGGATCGTGCCGTGCTTCTTTTCCGGCTCCTCGTAACGCATTTCCTGGAGATCGTTTGGCAGGATGATCGCCGTTACCGTCCTGCGGGCAATTGCGATCCGCACCGCCCGGTCGATCAGGTGACGAACCTGCGCCGGCATCGAAGCCTGCTGGACGAAATCCGAAGCGACATCCTTGAAAAGCGACGCAAGGTCCAGTTCTTGCTGGTAATGGCCGCCGAGCGCCCGCCGCGCCTGCTGGCCGACGATCGCCAGCACCGGTTGATGATCCATGCGCGCATCGTAGAGGCCGGTGATCAGATGGCTGGCGCCCGGCCCCGACGTGGCGATGCAGACACCGAGTTCGCCCGAGAATTTGGCATAGGCAGAGGCCATGAAGGCGGCCATTTCCTCATGCCGGGCCTGGATGAATTCCATCTTGTCGGGGGCCCTGTTTAGCGCCCCGAAGACACCGTTGATGCCGTCCCCCGGATAGCCGAACATGCGTCGCACGCCCCAGGTATGCAGCCGTTCCACGATGAAATCGCCGACGGTGGTGGCCATGATCAATCTCCTCGCAAGCTTTGATGATTCATTGCTGTTGCGTTGTCGCCAGCGTGCCCCTCAGGCTTCGGGATCGGTCAACGTGATACCGAGCTCCGGTCTTTTACGCCGGCGCAGACGGATAGGGCTTTCACGCACGATGATTTCCAGCGCCGGATGGACCATTCCCTCGATGAAATGGCCACCGCGGGTCGAGCCGTCGGCAAGGCCGAGGACGACATCGAGGTGCAGGCTGGCCTTGCCGTCGTCGCCGGTCGCGATATCGCCGATGGCACTCAGTGCCTCTCTCTGCTCTTCGACCGGTATTTTCCGATAGGTCTTGGTGGCGAAATCGAAGAAGCCGATGGTCGCATGGCTAAAGGCGCCGATGGCCGTCAGCGATGCGCCGATGATTCGCTTTTCTTCGGCGAAACGGCCGATCGCCTGGAACGCCTCCTCGCCATCGTTGAGCACGAGGATAAAACTGCGTTCCCCAAGTAGCCTGCTTTTCATGAGCCCCTCCTATTGGCCCGGCTGGCCGTTCGACGCAGAGACGCCGCCGTCGACGGCAATGATGGCGCCGGTGACGAAGCTTGCATCCGGGCTTGCGAGGAAGGCGATGACGGCTGCTACTTCCTCCGGCTCGCAGACCCGACCGAGGGGAATGCGCTCCAGGAATTTCGCGGTCAGCTTCTCGTCCTTCAGCATGTCCTCGGTCATGCCGGTGCGGGTGAGGCTCGGGCAGACCGCATTGACGCGGATACCTTTCCTGCCGAGATCAAGTGCCAGTGCACGCGTCAGGTTGACGACCGCGCCCTTGGCCGCATTGTAAGGGCTCATGGCCCAGTCGCCGCCTGTGTCCGAGACCGATGCAGTGTTGATGATCACGCCCCTGGCCTTTTCCAGATGCGGAATGGCTGCGCGACAGCCGAAGAAGACGCCGTCAGAATCGGTTGCCATTACCTTGCGCCATTGTTCGTCGCTGATGTCCTGCGGCTCTCCGCGTTCATGCACGCCGGCATTGTTGACGATGATGTCCAGCCGGCCGAATGCGTCGACGGCGTTCTGTACCATGGCGTCGACCGCCTCTGACTGCGAGACATCGACCACTCTCACCAACGTTCGCTCCCGCGGCAGCTCGGATGCGACCTTGCGCAGCTTCTCCGCATCCCGATCGGCCAGCATTACTTTGGCGCCTTCGACGGAAAAACGGCGCGCAGTCGCTTCTCCCATGCCGGAGGCAGCCCCGGTGACGATCGCCACCTTGTTTTCGAAGCGAGTCATGAAGTCTTCCTCTCCCGTTCAGCGAGGTTGAGCCGTAACTGCAGAGGCCTATGAATGTTCCAGGCGAAGTCGTATCGTGACAGACTTTGCCTAAGCCTATCGAGGCCGTGAATGATCACGAGGATCGCCAGGCCGGCCGCCGTGGCAACCGCCGAACCGCGCAGGAGCGGCGCCCCGTCGCTAAGCGAACCGTTGCACGCCGCTGTGCGCGGCGCAAAGGCTACGCGTACGCTGCCACGCTGGACGTGCCAGAGCCCTTGCGTAATAAGCGCTTAGCCGCGCGTATCGGTCGAGGAGATCAGTATGGCCGATCTTGACGCAGGACTGTGGCGAGGAGAATGGCAGCTCGATAAACATCTCACACGCAATCCACTCGCGGCCTTCGAGCCAGCGCTCCAGTCGGGCAAACCAGCGGCGGGCGTCCTGTACCAGCACCGCCCCCGCTCGACGGTGCCTAGGTTGCCGGCATCGATCCCATCGATCTGCGACAACGGCCGTTCGACCGTTGTCAGCGCGGCGAAGCACCATTGAGCGACTCGAGCGCGTCCGATGAAATCGGCGGAAATAAGCTCTCCCGCCTTCTCGGCGAGGTACAGGGCGATCGCGCCAGACTCGGCAACGATAACGCCGTCATCATCGATCACCGGTACCTGTCGGAAGGCGCTGACTTGGCAGAGGGCCAGGCTGTCGAGTTCACCGGCGGTAAAATCGAGCATGGAATCGATAGGGTGTAGTTGCTCCCAAAATACCGGACAGGATCAGGTTGGGGTAGTTTGATTGGCCTGCCTCACTCGCTCGGAGATTTCATTGATCATGTCCTCATCGCCAGTAATGGAAAGGCCAATATAGCTTTCTGCCTCTATAATGATTTCTTGTCCGGCCAATCGCGCCTGAACGGTCTCAATTTCCTGCGAACCCGCAACGGACCAATTCCGGCTTTCGACTGAAGCACCAAGCTGCCCCATAACATCCATGACCGTTGTTCGTAGGGTCTTATCGTATTCCGAACCCAATATCACAGTAACTGTCATCAAATTGATCCAATGAACGAGGGCTGGCGCGTCTTGTCGGCCAGGAATTCTTTTGGCGTGCGGTAGCCGAGAGCTTTGTGAGGGTGAAAGCGATTGTAGTGCTCGAACCAGACTGGCAGTTGGTCGATGACCGTCTGGGCATCGGCAACGGGGTTGACCGAGACATAATCCCGCTTGAACGTCTTCACAAAGGCTTCGGCCATGCCGTTGGATTGTGGGCTTCGAACAGGTGTCGAGCGCGGCTCCATGCCGATATCGATAAGCAGCGATCTGGTGTCCTTTGCGATGAAGCAGGAGCCGTTGTCCGTCAGCCATTCGATTGGCTTTGGAAGCGTGTTGATGAGACCGAAGCGGTTCTCAACAGCCGTGATGACAAGGTCCTGGACGTCCTCGCTCTTGATGCCCTCGGTTGTCGCGACATGGGCAATGGCCTCGCGGTCACAGCAGTCGAGGGCAAAGGCAACGCGGACCTTCTCCTTGTTGTCGCAGCCGATTTCGAACCCGTCTGAACACCAGCGCAGGTTCGATTGCTCGACGGCGACGCGGCCATCGTGACGGCGCGTGTCGATTGCACCGGTATGGCGCTGAAGAAGCATGCCGTGAACCTTCATCACCCGGTAGACGCGCTTGGCATTCGGCCATGGGCGGTTTTCGCTGCGGGCTTTACGGCGCAGGATCGCGTGAACCCGGCGGTATCCGTAGGTCGGCATGTCGTCGATGACCGTCTTGATCTCATCCATCAGTTCCTGATCGGCGAGCGGCGGCCGCCCTCTGGCTCTGGAAGGACGTTGCTTCACACGTTCCGCTATGTTGGATCGGGCGACACCCAAGGTCTCGCACACCGCCGTCATCGCGAACCGTCCTTCGGCAACGAGAGCGAGCGCAACAGGTGTTTTTTTGACCCTGATGCTATCTCAAGCGCTTCTTTGAGGATTTCGCCTTCCATCGTCTTTTTGCCGAGGAGGCGCTGCAGCTCTTTCACCTGGTTCTGAAGTGCCCTGTATTCGGATGCCGAGACGACCTCTTCCTGCGATGCCGTCGCCGTCAGCGCTTCTTGCGCCGCCAATTTGCGCCAGGCGAACAACTGGTTCGGCTGAATGCCATGCCGTCGGGCAACGATGCTGACCGTGACGTCTGGCTCGTACGTTTCCTGGACTATCGCCAACTTCTCCGGCGTCGACCAGCGACGGCGGCGCTCCGGGCCGGACAGCACTTCTATCTTAGGTAGGTGACTGGTCATAACCGCACATTACTCCTAACACTTAACAAGTGGGAGATCGCGTCCGGGAATTTAGGGGGGCACTACATAGGGCAACCCAGTCTCCTCAAGCGCCTGTTGCGCGCGCAGGTCGCGTCCGTGCCCGAGCATCTTACGATGAATGCGTCCGAAGCCATAAAGCGTGATCATGGTGCCTCGCGGTGACTGTGGTTTGACATTGGATCTGCTGGATTTCGCAGCGCCCGCAAAGGAGACGGCATGATGGATGATCACAGCATTCTCCCACAGGTTGGTCGGAGCCAACGTCCCGACCAGCAGCCATCTCAGAAAGATGACCGCCTCGGTGGAAGAGGGATATTATCATGGCCAGTTGATCCTGTCGCAATCACTGGAGATGGCAAACATGCAAAGCGGATCAGAGTGACAGCTCTTTGGCTTGCGCGTCGATCGTCTTGCAGGCATCCCCGAACGGATCGGGTACCGGCACCAGGGGCGAGACACCAAGAAGCAGAAGCGCTTTCAGGTGTTTCCAGCCATCTTCCTCGCCCAGCACCGGCGCATAGGATGTCATCACGCCGGGCCCTTCGCCATAGAGGCGCTTGAACTCCGCGAAATTGGCGAAGGCCTCGTGGTTGTTGTCCACGAGATGGAAGCTCTCGGCCGCGGCACCTTCGGCGAGGATGACTTCATGCGTGTCGAGCAGGACGGCATAATATTCGACAGGGGTGTCGTCGGCCGGAATGACCGGTGCAATGGTCGTGCCGTTCACGAGATCCTTCACGCGGATCAGGACGCCGTTCAGAAACAGCGCATGGCTGGATGACAGGTAGAGATCGGAATGCGGGGTGCGGCCGTCGAGCGCATGGCGGCGAATCCGGATCGGCACGACGCCTTCATGCCAGCGTGCGCCGTTCTTCCTGAAGACCTGCCGGCCGACCCATCTGATCGGACGGGTGCTGCCGTCCGGAAGGGCAACGCGATCGCCGATGCGCAGATCCTCGACAAGCTTTTCACCGCAATCCGTGAGGATCGCCGTTCCACGCAGGAAGCACTGCGGGCCGCCGCCAGAGCCTCCGTGCCCACCGGAGCCTCCGTGCCCACCGGAGCCTCCGTGCCCACCGGAGCCTCCGTGCCCACCGGAGCCTCCGTGTCCGCCGGAGCCTCCATGTCCACCCGAGCCGCCGCGCCCCCAACGGCGCCCCAGCGCATTGGCGGGAGAGGTGGAAATTGCCGTCGCCAGTGCCGCCGCTCCGGCAAGCCGGGCACCGGCGGCAGCGGCAACACCTAGAAAATGTCTGCGCGCGATATTGCGCGGTAGATTTCGTTCTTTCAAGGAAGACATCTTGACGCTCCTTTGAATAGACTAGGCGCCTACCAGTGTCGCGGAAGCCCACGAGTGTGAGTTTCCTTTCGTCTCCGCCGAATAGGCAGAGTTCACAATAGTATTTCCGCGAGAACCCGCGTGGGACTAAGGTCTTACCGAGGGACCATCAAAAAGCTTAGTATCGGCTTATCCCAATTGTTTAACGCGTTGTTTTTCTCGGCTTTAAACGATCACTTTGGAGCGCCGACAAGCATGGGTCTGCCTCGTCAGGGCGACGGTCATCGTGCACGGCTGTCGTCGAGTCAAATTGGCCCTTCTGGTTCGTCGCATTGTCTGCATCGATGGGTATGCTCGCGCACGGAGCCAGATCCTCATCAGAGGATGGCGGCCACATCACATGTCCGTCCGCTCGTTGGGAGGCAGGTTAGACCATCCACTTTCTTGGCTTCTTCCACCGCCATGAAGAAGAGATCGATTTGCTAAAAGCAAGATCGAAAAGGGTGCCTTCCGGTCAGGGAAAGGCCCCCTTTTCGCGCTGGCGCAAGGCTTCAGCGGGTGCGACATTAGCGTACAGAGCGCCGCTTTCAATCGGACCAAAGTCCGACGCCACCGCCCACCCCGCGGTTTCGATCGGTGTCTGCCCTTGATGACTTGATGGTGCCGTCCTCGTTACTCTTTTTTCACTACGACCGAGGAGAATTTCTGCAGACGTTTTGCCGACAGAGTGCGGCTTCTGATCCGCTCAGGCCGCTCACCTTTCGGAAAAGATGCCCGCGCCTATGCAAATGCTTTCCCACTAGTCGAGTATCGTTTGTGATCGGTGTAACCGGTCTGATATTTTGCTCGAGACTGGAGGAGGCTGTGGGAGCAGAATCCTTCCGGTCCTTAGACCTCGCATACATTCTTATGTCTGGTATCTCGTCGGGCCGACAATCACTATTGCGAGGGTCTCCCTCCTGGAAGAAGTCCGCAATAGGATGTAATCCCTGCGGATCAACATCAACGCGCGGAGGCACGTCGCGGAAGTGGCGGCAGCTGTGCCAGTTCGGATTCGAGTTCACCGCTGTCGCGGAGTTGCGAGATCCCAAGCTGGACGACTTTGATCAGATCGGTCATCCGCTGGCCATGGCTATTCTGGTACTCCTCCAGGGTGGGCGTGTTCAATGTGACATAGGTCAGCGTTGAAATGCGATTGTCCTTAACCGCCTTGGCGCCGAAAGCCCACACGCGGTTGAACAGAATTCGGTCTGACTCTTTGATTGACATGACATTTCACTAATTGGTTGAGCCTGGTAGCGTTCGCCACGAGAGGGGAGCTAGCGGACACCGTGCCTTCATCAAGCGGACTAAAGTCCGACAGCCGGCGACAATCGCTGATTGGTGCGCTAGCGTACATTGGCGATGAGACAGCTCGATCGGGAGCAATCTGTCGCTTCGCACTGCTGTCGGTTGCCTTTGCTGCTCTTGGCATTCCCGGCGACTGCCGGCCAATGATCGGATCTCGATTGGCCGAGGACGCAGCCTGCCAACATCGACACTCGCGCGGTCCCGGTCGGAGCTTTGGGCCCGTGGTGCCGCATTTCGCATCACAATCGCAATCGACATGCAGAACAAGCGCGCGCGGTGTCTGCCATTGCACTGGCGAACTCGGCGTGGCCGAACCGATGAAATTCACATTCAAAGGTGGCATCGATGTCGTTTTTGCGGACTTCTATTGCCCTCCCAGAGGTGAAGGCCGCGTCTTATGAGGGTACCGACTTGAGCCGGAAATCGGGTACTGCGTGAGAAGCGGATCGAGCGACCTTGCCATGCCGGAATGCACCAATCTGACTTACGCGTTGGTCTTTGGACGATGCGCGCGAGCTTGGCATATCGCGTGGTAAAACGCCCTTGGTTCAGGATCACGCAGCGCCATCGACCCGTAGGCATCGCAGTCGGGATTGCGCGCACTCTTGAAACGTCTGCGTTGAACTGTCGGGCCGCCGAAAGCATTATCGCGACATGCAAAAAGAAATTTCGGTAACCCTGGGCAATGCGAACGAACCGGACGATGCTCATCCCGGCGCGAACGTCACCTTTCCTTTCGACCGGATGACCGTCGAACAGTTTCGCCGCAGGTTCCCCCGTGCGCGGTGGAGCGATATTCGCAAGGCATGGTTCATTCCCGGTCGGACTGCATCTGGTCGGTTCGGAAAGTGGCTGGCCGAACGGGAAGCGGAAGCCGACGCCCATGCCGATGCGAAGGGGAGGGACGCCTTCGATTTCGATCCGATCGACAGCAGCTATTTGGAGTTTGGCAAGACAGGCTTCCAGATCAGGACACCATACTCGAAGACGGTTGTCGAGACGCTTCGCGAGGTTCCGTTCTCGCGGTGGGACGGCGACGTGAAGATCTGGCATGTTCCCTACCGATCCTTCGAAGACCTACGGCGACGCTGGCCACAGATCGAAGCGGCAGCGCGCCGCAACGAGCCGGAGGAACGGCGGCGTCGTGCCGCAGAACGGAAGGGTGGCGAAGCAGAAATGAAGTCGAAGCTTCGCTCGATGGAACGGAGGCGTCGACGCTATCCTCTTGTAAGCGGCGACCTGCCGCCTATCGGCCGCGTTGTTGCCATCTCCTACGGTCTCGTCGTGTTCACCGACATCACGGGCGAACTTGTCGAGCCCGCAGCGGTCGCGGAATTCTATCCCGGTGTCACGGCAGATCATGTGTGGGGATTGTGGCGCAAGCCCACTTTGGACGAACTCGTACGCACTTGGCCATCGAAGGCGCGGCCGGAAAGCGCGCAGTGGTGGACGCCGACGATCGATGAGCTTCGGCCCGCAAGGAGGGCGGCGCGGTCGAGAGAGCTAAAAGCAGTCGGCAGCCAGACGCGCACGGCCGATGTCGCCAGATGACCGTTTTTCCGACCGGGGGCTCGTTACTATACTTGGAAGGCGCCACGCCTCCCTCGGCGAACGCACGATACGTGGCGACCACGAGGTTTGCCCGGAACCGATCCACGCGCGCAATATTTGAGGAGTTGGAACGCCATGATGTGCAATGATCGCAGTCCGCCAAATCGCCGCGCGAATATGTCTTTGTTATCCCAAGGACGTACGAGGTAACAGCGACATGCAGATGGTGCAGGAGGGCAGGTAAGACGGGAAATTTAAGGCGCTGCGGCGTTTGTCAGTGGAACAATGAGCGTCGTTAAAAATTAGTCTCGCGATGTTTGATGGTTTCAAGCTTAAGACCGTGGACGTGACCGAGGGTCCGATCAAGGTGCGCGTCGGTGGCAAGGGGGTGCCAGTCCTCCTTCTTCACGGGCACCCGCGCACGCATTGGACCTGGGGAAAGGTGGCGGATCTTTTGGCGCCTTACTTTCACGTCATTTGTCCCGATTTGCCGGGATTTGGTCGCTCCTACGTACCGGGCGATAGTTCCGACAGTCGGAACTCTTCGAAACGAGCCAAAGCTCAGGCATTGGTTGAACTCATGTCGCGCCTTGGACATGCGACCTTCCACGTGGTCGGTCACGATCGCGGCAGCCTCACAGCTTTCCGCATGGCGATGGATCATCCCGAACTTGTACAGAAGTTGGTCACCATCGACGGATTGCCGGTCCTGGAACACCTGGAACGCGTCGATTGGAAGTTTGCGCGAGACTGGTACCACTGGTTCTTCTTTGCGCAGCCTGAAAAGCCCGAACTATGCATCAATGCGAACCCTGCGGCGTGGTACGACAAGCTCTCGCCAAAGCTTATGGGGATCGACGCATACAAGGACCTGCTAGACGCCATCCACGACCCCCGAGTTGTTCACGGCATGATCGAGGATTATCGGGCTGGCATCCGCATTGATCATCTTCATGACAAGGCCGATCGCGACACCGGCCGAAAGATCCGTTGCCCGATGCTCTGTCTATGGTCGCTTCGCGACGATCTCGAAGAAATCTACGGAGACCCTGTTGCTATTTGGAGAGCCTGGGCTCACGACGTTCATGGCTTCGGCATCGACAGCGGCCACCATGTGGCTGAGGAAAATCCAGTGGAACTGGCGCGGGCCATTTCCCATTTTCTTGCCACCTAGTCGATTGGCTATCTCTTCGAATGGTCTTCGCCCAGAGAGGCAAGTTCGTTCTCGTCGCAAAGCAGCTTTAGCTTGCTCTCGCCGAGTTCGATTTGATTCCAGCGTATGCGATAGCCGCGATGACTGCGGCGGAGGCGGAAAAGAGCCAGGATCGCTGTGCCGATCGGCGATGCAGACATGCGCTCCATGGCTGCGTACAAGCCGATATGAAATTCGGTGATGACAAGATCTGGCCCATCTTTCTCCGCCCGTACCTCTTCGATATGGCCGATCGTTTTCCCTGCCCTTGATAAGACGGGCCGACCCACAAACATTTCGATATTGATCTCAACCAATTCACGCTCCTGGAATTTTGCTCACCACGCTGTCTCGTAACCAGTCTTGCCAGTCAAAAATCGCGGTATCGCTCACAGCCACATCCAACTCAACGTCAACCCCGATGTTGCGCACGGCACTCCATGCGACGCGATGAGGTCTGGCGTGCCTGTCTCCGCCGAGTCTGGATGCGAGCCACGTGATCCAGTGCTGTGGTCGCCGGCCAAGTCGGCGGGCCATGACGATCGCGCCCACCTCTATTGCAACCACACGGGGCGGGGCGTCCGGCCGGAGTTCGGCGGCAATGCCATCAACCTTGCCCATCTTCACGCCGTTTCGGTCGAGCAGTTGCTTGTCGAGAACATCACGCAGCAGATCCATCACGTGCCTCCGACGAGTTCAAGCGGGATAGTCACAATCGCCAGGACGGAGCCGAGCAGGATGATCAAGATCACTGCCGAATTGGAGATCAATCCGTTCCTGTATTTTCCAACATATCGCTCGTCATTCATCAAGAATAGAAACGGGATGACTGTCAGCGGGAGCGTTGCTGCGGTCAAAGCCATCGACAGGATAGTAAGGCTCAAGGGGTCAATGCCAAGGGCGATCGGAATGGCGGCAAACCATAACGCCAATGTATAGGCAGCGCTAAATCCTGGGTTCTCGCTTGGCTTGCGGTCTTCGCCCCAGTTCCATCCCAGTCCTTGGGCGACCAAGTAGGCCTGCTGCAACCCAAGTTCGAGGATCGCGCCGAAGCAGGCGATGCCCAAGGAAGCGACAAACAGCCAGTATCCCCAGGAACCGAACACGGGGACGAGCATTGTCGGCATTTGATGGTAGTCGGTGATCTGCGTCACCCCATTCGGAGCCAGCACAAGGGCGGCCACGATGAGCACGGCGATCGAGATGGTGCCGCCAAAACTCATGCCCAGCCCTGCGATAGCGCGATTGGCGCCCAGATAGGTTTCGTCCCACCCATCTTCGACGGCGCCGGAAGAATAGAACAAGAAGAGATATGGCGATATCGAGGCGCCGAGAATGCTAACGACCATAAACCAGTAGCTGGCATAGTCGTGCTGCGGCATGCTTGGCAAGGCTCCGGCGGCAACCGACTTCCAGTGAGGTTTAAGCAATACCGCCGCGACGACAAAACAGAGCGTCACCAATCCGAGGATGGCGACGCCTTTCTCGATGAAGCCGAACGTGCCCTTCCAGAGCAATAGCCAGGCAAGGAAAGCAACTGCCAGCGCCCACCACTGAAACGCAATGCCCGTGGCCAGTTCAAGAGCAATAGAGGCGCCTCCGATTTCGGCGGCAAGAACCATCAGATTGAGCAGCAGAATCGAGAGAAACGGCAGCAAGAAAAAATTGAAACCAAAACGCTCACGGATGCCGTCCGAAATCGTGTGGCGGCTGACTGCGGCGAAACGGCCGGCCATTTCAACAAGGAAAATGATACAGATGGTGCCGAGCACGATCGCCCAGATGAGCTGAAGACCGAATGCCGAGCCCGCTTGGGCCGCCGTCGCCAGGGATCCGATTTCAAGAAAGCCGCCGACACTTGTCACAATTCCGAGCGATATTTCCAATATCTTCTTCATGTGGTTCGTCTCACGCCCGAAGTCAGCTTGAGACGCTCGATTGCGTCTTTGAGGTGCATCGCCGTTTGCACTGTGTCGTGATCTCTTTGCACAATCTGCTTCTGCGCTTGTGTCAGCAAATTGACGATGTCGGTTACCGAACTGGTCAGAAGTTCACGCTCTGTCGTGTCGAACTCGCGGAGGCCCTCGATTTCAGACGCTGCACTTTCGATACTGCGCTGCATCGACTGTAAGGTTTGACGTACATAAGGAGCCGGCAGCTGATTTAAGTTCCAGCCATTGAGCGCCATGCGGGCTGAATTCGCGCAGGACGAAATAATTCTTGATTGCGCGCTAACCCGATCAACATCGGAAATGGAGCAGCCCGCCAAGCCTGCGACCAAGCAAAGAACATTTCCGTGGAGTTTCAAGAAATTCCGATGGTCCATGTGCGTTCTGCTCGGTGGTTTATTTCCTCCGCCGTAAAACGCAGGTCCAGTCAGCATGTTCCGGAGTACGAAAGCCCGACCTGGCAAGGGGACGACCGGTCCGATTGCATTTGAACATGGTTTCAGACCGAGGTGTTGGTGAGACCGGGTCCGTTAACGTACGGATCAAGTTCATCATCAGTAATGGGTGCTCAGCCCTACTCTTTGAGCCAGATTGACGGGTCTTGCCAGCGTCGGGGATCTCGCTGCATTCCTTCTCAACGGACAATGCCGCATGTCGTAAAAGACTACCGACGGATCGCCAATAATATCGAAGTTGTTGATGTTTGCTCGCTGACCGAAGGGCAAGCAGCAAACTTGTGTGGGAGGCAGAGTTTATGAGCACCAATATTTATTCCCTTTGCAGCGCCTCGATACCGTCACCATCATGGTGAGCGGCCGCCCATGGCTGGTGGTCCGCGAAGGCGGGCATACAGACCTGCGAAGATATACGCATTGGCTCGTCACGCGGTTGGCTGACCCGGATTCTGGCGGCGGCTGGATGATCAGTACCCCGGGACGGACCTTGGTCGGGGGAAGCCCCCAGACTGAAGTCTTATACGAGGAACAGCTTTAAGAACTGAGCCGTTTAGCAGTCGGCAGCGCCAACAGGCCGACCGATCTCGGCGAGAGAATGATCGAAGAGAACCCCGAAAAAATATGAGCTTCGCCGTTCCGATCCTCGCAAGCCTGCTGGCGATGGCTGCGAGCGTGCTGCTCTTGATATTGCACGCCGACGCCGGTCCCGCCAGCAGGAAGCGTCATCGATCAGGTCCAGGAGCCGGAAGGCGCGGCAACCTAACCCGCCCGGACAGCGCCATCGTGTTTCGCCGACGTGTAGTTTGAACTGTCTTGGAGAGGAACCATGCGCCTGCTCATCGTCGAAGACGAACCGAGAACCGCTCTCGCAATCGAGGAGATTGCGATCGCCGCAGGATTTGAAATCGCCGGCATCGCGACAAACTCGTCCGAAGCCTTGGAGCTTGGACCGGAGGCGGATGTCGCGATTATCGATGCTCGGCTTGGGGACGGCCTTACCGGCCCTTCCATCGCCCGCGCGCTTTTTGCTGGATTCGGATTGGGCGTCGCATACCTCACTGCGGATCCCGATATCGTCAAGGACGTAAATGGACAGGTCGCCATCAGCCCCGAAAGGGTCAGGGAAGCGTTGTGCCTGGCGGCAAGAAACGCTCGCGAACGAACGCTTTAGGGCCGCGACGTAAGACGAGGGCGCCGGATATAATCCTCGACGCGAACGTGGCCCGTATCTCTCAAACAGCCTAGGCAAATCCGCTGAACTGGTTCGATTGCTGTTTTCTTGCTCTACTCAGGAGGGGTCTTCCAGGTGCTGGGCTGGCGTCTAGCGGCTGCAGCGGTTTGCGCCTCTCGTCCAGATCTCAGTCTCCGGGAACAGCCGGGCCGATTGTTTCGTTCTAATCAGTAGTCGCAAATCGTACCAAGGCTGGCCTGCGTGACGCAGAACGTGTTCGTTTTTGGAACCCTGAAGAGAGGCTTCTCTCTCCACGACGCGGGGCTTTCCGACACAGGCTTTCTTGGGAATTTCAGGACACGCGCCCCCTATCCGATGCTTATCGCCGGTCCCTGGTTCGCTCCGATGATGTTCAACGAACCGGGCATCGGATATCGCGTCATCGGTGAGCTCTACGAATGTGGCGAAGACACGATAGCGACGCTGGATCGGCTGGAATCCATCGGTAGGCCGGGCAACCTGCGAGTGGTGATAGACGTGGAACCGCTCGGCGGCGGACCGATGTATTCAGCAATTGCCTACATGAAATCGCGGGCGCTCGCCAATCCCATTCACTCGAATTATCTCCGAATCTACGAAGACCGGCGGTTTATTCCGTTCGACCAGAGAGACTGAGACCCTGCGGCTCGGATTCGACGGGCGTCGCTGCTTTATCCATCCTTTCGGTCTTCAGTCGAAACGGCTCGATCGGCCTAAAGTTCGCGGCGCATTGCCGACGGCTTTACACCCGTGCGACCAAAAGCGAATTGAGTGGTGTGCTGAAGAATCGAGCGTATAATATACCAGCCGGCCGCGTATATGACGGTCGGGGCTGTTTGGGAAATCTGTGCTCTTGTCGCAACGGGAGGAGCCAATGTGTCTTTACTCAACCTGCTTTCCTTGCAAGACGACGAAATTGATATCGCCACGACCGTCGTGCATGAGTGGTGCTCTCTTCATCAAACCCCGATCGATAGCGACCGCGGGCATGCTGCCATGGCCGAAGTCGTGCGTTTGTTGTTGTCGGGCGAGAAATCGCCCGTCCTAATCTCTGACGCGCTCGCTCATCATGTGAGGCTAGACCAGTTCAAAAGTCCCACGGACTGAGCGCGAATTGTTCGCCGCAGGCTGGCGTCGATGAACCCAATTTCCTGCCCGAGCAGCAAACACCATCGCTTTCAGTCGGTCGAAATTCTGCACGCCTGGCGACACAATCCGATGATCATTGCCGCCTCCAAGAACTGCTTGTAAACGGCGAAATCATCCAATGCCACGGCCTAATCGCGCTCGCTTTACGCAGGACGGCAGGCATCGGCGCTTCCCGCCGAACTTGCTGATCCCAACAGACTCGTCCCGGCCTGAAGGCTCCTGGAAGTAAGTTCGGACCACGGCACGACATCACATTGACCGCTGGACGTGAGAACGATATTCGACCTTTAACCGATCATTGCCGGTGTCCCGTGATGCCACAAAGTTGCGGAATGCCGCTTGCGGCATCGCGGCTTGTCTCATTTTATCGGCGGCGAGGCCTTGCCAAGCTTGACGGAGGGTTCCCGGCCCCAGACCCTCAGCTTGCCGAGTTCGGTGACGAAGGCGGCGATGCCATCTTCCCCGGGCAAGCTCAGCACGCCCTCGTCGATACTTTCGGAAATTCCCGCCTTTTCAAGCAGCGGCAGTGCCGACAGATGATAGCCGATGAACTTGCAATGCTGGAAGGCGTCGGCGACGAAGTCGCGAGCGGTCGCCTCCTTGACGAGATCCTCGATGGCCGCCGGCGAGGTCAAAAGTGCGATTGCATCGAAAAGCACCGAGGGCGCGCCGTCGATCATATGCTGCGCTTCGATCCGGGTGTCGTCCGAAGCGGTCACGCCACCGACCTTCGGGGCGATCAGTTCGAAGACGGCTTTCTGCTCGGCAAGCGCGGTTGTCAGGCCCTTGAGCAGTTTGGCGTCGACACCGTCGGTGATCAGGATGCCAAGCTTGCGCCCTTCGAAGCGTCCCGGACCGCGTTTCACGATGCTGAGCGCCGGTGAGGGCTCAAGGTCCTGGCGTGTTGGAATAGCGGCCTGAGCCGGTTTCGGCAGCGACTGTAATCCCAGTTTTTCTGCGACGGTGGTCGCCAACGTTTCGTCGATGTTGATCAGGTGAGACACCATCCGCTCGCGGATGACAGGGTTTTCGACCTTGCTGAGTTCGAAGGTCAGCGCCATGGCGATGTGGCGCTGCTCTGGCGGCGTCTGGCTGATGTAGAACTGGCGGGCCTGGCTGTAATGGTCGGCGAAGCTTTCCGGACGCGACCTGACCTTTGGACCTTGTTCCTCGGACGCGAAATGGCGAAAGCCTTTCTGAGGCGATTCCCGTGGACCATCGCCCCAGGAATTCGGCTGGTAGTTGACCCGGCCGACCGGATTGCGCATCGCCATGTGACCGTCCTGCTGAAAGGTATGGAAGGGACACTTGGGCGCATTGATCGGCAGGTGCGTGAAGTTCGGGCCGCCGAGGCGCTTGAGCTGAGTGTCCAGATAGGAAAAATTCCGGCCCTGCAGAAGCGGATCGTCGCTGAAGTCTATCCCCGGTGGAACGTTCTGCGTCATGAAGGCGACCTGTTCCGTCTCGGCGAAGAAATTGTCGGGCATGCGATCGAGCACCAGCCGACCGATCGGTTGGACGGGAAGGCTTTCTTCCGGGATGATTTTCGTCGGGTCGAGTACGTCGAAATCGAACGTATCGGCAAACCCCTGATCGAAAAGCTGGACGCACAATTCCCATTCCGGAAAATTTCCCGATTGGATTGCCTGCCAGAGATCGCGGCGATGGAAGTCCGGATCAGCGCCGTTGATCTTGACCGCCTCGTTCCAGGCGACGGACTGCAGCCCGAGCTTTGGCTTCCAGTGGAACTTGACGAATGTCGACTGATCCTTGGCGTTGACGAAGCGGAAGGTATGGACGCCGAAGCCCTCCATGAAGCGGAAGGAGCGAGGGATCGCGCGGTCAGACATGACCCACATGATCATATGCATGCTTTCCGGCGTCAGGCTGATAAAATCCCAGAAGTTGTCGTGGGCGGACTGCGCCTGCGGGAATGCCCGGTCCGGCTCCGGTTTCACGGAATGGATCACGTCGGGAAACTTGATGGCGTCCTGGATGAAGAAAACAGGGATGTTGTTGCCGACGAGGTCCCAGTTTCCCTCCTTGGTATACATCTTCACAGCAAATCCGCGAACATCCCGGGCAAGATCGAAGGACCCCTTGCTGCCGGCAACCGTCGAAAAGCGCACGAAGACAGGCGTCTTTTCACCCGGGCGCTGGAAGACGTCGGCCCGCGTATAATCAGCCAGGGATTTATAGGTTTCGAAGAAACCATGCGCGCCGTAGCCGCGCGCGTGGACGACGCGTTCGGGAATGCGCTCATGGTCGAAATGGAAAATCTTTTCGCGGAAGTGGAAGTCATCGATGAGTGCAGGCCCAGGAGCTCCAATGTGCAGGCTGTTCTGATCGTCTGCTACGGGTCCGCCTTGGGCGGTCGTCAGAACCGGATGCCCATCTTCGGCAAATTGATGAAGCTCGCCACCTTCGCCGCGATGGAGTTTCTGGTCGTGGATCGTCGCTGTGTTTGTTCTGGCTGGCGTCGACGTTTTCTTGGCCATTGTCTCAATCCCTTGCGATACGTGTGAATTGCCGATTGGGGAAAGGCCGCCCTGATGGGCGGCCTTCTCGGGACCTATGTCGGTTCAGGCGGCTTTCTGTCCCTTGGCGTTGGCCGAGGCGAGTGCGAGCTCGGTCAGTTTCCTGTCGGTGGCCTCTTCTTCGGCGAGGTTTGCCTGAAGAAGGGCGACAGCGTCGTTGAGCCCGATCTGCTTGGCCCAGGCGACGAGCGTGCCATAGCGCGCGATTTCATAGTGCTCGACGGCCTGTGCTGCCGAGATCAGCCCGGCATCGAGGGCAGCCGTGCCCTTGTACTCCTCCATGATCTCTTCGCCTTCGGCAATGATACCCTGGATCGCCTCGCAGGTCTTGCCGCGGGCCGGTTTGTCCAGAAGTCCGAAGACCTGTTCGAGGCGCTCGATCTGGCCTTCGGTTTCGTCGCGATGCTTGAGAAAGCCGGCCTTGCCGTCCTCGGACTGGGCGGCGCGCGCCATTTTTGGCAGAGCCTTCAGGATCTGCTTTTCCGCGAAATAAATGTCCTTGAGGGTGTCGAGGAACAGGTCGTTCAACGTCTTGCTGGTTGCCATAGTGGATCCTCCTGTGGCGAAGTGCTGATCGTATCAGTCTATCCTCCCGTTTGCCGGGGTTGGACGACCTGTTCCCAATGTTTGCGCGGCATGATTGTTCCAGTCCGCACCGAAAGGATAATTGCTCGGAGCGCATTGTGCGTCGGCTTCTCGACAGTCTTTGCGGGCCTCAGGGCGCACCAGTTCACAGGATCGGTTTGCCGCCCGTCACAGCAATCGTTGCTCCCGAAACATAGCTCGATAGGGGATCGGCGAGCATCACGTAGGTGGTCGCAAGCTCAGCGGGCTGGCCAGGACGCTGCATCGGGACCTGCTTGCCGAAATTCCTGACGGCTTCGTCCGGCATCGTCGAAGGGATGAGCGGCGTCCAGATCGGGCCTGGTGCGACCGCATTGGCCCGAATGCCTTTCTCCGCCAGCATTTGGGCGAGACCCGCCGTGAAGTTCTGGATGGCGCCTTTGGTCGTCGCATAGGCCAAAAGATGAGGGCTGGGGCTATCGGCATTGATCGATGCAGTGTTGATGATAGCGCTGCCCGGTTTCATGTGCGGAACCGCCGCCTTGGTCAGAAAGAACATCGCATGAATATTGACCTTGAAGGTTAGCTCCCATTCATCATCGCTGATATCGCCAATGTCCTTGAAGCTTGCCTGATGGGCTGCATTGTTGACCAGAATGTCGATACCGCCAAGTTCGGTACGCGCTCGCTCAATGATCTGGCGGCAATGGTGCGGATCCTGCAGGTCGCCTCGAACGAGCGCCGCCCTTTGTCCGGCGTCTTCGATCCACTTTTGGGTCTCGTGCGCATCGTCGTCCTCGTCGAGATAGGCGATGAGAACATCGGCGCCCTCTCGGGCGTAGGCGATGGCGACGGCTCGCCCGATCCCGCTATCGCCGCCGGTAATGACGGCCTTCCTGCTGGCCAGCCGGCCAGAACCGCGATAGGTCTGCTCGCCATGGTCCGGTACCGGCGACATCGCCTCCGTCTTGCCCGGCATGGGCTGGCGCGGCGTATCGAAGGGTGGGGTCGGGTAATTTGCCATCATACGTTCCTCCAGGGGGTTGAGAGAGCTGACAGGCGCCGAGCGATGTTCGACAAAGACCTTTCAGCCTTGCACCGGCAGAAACCCGCCGCCGGTTCGATACAACAACTCGTTGATCCCCCCGCAGTTCCAGGACGCCCATTCAGCGGTCCATCCAAACGTTAGATGAGACGATGACTGACCGTATCTCCCCGCTCATTTTCCGAGGACAAATCTGAATGCGAAATGAAACGCCCGCAAACACGCACCGACCTTCGCTCGTGATCACCAGATCAGTGGTCGTGCCGGGGCAAAGGCGTGCGACGGAGGGCTCTGCGTCTCCTCGCATTCGCCGCTGTCGCGGAGTTGCGAGAGCCCAAGCTGAACCACTTTGACCAAATCGGTCATCCGCTGGCCGTGGCTATTCTGGTACTCTTGCAGGGTGGGCGTGCCGCACGCGACGTCGCTCAAGGCCGCAATGCGTTTGTCCTTAACTGCTTTGGTGCCGAGAGCCCACACGCGGTTGAATAGTATTCGGTCCGACTCTGTGATTGACATGACGATCCCGCCAACTGGTTGAAGCCCGAACCTGACATCGATCGGGAGAAGGGGGAGCTAGGGGGACGGTTGCATTGATCAAGCGGACTAAAGTCCGATGCAAGAACGAAATCGCCGCTCGGTGCGCTAGCGTACCGTGGCCTCAGATGCGCGGATCGAGAGCGGTTAGATATTCGGCAAAATTGGTCTGGTGTACCTCCTTATCGTCCATGACGCCTTGCGCTACCATCCCAGGATGTTCTGCGCAAACTTCGGCGTGGGAACATATCCTCGATGGATCGGACTTGGCGACCTGCCCGGAGATACGTCCCCATCGTTTCAACGAGCTGCGTGGTGATCCCCGCCCGACTGCCTGCTCGTCTGATGCTGCCTTTGACAGTCGGATGGCAGCGCGCGAAGTTTGCTTCCTGAACGATGAACGAATATTTCAGTTGACGGCTTGATTGCCGGAACAATTGCAGCGCCGGACGGTTAGCACCGATCAGCCAAGGAAGGGATTCGATGCTGGCGATCGGCGAATGGCGACATCTTTGCGTCGATATGCAGCGGATGTTTGCCGAAGACACACCCTGGCGCGTCCCCTGGATGGAGCGGGTCTGCCCGCAGGTCGAAGAGATGGCAGGAAGATACCCGTCCCGAACGATATTCACCCGCTTTGTCCCTCCCGGGCATGCAGAGGAAATGCCAGGGAAATGGCAGGACTACTACAAAAAATGGTGGATGATGACGGGTAAACATCTTCCGACGGAATTCATCGATCTGGCCGCGCCGTTGGCGTCTCTTGTACCGCCGGCAAGGACGTTCGATAAACGCACCTATTCGCCTTGGGTCGACGGTCGCCTTCACGATGGCCTCCAGTCGGAGCGCGTGACTTGCCTGGTTATCACAGGCGGGGAAACGGATGTTTGCGTGCTTGCGACGACGATCGGTGCGATCGATCTCGGCTACCAGGTC
Source organism: Rhizobium viscosum (assembly GCF_014873945.1). Classification (NCBI taxonomy): domain Bacteria; kingdom Pseudomonadati; phylum Pseudomonadota; class Alphaproteobacteria; order Hyphomicrobiales; family Rhizobiaceae; genus Rhizobium; species Rhizobium viscosum. Next base: position 1,391,802 of record NZ_JADBEC010000002.1, on the reverse strand, counting down.
ATCGTTCTGAAGGATGCAGTTTGCAGCAGTGCGGATGAGACGCATGATGCATCGCTCGAATTGCTCGGCGATCGGTTCTCCGTGCAACTTGAGCTTTTGACGACCGAGGAATTTTTGAGCGTCGTCGCCTGATCGCTCTTTGGGGCCTCACGATGCGTACAGGGTGGAAATTTGCTTTCGCAACGATACTTTGCGCCGGCGCCGCGGCGACAGCCGGCTGGCATCTGACTGCAGCCCGCGCGCCGTTTTCTAACGGGGATCCACAGTTCGAAGGTCCGGGCGACATCGCGCGCGGTCAGGTAATGTTTGCTGCGGCCGATTGCGCGTCCTGCCATGCGACACCAGGTCAGTCCGATCGCCTGACGCTCGGAGGGGGCATGGCACTCGCCTCACCGTTCGGAACCTTTCGGCCGCCCAACATTTCTCCGGATCCGGTCGATGGCATCGGCACATGGACCGTCGTTGACCTGGCAAATGCACTCGTGGGCGGCATATCGCCCCAGCGCACGCACTATTATCCCGCCTTTCCCTATACGAGTTTTACAGGCATGACGGTGCGCGACATCAAGGATCTCTACGCCTATCTCAGGACACTCCCCAAGGTTTCGGGGCGCGTGCCCCCACATGATCCGGCGATCCTGTTTCGAATTCGTCGCTTCGTCGGGCTATGGAAACTGCTGTTCTTTCGCCAGGGTCGGTCGGAAGCCCGGCTGAACGGCGACCCGGTCCATGACCGTGGCGCCTATCTCGTCGAAAGCGTTTCCCACTGCGCCGAATGTCATTCCAGCCGAAACGTCCTCGGCGCAATCCGATCCGGCTCCCGGTTTGCCGGAGGCGTCGATCCCCAGGGCACGGGATTCGTGCCAAACATCACCGAGGAATCGCTCGGCGAATGGAGCGAAAGCGACATCGCAACCATGCTGAAAACCGGCATCACGCCCGACCACGGCCGCGTGGGATCATCCATGGCGGACGTCGTGACCAATACGGCCATGTTGCCCGACAGCGACCGTGAAGCGATCGCCCGTTATGTCAAGGCGCTCCCGCCGTTGGCGTCGCCCAAGCCCTGATCTTAATGGCTGTAGAGATAGGCGGCGAGATCCCTAGCTTGCTTTTCCGACAGGCCGGTGTCCGGCATTGCCGTCTGCGGCGAAAAGCGCCGGGGCGACACGATCCATGCAACGAGATTGTCGGAGCTGTTTTCCAATACGCCGGCGATATAGACGCGCTTCGACAATCCTATGAGCGGCGGCCCGGTCACTCCGTCCGCGCCGGCTATTCCGGGAATGGTATGGCAGCCCGCGCAGCCGTAACGACGGAAGAGCGCCGGCGCATGCGCCGGATCGCCGCCGGTCAGCGCGCTGGCCGCGTCGACCCTTGTCTGGTTGTCGCGCACGATATTCGTCGTGATCATAACGGCCAGGCTGGCAAGAACCGCGGCGACCGTCAAGGTGGTGCGGTAAGAAGATCGGACGAGGACATCAGGCATTTTGCGTTCCCCTCTCGCTGGAGCCGCGAACCCAGAGGGCGAGCATCGTAATTGCCGCGGCTGCATAGATGGTGCCGGCCGGTACCCACATGATCACGCCGGCCAGTTGCTGGTCCTCAAGGGGCGTCAAGCCCCAGGCGAGTGTGGTTTTTGTCTGGGCGATATAAAGGACGCGCGGCGCGAGCGCCATCAAGGCTCCGAGGATGCTGGTATGAATCATTGTCAGGAACAGGTGCCACGCCGCGGCGCCATAGTCGCTTTTCCAGATAATCGCCCACCAGAACAGGATCGCTGTCGCAAAGAAACTGAGATGCTGGAGGCGATGCATTGTGGTGTCGGTGACGGCGGCATCGAACAGGAAGGGCAGGTGCCAGCCCCAGATGGCGATGCCATGAATAACGGTGGCGGCGCTCGCGCCTGCGCACCACTCCCATAGATGACGAATGAAAGGAGCTCGCATAGCCGCCGCGAGGGCGCGACGTGCCGGGCTCGGCACCCCCCAAAGAAGGGATCCAACCGGGCGCGCAAGCACGATCAATGGTGCTGAAATCGCCATGACGATCTCATGCTCGATCATATGAAAGGCAAAGAGGTGTTCTCCAAGCCAATGGAGCGGAGAAAGGAGCGCTCCCGCTAAAGTCAGCATCCCGCCAAGGAAGAACAAGCTTCGGGACCATACCTGGCCGGCCCGGCGTGCCCGGTTCGAAAGCCTGATCGTCCCCAGAATATAGAGCAGGCTGATCGTCACAATTGGAAGAACGATCCAGGGATCGACGGTCCAACCCGGCACGGAGGCGTGCGTCTCATCGGCATGAGCCATTGCCGGACTCGCCAATAGAACCGAGATCAAGAGAAAGATCAGCGCTGGCATGGATCCAGCAGCATCGACGCTGCTCCCTGCAAAAGCAGTGCAAAGACGAATGCCGATGACAGCAGAAAGCCTCCATCGACGATGAATCGCTCGGTCCTGGCAGTGCCCGTTGAAGCCATGCGTGATGCGACAATACCCCCGACCGAGATCAGCAACAGAATCCCGCAGGACACGGCCGTCCAGGAGACGTTCTGACGACAATCGATATACGGGGTGACTTGCCCGAGCTGGGTCGCGAGCGCCCATGCGATGGGCGAATGAACAAGTCCGAAATGGCGCAACCCGCTTTTGCTCATAACCGTGGCGCCCAATAGAGGCAGACATACATCGGCAACCAGGTTGCCACCACGAAGTTCCAGTACATCGCATTGTCGCTGACGTCCCCGAAGCGGCGCGGATTGTCGCCATGGCGCGAAAACATGAGACAGGTCAAAACCAGTGTCTCGATCAAGTCGGTCAAGATGTGGGTCGTGTGCAGTCCGAGCATCACCCAAACGATCGAGCCATAAGCATTCTGGTCCCATTTGATATGCATCGCCGAAAACTCGAAGAACCGGGGGGTCAGCGGCGCTGCGCCAAACAGGGACATCACGATGAGGCCTATCCGAACCTTGGGCAAATCCTGCTCGCGCGCCCAGCGGGCAATCAGGATGTTTGGCAGCAGGCTTGCAACCAGCAACACGGTCAGCACGGTTCCGGCAAGCAGGTCAGGTGGCGGCGCATTCAATGGCCACTGTGGCGTTAAGCTCATGAGGTAGAGGTAGACGACGATCGAGAGAGCAAAGCCCGTTCCCTCGATCAGCATGAAGGCAAGCGTTCCCCACCAGGTCAGACTGGCGGTCCCCAGACCGTGCGGAGGAAGGTTCGTCAGATCGTACACGACGGATTCTCTCACGAGTCGTCCTCCGGCACACCCTTTGGCCAGAACCAGCCTACAAGAGTGATTGCGACCGGTATCGATCCCCAGACGACGGCCCAAGGCGTGAATATCGACCAGATGAGCATTGCCGTGGTGGCGAGCGCCGACCAAAGCGGCCAGATCGAATTTCCCGGCGAAGACTCACGCGCTTGCGGGAGCGCTTCGACGAGGCTGGTGACGACGAGCTCGCGGCGATTGACGCTGAGACCGGTAGCGACCGGAAGCGTCTCCGGGTTATCGGACAAGGGTTCGAGGCTCCCGACGACCGGCAGCCGTCCGAAATTGTAGGACGGCGGCGGCGACGCGGTCGCCCATTCCAGCGTCGAAGCTCCCCAAGGATTGGCGGGTGCGGCCGACCCTGATTTTGCACTGCGGATAACGTCGATGAAAAACAATAGGAAGCCGGCAGCCAGGATGACGGCGCTCAAGCTGATGAACATGTTCACGCCTGACCATGGCATTTCGGGCTGATAGGTGTAGATGCGGCGCGGCATGCCCTGCAGGCCGAGAATGTGCATTGGAAAGAAGGTGAGGTTGAAGCCCGTAAAAATCAGGCTGAATATCCAGCGGCCGAGCGTCTCGCTCATCATCCGGCCAGTCATTTTCGGGAACCAGTAATAGATTGCGCCGAGCAACGGAAAGACTGCGCCGCCGACCAGGACATAATGGAAGTGAGCGACGACGAAATAGGTGTCGTGAACTTGAGTGTCGAAGGGCACGGACGCCACCATCACGCCGGTCAGACCACCGATCACGAATATGACGACAAAGCCGATGACGAACAGAAACGGCGTCTTGAACACTGGTCTGCCTGCCCACATCGTCGCCAGCCAGCAGAATATCTGCAGGCCTGCAGGGATGGCGATCACCATGCTCGAGGCCGTAAAAAAGCTTTCTCCCAAGCGAGGCAGGCCGGCGACGAACATATGATGGACCCAAAGACCGAAGGCCAAAACACCGGTCGCGATCAGGGCCATCACCATGGCGAGATAACCGAACACGGGGCGTCGTGTGAAGGTCGCGACGATCGTCGAGACCATGCCGACGGCCGGCAGGAAGATGATGTAGACCTCCGGATGGCCGAAGAACCAGAACAGATGCTGCCACAGCAACACGTCGCCGCCTTCCGCCGGATTGAAGAAATGCGTGCCGACAAGGCGATCGAGAATGAGCGCGGTGCTGGCGATCATGATTGCGGGCATCGCCAGAATGACGAGAAAGGATGTCACAAGCATCGACCAGACGAACAACGGGATCCGGTCGAGCGACATGCCGGGGGCGCGCTGTTTGAACACGGTGACCACGATCTCGACGGCGACGGCCAGCGCCGAGACTTCGGTAAAGGTAATCATCTGCGCCCAGATGTCGGCGCGCTTGCCGGCGGCGTATTCGGGGCCGGATAACGGCACATAGGCAAACCATCCCGCGTCAGGGCCGGCATCGACCGCAAATGCGATCCACAAGAGCATTCCGCCGGCAAGATATATCCAGTAGGAAAAAGCATTAAGGCGCGGGAACGCGATGTTGCGGGTGCCCACCATCAACGGCACGAGATAGACGGCCACAGCCTCCATCACGGGGACCGCGAACAGAAACATCATGTTCGTGCCATGCATCGTGAAGATCTGATTGTAACGATCCGGGCCGATGAAACGGGCTTCCGGTTGCGATAACTGCAGGCGCATCGCGAGCGCCAGCATTCCGCCGAGCGCCAGGAATATGAAAGCTGTCACGATATAGCGACGGCCGATAGTCTTGTGATCGACGGTCGAAAGGGTCCCCCAAACCCCTGCCGGCGTCGACCAGATCGCTGTGAGGCGGCGGTCGAGTTCCGGCTCGTCCATCGCGGTATCGCGCAGATCCTCGTCACCGCGCCTGCCCATCATTTGAGGCTCTCCATATAGGCGGAGATATCCCGCAGCTCAGCGCTGGTAAGGGGAACCATCGGCATATTGTTTCCAGGCTTGAGCGTCTGCGGATCGGCAATCCAGGCCGCCAACGAACCGCGGCTCGTCTCGAAAAGGCCGGCTGCGATCGTCTGGCGGCTGCCGACATGGGTCAGATCCGGGCCTGTAGTGCCGGACGCAGGCGTTCCGCGAACCGTATGGCAGGCTGCGCATGGTTTTGACAGAAAGGCGGCCATTCCGGCTGATGCCTCCGGGTTGGTTGCCTTCACGCCATCGCTGCGCTGGGCCGCGAGCCAGCGCTGATAGAGCGCGGGTTCCTCGGCGATGATCATCATCGCCATATGGCTATGCTGCATGCCGCAAAATTCGGCGCACTGACCGCGATAGACGCCGGGCCGCTCGGCACGCAGGACAATACTGTTGCTTCGCCCAGGCACGAGATCCTGTTTTCCGGCAAGATTTGGCACCCAGAACGAGTGAACGACATCGGCGCTTTCGAGCTGGATCCGCACATCCTGGCCGACGGGGATATGGATTTCGTTGGCGGTCTGGAAACTGAACGCCGGATCGGGGTCGGCATAGATGACCTGCCACCACCATTGCTGTCCTTTCACCACAATCGTCAGCGAGGCGTTTTCGGGCAGACCGATGCTCCGGGTCGTATAGAAGCTGGCGATCGTCAGACCTGTGATGATGAGGACGGTAGCTCCCAAACCAGCCGTGACCGTCAGCGTCAATTGCCGTTCCCCGGACCGGCCGCTCTCCTGGCTGTGATCGCGCAACAGTGCCCAGCCGAGCACGATCATCACCAGGATCCAGATCGCTGTGCAGACCGCGACGACGCCGATGATCAGATGCTCGATGTGGATGGCGGCAGCGCCCCCGGGATCCAGCGCCGACTGGTTGCCGCTGCAGGCCGAGACGAGAGCAAGGATCGACAGCAGAAGGATGCGCCAGGTTTTCAAGGGGAAGGTCCCTGGTCTGGATGAAAACCGGCCGGCCCCGCGTTGAAGAGGATCTTGGCGGGCGTCCTGTTTTCGGCTGGCCTTGTGTGACTGCCGTCGTTTCTTCCCGTCGCCGCGGCCTTGCCCGTATAGGCACCGATGGTCTGTACATAGCCAGCAAGTTGCCAGATTTGCTCGATTGTCATCCGGTTCCCAAATGCAGGCATGCCGTGCGGCCGGCCGTCGCGGATCGATGCGACTATGGAGACGATCTCGGGGCCATAGAGCCACCAGCCATCGAGGAAGGATGGTCCGATGCCGCCACGGCCGTCGCCATGACACGTTTGACAGTCAAACCAGCTATAGAGGCGTTTGCCTTGGCTGAGATTATATGCATCCGTTTCATACGGCTTGCCGAGCGCGAAATAGACTTCCGGAGGCGTACCGCTGATGCCGTTGGGCATAAGCCGATACCGGTCGAGATCGGCGGCAATCGGCGGGTCCTGACGAAGCTCTCGCACCTGGCGCGCCCGACCGAGAAGAGCGCTTCCGCCGACGAGCAGAAGAAACGCCAACGCCAAAGACGGCCACCTTAAATCATTGAACGCCCTGACCATCATCGTCATCCGACGGGGGTATCATTCATGGGGAAACCTCGCTCGATCGGCTGAGGCGCACCGGAAGAAGTTTGTAAGACGGTGTCTTAGACTTCGGGTCGTGATGAGCCAGGGGAAAGAGCGGATTTGTCTCCGGATAATACGCTCCGCAGCAGCCCTTGGGAATGTCGTATGGGACAATCCTCATCGCCGTCACCCTGCGCACGTTGGTCGCGTCGATCGCTGTCGTAAGATCGACATTCTCTCCTTCGGTGAATCCCAGCCGGACGATATCGTCCGGATTCATGAAGACGATCTTGCGGGTGCCTTCGACGCCGCGATAACGATCGCTATAGCCATAGATCGTCGTATTGAACTGATCATTGGACCGAAGCGTCGCGAGATGAAGAACGTCGGCGTCCCCTGAGGTCGGGAATTCGGGGAAGAGCTTTTCCGGGCTGATGAAATTTGCCTTTCCGCTCTTCGTCACCCATTTGCGCTCCCGCGCCGGAAGCGGCCTTGAAAAGCCACCCGGCTTGAAGAGCCGCTTGTTGAAGTCCTTGAAGGTCTCGGGGTAGGTTCGCTCGATCGCGTCGCGAATCTCGCCATAATTTCCAACCCAGGCGTCCCATAGGACCCTCGATTGGCCGAGCGTGGCCTTCGCCATGCCGGCGACGATCGCGGGTTCGGAGAGGAGTTCGGTACTGGCGGGTTTCGTCTTGCCTCGCGACGCGTGGAAATGGGCAATGGAACTCTCGATCGAGACTGCCTGCGGACCGGTTGCCTGCTCGTCAACCTCGATGCGGCCAAGACAGGGCAGGAGATAGGCAATCTCGCCGTGCAGAACGTGGCTGCGATTGAGCTTGGTGGCGATTTGCACCGTCAATCGCAATTTGCCCCATCCTTCCTCCATGGCAGCCGTGTCGGGCACCGCTCGCAAGAAATTTCCGCCGAGGCTGATGAAAGCGCGTGATTGGCCGCTGACGACAGCCTCACAGGTTTCAACCGTCGAGCGGCCTGTCCAGCGGGGCGGTTCGAAACCGTAGAGTTCCGAAAGCTTGTCCAGCGGTGCGAGGCCCGGCTTTTCCGTGATGCCGACGGTTCGCTGTCCTTGCACGTTCGAGTGACCGCGGACCGCACAGATATTGGCGCCGGGCTTACCGATATTGCCGCGCAGGAGGGCGAGATTGCAGACCATATGGACATTCTCCACACCCTTGAGCTGCTGCGTCAGTCCCATGCCATAGACCATCATCACCGCATCCGATCTGGCGTAGGTGGCTGCTGCCTGTGTCATCTGCTCGCGGCTGAGACCGGAAAGCCGCTCCAGCTCTTCCCATCGGTGCTTGCGCGCCGCCTGCGCGAACTCTTCGAAGCCTGCCGTATGTTCCTTGATGAAGTCGTGGTCGAGGACGTGCTTTTTGTCGGCTGCTGCAATCGACGCGGCAAAGGCGATCATGGCCGCATTTTCAGGATCTCTTGGTTCGCCGTCTTTGCCTGCGACGCGGCTCTGGCCGGACGCTTTCAAGGTATCGTCGGCTTCGATGAGGGCCTTGCAGACGCCAAACAGGGCGGCGATATCGCCGCCATTTTTCACCTGATAATATTCGCGGGAAATCCTTGTCTCCTTACTCGTCAGCATCTGCGCCGGTCTTTGCGGATTGACGAAGCGCTCGAGCCCACGTTCTCGCAACAGGTTGAAGGTGACGATTTTCACCCCGCGATCGACGGCATCCTGGAGGTCGTGAAGCAGACGGGGCGACGATGTGCCGACGTTCTGTGCGATGTAGAAGATGCAATCCGTATTCTGGAAGTCTGACAGAACAGCCGTGCCGACGGAGGCTCCGATACTCTCGGGAAGTGCCACCGAGGAACTTTCGTGACACATGTTCGAGCTGTCGGGCATGTTGTTGCTGCCGTACATGCGTGCAAACAGCTGATACATGTAGCTTGCTTCGAGCGAAGCCCGCCCAGAGGTGTAGAAATCGACCTGGCGAGGATCGAGGGCGCGCAATTCTCGCCCGATTTCCGCGAAGGCTTTCGTCCAGGAGACGGGAACATATTTGTCTGTCGCCGCATCCCAGCGCATGGGCTGGGTCAGCCGCCCTCGTTCCTCGAGATCGTGGTCGGGCCAGGCCTCCAATTCACCAAGCGTGTGGCCGTCGAAGAAAGCCCGGTCGGCGCGTCGGGATGTGATCTCCCAGGCCGTGGCTTTTGCACCGTTCTCGCAGAACTCAAGCGGATGCGTCTTCGCAGGTTTTGCCCAGGCGCAGCTCACGCACATGTAGCCTTCCGGCCTGTTCTGGGCCGACAGGATGGCCGGCGCTTTCAAGGCGACACGTTCCTGCAGGATAATCTCGGCCACCGATTTCGCCGAGCCCCATCCGCCGGAGGGTCCGGAGTAAGGTTTGGTTTTGGGCAGGCGTGTTTTCGGTGCCATAGCGGCCTCAGGGTAGGGATGGGGATGTCGTATCCTCATTGCAACTGTGAGCGCCCTCGCGGTCGCCTTGAAACACTAACTCGCAGTGTGGCGCCATGTTCCGTCCCGCGCGGCGATGTCGCGGGCAGGCTGTCGACACCCTTTCAACGACGGTTTCTGATGATGTCCGGGGAATCTGACCGCGTGAGAGCCAGCGCATTGTCTTCCGTCCCCGTCCAACAGCGTACAGACGATCTCGGGCAGGAACTGCAGCGGTTACGATCGCGTTATCACGGGTCGGGCAATGTGAGGTCATAATGAGCGAGAACACCGCATCCAGACTCTTTTCCAAATTCGCAACCACCATCGCAGATCTCTCGGGCAAGCCGGCCACCTTCGTCCTGGCGCTCGCCCTCGTGGCGGTCTGGGCGGTTTCCGGTCCCTTTTTCGGCTATTCCGAAACTTGGCAGCTCATCATCAACACGTCGACGACCATCATCACCTTCCTCATGGTCTTCGTCCTGCAGAACTCGCAGAACCGCGACGGCAAAGCGCTGCAGGCCAAGCTTGACGAGCTCATCCTGACATCGCAGGCGCAGAACAAGTTTGTCGGCATCGAGAAGCTCGACGAGCAGCAGCTTCGTGACATGAGCGAGAAACTCGCCGAGAAAGCCGAGCGGGTAGGGGAAGCGGCCGACGACAAGGCCGACGACCGGGAGACGGTTCAGACGTCCTCCTGACGATCGCGCACCATCTCCTCGATCTCATGGGATTCGCGCTTCTCGGCGCCGATCAGGCGGTTGGCCGCACTCTCGTTCGAACGAATGAGTTCGTCTGCCTTGACCTGCAGGGCGTGCATGTCGCGGTTCTGCGAGTGTTGCATCAGAAGCAGGATGAGCAGGATGCAGGTCGTTAACAGCGTACTGGACAGCAGCAGCCATTTCGTGGGGAAGCTCAGCCATGCGCCGGTCGCGCACCAGACGATTGCAGCGCAGAAGACAGACGCAAGCACAAGGCGATGGCTGCAGACTGCGACAGCGCTTTCGGAAAGGCGAAGGAATCCTGCTCGGGCGTTCATTCGGAAGTAATGCGACGAAGCCCCGCCTGTTCCGGCAGGGCTGCTGGAAAGTTCCTTCAAGCAGAGGGCGCCGACGGTCGTGGCGGTCGCTAATCCGCGGCAAACGGCACCGACGGCTATTTCTTTCTGGCGGGCGTCAGGCGTGATCCGGCTGCCACCTGCCGGCCGTCGCGTTTGGCGGCGACGGCCTCCAGCAATGTCCGGGCCGCGTTTCGGACTTCCTCCTGGATTGCCTCGTCCCTTTCGAAGGCGGCATGACTGGTCGCGTAGGGTTCGAAGTATCCGATATAGCCATCGACTTCCGCCAACGCGCCAGCCGGGACGAGATCCATCGACTTCAGCCAGTCGGAGACGCTGCGACGGACGTTTTCGGCACCCTCGGTATCGCCGTGCACGATCACCGAGAAGAGGCGACCCGCCAGATGCTTGGGATAGTCCCATCCTCTCATTTCGAGCTCTTTGGCTTCTCTCGCATGTTTGCCATGTGTGCTGGTCGGGTCGGGATTGCCGCCATCGGCGCAGACCAGTCGGTCGATCATGAGCTTGAGCGGCGACGACGTCTGGTACCAGTTGACGGGCGTAACGATCATGATGCCGTGGGCTTCCACCCACATCGCATAGATATCGTTCATCCAGTCGTGGATCTGCCCGAGCGAATAGTTCGGGTAACACGAGCACGGCCAATGACAGAGTGCCGCCGAGGTGGAGAAGCACGCCTTACACGGATGGATCTGCCGGCCGTATTCGGCGGCAATGCGGCTGAGGTCGAGCACCTCGACATTGACGTGCGGCGCCTGCACCAGGATCGCCCTGGCGATCTCGACCATGCGGTAGGTCTTGGAAATTTCGCCAGGACAGGTGTGCTCGCTGCGCGATGATCCGCTGATGAGCAGGAACCGCATCGGGCCAGCCTGATCCTGGTGTCGCGCCTGCGCCTTCAGGATGGCGCCGCGCGCATTAAGCCAATCCGTCGCCAAGTCATAGTCCGGGTCGGCGAAGGCGGCTCCCGCCTTGCGCGTATGCGGACTCTTGCGCGAATGCCGGTAAGCGTCCCAGGCCGCCGCCGTGATCTTTGCCAGTTCGGCCTTGAGCGGAATGTAGGCGTCATCCTTGAACTGATCGAGAAAGCGCTTCTTGAATTCATGCTCTTCAAGCCGCGCGCCGGGGCTGCCTTTGCGGGGCTCGAGATCGTCGGACGTATTTCCGTCTGGCATGTTGAACTCCTATGAAGCAGGCGGACTGACCGGTTCGTGGTCCTGCGACCCGTGTGAGGGGCAGGCCCATCAATCGCCGAAGAACACCGAAAGCTCCCTGGCGACGGTTTCAGGGTCTTCGCGCTGCGGGAAGTGACCGACATTCTGCAGCAGGATGCGTTCGAACGGTCCGGTGAATTTCTCGTGGACGTTTTCGGAGACTTGCGGTGGATTAACGCCATCTTCCTGCCCCTGAACGTAGACGGCAGGCAGTTCGAGCGTCGTCGTCGTCTTGATCTTCTGTTCGAGCCACAGACTGCGCGGATCCGGCTCGGCCTCCTGCCAGCGGGTGCGGTAGCTGTGCAGCGTCACTGCGACCCAGTCGGGGTTTTCGAAGGCGGCGGCAACGCGCTCGAAGGTCTTGTCGTCGAACCACCCGTCGGGCGACCAGTTCTCCCAATGGATGCGCGCAAAGCCCTTGGGATCGTCTGCCACGGCCTTTGCGCCGCGTTCGGTAGCGAGGAACCAGTGATACCAGTAGAGCTGTGCGTGCCAGAATGGCGGCGCCCCGACACCGCCCATACGTGGCAGGCTCGACAGCAGCGCCATCTTCAGGACCCGATCCGGCCAGCCGATCGCGAGGGCTTCCGCAACGTTCGAACCCCAGTCGTGGCCGACGGCTGAAAAGCGTTCGATCCCGAGTCCGTCCATCAGGGCGATGGCGTCCATCGCAAGGATGCCGGCATTGGCGGTCCGTGGGGCCTCGTTGCGTTTAAAGGCGCTCTCGCCGAATCCGCGGATGGTCGGCACGATCAGCTTGAAGCGGTGCCGAGGAAGCCGCGCGATGACGGCATCCCAGGTCGAGGCGTCGTCCGGCCATCCGTGCAACAGGAGAACCGGCTCGCCGTGGGCGCTGCCGTGCTCGGTGAAATGAATGCGCACGTCGCCAGTCTCAAACTTTGCCATGACCGCTCCTTCGCATCGCTTCCAACACCGGAAGGGTGACTTGGTTCCCCTTGGTACCTGGCGGGGAAAAATTTGAACCGCCAAGGCTGGACAAGGAAGACGGCTGCGTGAACGCGGTCATTCGACCGAATGGCCGACCAGCGGATGCTCGCCCGGGCGGCCCTACGGCATCGTAGTGTATGAATCCATTCTCAATGGAATGGGTGAAGGTATGACGACGAATAGATATTCGGCCTTTGCGCCGATCGGCCTCAATTTCCATAACACCCAGCCGTCAACGGTTATCCGCAATCTCACCAGTGCGGCGCGCGTACTCATCCAGGATTGTCCGCTCGACGATGGCGAGGACTACGTCATTGCCGTCAACGCCTGCGCTGATGCGCTCGTTGGCGAGAGGAGCCCAGAAGAGCTTCGGCAAGCGCTTCTGAAGGTCGCCAACGAGGCCGGCATCTCCGCCCTCTCACTTGTCCAGGATGAGGGTTGCGAGGTGAGCGGGTTGAGCCATTTCGGTCGTTGCACGGGCAGTGAGGTGTCATCGCTCCTTGTTGCCCACCCGTCGGGAGGTGAGATCCTATGAGCGCCTTGAAGCGCAGACGCCGTCGATGACGTGGGCGCGGCCAACGGGCAGAGCCCGCCGCGCGTCCGGCAGCGAAAAGAGATAATCGATTGCCTGAGAACTGTCTTGTCGTGCCGGCTTGAACGCTGATGACGCCGGCCTTCGCAGTCGGTGGCAGCCATTGGTTCGGAGATCATGCCATTGCGGCAATTGCTAGCCCGGCCGCAACGTTTGCCCGCCGCGATCGGCCGAACGTGCGAATTTCAGAAGCAATTGCTCGAGATCGGGCTCGTCGACGCGCCGCGCCGCCTCAAGCGGGGAGAGCCAGACCAATTCTCTTTGATTCCTCTCCGGAAACCGCCTGCGGCACCGGCACCGGCGAACCTCGAGCAGAAATACGTCGACGACGGGTCGTATGCTATGCCCATCCTGGATTAGCTTGTCGTAGAAGAATGCCCCGAACGGCTTTTTCTTCGCCCTGCCGATGACGCCCGCCTCTTCCAGGCTTCGCGCTCGGCAACCTTGCGCGGCTTCAGGCCGCAAATCGGCCAGCCCTTCGGGATTATCCACCGTTTCGTTTCTCTGGTCGTGATCAGGAGGACTTGACGGCCGCCAGGACGATTTCGGAAACAGAGCGCACCATATTGCTGGATCGATTGCTCTAGGAAGACGTCCCTCTCATCCATGACGTTGCTTGTGGTTGATCATCGCCACCCGACAATCTTGCCACGGCAAGGTTCCTGACCGCTATTGCGGGCGAAATTGGGCGGGTGGCGCCAGACCCAGCCGATGTCAATGGAACCTTCGCGAAGAATCCAGGTTATCTGCTGGAAGGAGGACTGCCATGGGAACGACATCGCCGAAGAATGGTGCCCCCGGCACCACTGATCAATCTCCGCGTTGGGAAGGTCCGCAGGAAAACACACCCCGCGGCTATATGAACGCCAAGGACGATCCCGACAAAGCCAGAGATGCCAACGGAGAGAGCAATAGCGACCCAGTGGTCAAGAAGGTGTCCGATGGCTTGAAGCAGAAAGGCGATTGATGTCGCCCTGCTGACTGCGGTATTGTGCGATGGCACCGCGTTTGCCCCATCAAATGATGCGCGTGGGAGCAGTTCGATGCGTCCCAAGCGTCGATATCAAATTGCGACAGAAGCGAAAGCATTCTCATGCACCCACCAGGTGGGCCGCAGCTGTTACGTCCGGGACCATGGCTTCATTGCTCGCCCGAGCGGACGGGAGCAAAGGTCGGGCATAATCGCCACACGGCCCGAAGCTGTCACATGACATGGACAGATCCACGCTGCATCGAGCTAAGGAGCTGTTCGGTCCCTCTCCGCGCAAGGCGTGTCTTCCACATGCTGGGTCGCCCACTCTAGCGCAGGCAGCCACGGTTCGCGCCTCTTCGTCCAGACCTCGAACTCGGGGAGTAGCCGGGCGGGTGTATCGTCAAGCGATCCCAGGCGAATCTCGACATCTTTGTCATTCAGACAGAACAGCGTGGATCCGCATCTGGGGCAGAAACTGCGGCCCCTATAGATTTTGGTAACGCCAGAAAATGAGAACGAGTCACGCGGCCAGTGGGCGAAGGATGTGAAGGAGGATCCGCTTTCCTTTCGACAATCAGCGCAGTGGCAAAGCCCTATACGGTATGGCTCTCCCTCTACCTGATATCGGACCGTGCCGCACAGGCAGCCGCCGTGACGAGCCATGTTTTCCTCCATCGCCGTTTTCAGTCTACCTCCAGAGAACTGATTTCATCGAAGAAAAGTTCAATTGGCAAGGATGCGAGGACGTTTAGACGCCTTCAAAATACCCGCCAGTACGCAGGTCCGTTCCAGAGCAGTTTGCCGGCACCCGCGACAACACCTTTTGGCGCCGCGCGTTTGTTTCACGTCGTGGCAGAAAAAGAGGAGGGCTTTTTAAGCGTCGGTGCCCAACGCCGCCTGGCAGGATAGCGAGCGATTATTTGTGCGGCGGTCTCTCAAACCACGGTGGCAAGGTGACAGATCGACGGAAACCGATTTCCGCAAGAAGGGGGAGGTGATCCGAGGCGACTCTGGCCAGTCGGGTCTGGAGGACTGCGGCTTTTCCTACGACCAGATCGTCGGTCACGAAAATGTGGTCGAGACGCATCAGCGGATAGCGGGAAGGGAAGGTCGGTTTTGGCGATGCCGCTCCCGCAAGCTGGACATCCCTCAACGACCGAGTAGCAAGACGATAGGTCGCAGATGCCGGAATGGCGTTGAAATCGCCGCAAAGAATGCTTGGAACGGGCTCATCTGCCGTACCGCGCAGCCAACCTGAATTCAGCAGCGTGGTAATCTGGCGAATGCGATCGCGTCCGCGAAGGCCAAGATGCGTGTTGACGACGAGCAGCTTTCTTTCACCAACCACTATCTCGACGGATAGGGCGCCGCGCGTTTCGCCGATGGATGGCAGCGGCCCGGCCTTGATCGCACCGGTCGGCAATGCGGTGATGATCGCATCTCCGTATTGCTCCTCGGCGACTGACAACGCTGGATGGAAATGCGCCTGCATCTTCAGCAATGATGCGATCATGTGCGCCTGGTCGATCCCGCCTGTCCTGCGCCGTCCGACATCGACTTCCTGGAGAGCGACGATGTCGGCTTCGGCCTCCGCGATGACATTGGCGATGCGGCCGGGGTCAAGCTTGCGGTCGGTGCCGATGCAGCTGTGCACGTTATAGGTGAGCAGTGTGATCGATTTATCCGGCATGGCCCTGCTGAAACGTTGCTCCTGGTAGGAACACAAAACCCATCCGTTCGTTCCCGCAGATCAGGCGGCGATGGTCGCAGCTCGCATATGGATGATCGATGACGTTGAAAAGCATGATCTGGAATGGACTGTTCGTTGCCGCCCTTTGCCTGGCATTCTTTCTCCTCTACCGGATTTTCGAGCAGTACAGTTTCGAACAGATCGTTCAGTCAGTGCGCAGCATACCGTTTTGGCGGTTTTGCCTGGCGCTTCTTTGTGCGGCCGCGTCCTATCTGTGCCTCAGTTGCTTCGATTTGCTGGCGATCCGCTCCCTCGGCAAGTCCTTGCCTTATCCAAAGGTCGCCCTGGCTTCCTTCGTCAGTCTTTCGATCGGCCATAATATCGGCTTTGCGGGGCTGAGCAGCGGGGCCGTTCGCTACCGGTACTACTCGCGTTGGGGACTGACGGCTGAGGATGTAGCAAAGATCATTCTCTTTTGCGGCGTCACGGTGGGACTCGGACTGATAACGCTCGGCGGCCTTGCAATGATCATCAATCCCGTAGATGCCGGACACCTTCTGCAAATCGAGACGGCAACAACCCGACTTTTCGGCTCGCTCGCTCTCACTCTGCCGATCGGCTATTCTATGCTGGCATTTTTCGTCCGCGGCAGACTGCAGCTCTGGCGCTGGTCGTTTCAGCTCCCGCGCTTTTCCATCGCGCTCGCACAGATCGCGATCGGGACGATCAACTTCATCTTCGTCTCCGCCTGCCTGCATCAGATGCTATCGGCCTTTGGCTCCGTGGCCTTCTTCCGCTCGGTGACGGCTTTCGTGCTCGCCAATTCGGCAATCCTTGCTACGCATGTACCAGGCGGTCTTGGCGTCCTCGAGGCGACCGTCGCCTATGTCGTGCCGAGCCAGGCCTCGATCGGCGCACTGATCGCATTTCGCTGCGTCTATTTCTTCATTCCGCTAGCGCTCGGCGCCGCCTTGCTGTTCATCAGCGAGGTTGTCTCGCAGCGGTGCTCGCGCAAAACGCGTGAGGGGGCGGATGAGCGAGCGGAATCCCAAAGCGCGTAGAGGCGCGAGGGGCCGAGCGGGATCGAAGATCGCTGTACCGGCAATGGGAACGGTGCTGCCGGACGGTGGGACGGCGAATTCTCGCAGGCCGCGCGGCCCGGTGTTGAACGCTGCGACCGCGGCGGTCATCGAGCCGGTGTGGTTGATGGCAGCGGTAAAGTTCTCTGCGGCTGTGCCGAGGAATTCGGCCAGCAGCCTATTGCGCAGTTCCGCAATCGCGTGGCGGTGGTCTGGATTTTGGGCTGCGAGAAGCATGTCGCACTCTGAATCCAGCCCTTCCGAGCGATTGTTGAGATTGGAAGAGCCTATGCGAACGAGATGGTCATCGGCGATAATCAGTTTGGAATGGACAAGTACCTCCATCTCACCGTTTTTCGCCGGCACGACCGGATAAAAAAAGCACAGACGGTTCCTAGTGTCGGCCCGTCTCAGGCGCCGGATAATACGGTCGCGATTGTTGCCCATGACAATCTTTTCGATCAGCCCGTGGGAGCTGCGTGTGCAGACCACGACTACTTCCGGGCCGTGCTCTTCCTGGAGGCGTGCGG
The DNA here is from genome assembly GCF_014873945.1 of Rhizobium viscosum. NCBI lineage: Bacteria > Pseudomonadati > Pseudomonadota > Alphaproteobacteria > Hyphomicrobiales > Rhizobiaceae > Rhizobium > Rhizobium viscosum. The sequence goes on along the minus strand of NZ_JADBEC010000002.1, from coordinate 1,374,514 downwards.
CGATGGCGTCGGCGATGCGGAAGGAAGAGAGATATTGCGTCTCGATGTACAGGTGTCGCCTGGCCCTGGCGATAATCTCAAGCGTCATCGTGACGCCGTCGCCAATGCCGCGCCGAAAAGCCGTCGAAGGTTCGGTCACAGCGAAGCTGACCGGGCAGTTGACCAGCGAAACGGACCGATCGTCCGGCCAGGCGAATTCGACCGCCTCGGCAAGCGACGCATGGGTTTCACCGGTGGCCTCTTTCCATCGCCGTCTTGCGATTTCACCGATGAGACGCGCGGCATCACCGGTCACCATCGCCTGAACGTCATGCACCGGATCATAGGAGATACCTTCGGGCGCGCGCCGCAGTTTGTTCTGCGCGCGATGGCGGCGCGTGTCCCACCGCCGAGAGGTTAAGTCCATTCCGCCGATGAAGGAGACCGCATCATCGACGCAGACGAGTTTCTGATGGTGGCTGCCGCGTATCGCATGCTGGATATCGAAGCGCAGATCGATCCCCGGGCTCTTCGGGAAGCTCTTCTTTCTCAACAGTTTCATCGATTTTTCCGAATAGAGCGGGCCGAGCACCCAGATCAGGATGCGTATTTCGAGCTTTGGATTTGCCGCGCATAAGGCATGCAGTATGTCGCCCAATGTCTCGTCAGATTTTTCCGGCTCCATGACGATATCGGGATTGAAGTCCCAGCCGATGATCCAGATCGTGCGCCGGGCCGTTCGCAGTGTGCGTGCCAGTTCTGCAAAATAACTGTTGCCGTTGATAAGGAAAGCTGTCTTTGTAGCGGTTTCTTCCCGGCGCAAAGTTTCCGCCCCCCGGCTTTCGTGGCTGCTCGACCCCTGTTCCTTTGCCTGGGATAACTTCGGATGATTGAAGATATTTTCAGAAATCGTCATGATCGCCTCGGGCTTTGAACTGATCACAAACGCTCAGGATTTTTCGAGGTTCCCTGGTGGGCTTGCACCGGCGATGCGGGCAGAGCCGTTGAGCGGAACCGACGTCACTGTGCGGCCGCGTCGCTCCGTCCTGTTCGACACCAGCAATCGACCGCGAGTGATCTGGACAGGACCACCCGGCCTGTCCTGTCTGGAAAACCATGTGCTAGCCTTGGCCTGGTCGGCGCGGGAACCAATTCTCCGTCCAATCATTCCCATGAAATGACGAAGGTGCTCGCTGTGGAACAATCGCGAGAAATACCCTTGCTGGCGATGATTATGACCGAACTGATCACCGTCAGATCGCAGGCACCCATTTCCAGAAGACGCCCTCGTTGCGGTCGGGATAGTACTTGAACTCGCATTCGAATGCTCTGCCGTAGGCAGCCGCGGAATCGCGTGCCTTTACACTTACGGGGTTCATTCCGGCGCCGGGCGCAAACCAATCCTCCAACAGGTCGTCGGGAATATAGACGCCGATACGTAGAGGCAGCTTCGTCAGGACCTCATCCAGTTCGCTTGCCGGCATGTGACCTCCCTATTGCTTGTTCGGCACCCAATCATGTCTTCGAACCTGCGGCGTGAAGATTGGTTCCAGGTCCTTGTCATGCCTTTGCAGTGCCGGCTGCCACCCGCTGCGTTCCAGATCGCTTCCGAGAACCAAGCGAAGCGTACCCGGCGGCGAGTATTTAGGAACCAGCACCCGTTGGCAGCAAAGCGGGTCTCGACGTCAGGCTTCCAAAGCGGCGACGCTTGGCATTTCCTGCAATGGGCAGTTTTCATCGGCGGCACGATTGCAACAGTCATCAACCGCTCTGTGGCTCCAACCGGCGACACCGGCTACGTTCGTTCAGACCATGCTGCCATGCAGCATCGTCGCCGAGATCGAAGCAGATTCGGGATTCACTAGCGGCTCATCTGCTTCGGAAGAAAGCGAGCCGCCATGCCGTGATAATCCGCCGAGGCTTTGAAAGATGCGCGTCCATGCTAAAATGTCTTCGCGACCTGATAGTCATTCTCTTCCCAAGAGCGAAGTTCGCCGGCTTCGCAAGTGTAAATCTCATCCGTCTCGTCCAGTCCGATGCCAATGCCGTCGATGTTCGGATCGTCGAACGTGACGAGGATCCTCGATTTGGGGATTTTTCGATCCTGAAAGTCTTTCAGTATGAAAGCGAGACATTGAACGTTTTTCTTCGTGTTGCCGGTCTGAATGCGGCTCTCAATTTTGCGATTGATCTTCGAAAGCGGAAGCGTGTCGGCTCGAGTTCCTTCCGATACGAGCAGGGCCAGCAAAGCAAAAGGAAAGATCTTTATCGATTTTATCATCTCAGTCACCAATCATCGCCTGCCTAAGGAGTCCACTGCACCTGCAACAATTACAATCACAAGGATATTGAGAAAAGCGTAACAACATAAAATCTCTTGGTGGTTTGAAGATTATATCTTGCAACGTTCGATTTGCTACTGTCAATGTGGCCAGTTTGATCCCCGTTAATTCCTGATCTTGTTATTACGGAAGCCAAGCTTTGCTTGGCTATTCTCAATTGGCCACGCGCATTGCGCCTCTCCTCGAATGTTCAGGTGCGATTGAAAGAAGCAACGCTCAGCGATCAGCGGCCGCAGGAGGGAAAAACAACCTGACGGAGCGCTGTTCTATAATAAAACTATACGATGTACAACTGTAAATTGTTTTCTAGATATTTAGGTTGTTGTGCTACTGCCTGGCAACAGCGACTTTCCCGGCCTTCTGAGATCACAAAAGCGCTGGCGCGGTTCGCGAAGAGCATAATTGGTCGCGACGACGCTCGAGAGGCCATTTGGCCGCGGATTGCAAGGCAATCTCAAGGTCACGGATCCCCGATCGGTCGATACCTCGGCGTTCGCCAGAGGGTGACGACATGTCCGCGTACCGACAACAGGTGTTTCAGGAAGCCAGCTCACGGGACCGTTTCGATGGCGCTACGGGCACGAATCTCGCGTCAGCGCTCTCTTCCCATCAGAATTGCAAGGCCGCGCTCGAATTTGCCCGGATCGAGGCCCGCTTGCTCCGACTGAATGCGATTGTCTTCGAGGTCCGCCTGCTTAACGGGCCTGGCAAGCGGGTTCGCGCAAGCTCTACGAACCAAGCTGTCGTCGTCCTCATCCGGCCTGCGGGTCAACGCGTCAACCGCTGCAATAACCCTGGAGGAAAAACCCTCCTGACTCAGCCGATCGATCGTCCAGCCGGGCGCCTTCTCCGGAATATCGTGAAGATAGGCGACGATTTTCTCCTCTTCGCCCACCACAAGGTCGGCGACGCGCTGACAGTGCTCGAAGTAGGGATTTCCGACTTTATCGCACTGTCCGTCATGGGCATCCATGGCGACCTGCCTTGCGTGTTCGAGATGTTGAGCGGTCTGCATCACATTTCCCCTTTGGTTATCGATCCTCACCTCGGCGATGGTCTTGCTCCCACGCCCGGCCGGTTCGACACCGCCATCGCCTCCGCTTCTATATCGGCTGGCACTCTCGCTGCCAGGGGCGCGCTGCTGCCGGCGACTAGGCCATGAGCTTCAAGAGGTCCGGGCCGGCAGTCGGTTTGGAGACGAATGTTACGCCGGCTTCAACATCCTTGTGCGACAGCCTGACCAGCCCCGAGGTCACAATCACCCGTGTCGAGGGCCACTGCGACCGCACCTTCGCGACCAGACCCAGGCCATCCATGCTGCCGGGCATATCGATGTCCGTGTAAAGCGTATCAACTGAGTTGGTCTTCAATAATACGAGCGCCTCGTCGGCATTGGCCGCCTCGAGTGTCCTGTATCCCGCCTGATCGAGAAAATCGACGATGTTATAGCGCAGCAGGGCTACGTCCTCGACAACCAGGACGCTACGGGGTTCAGCGCCAGTCGCCTGTGCAGCCCTCGGTCGCTCAAGAATCTCCCGGCCATCGGCGGATGCATGCGTCCGTTCGAGCAGGTTGCGTTCGAGCACGGCCTGTTGCCAGTGAATTTCGTCTTGGCCGAAGGGTTTTCCCGCCTGTTCCCAAAGAGAATAGGCTCGAGCTGCGATCCATTCGTTGCGATTGCTGAGCATAGGTCCTGTCCCCGTTCTAGTCGGTTGTGCAACGTTCTGGCCCACCGAGTGTTCCGTGGCGCAGGTGCGAATTGAGAGCGCGAACGGCTGTCCGTACGCTAGCGGACGCGGCCACGTTCGGCCGCGCTTCTCCGGTCCGCAGCGATTGGTCGAAAGGGGCCGCCAACTCTGCTGCCCGGTCTCTCGATATCCATGCCTCTTAGCGTTTGGACCTGAGGGCTGCGTGGGGTGTTGTAGACGAAAATCAGCCTGGATTGGCGATCATGAAAGCGCCACTCGTTATTGACTAATATATCGTGCTGGCCTCTGATTAAGAGCGATCAAAGCTGGTGCCTTGCGGGTAGGATATTCTCACAGGAGCGGATGGTTTTTCATCCAGTCACGATAGGGTGCGAGAACCTGTCCGGGAAACCGGCGTTCGATCTCTTCTTCGATCAGGACAATGCGTGCGAGAACTTCCTGGCGGTCGGAACCCGCAGCGCTTTCACTGTTCGTCTCCAGCCAACGCATCGCGCCAAAGATCTCTTCATCGGTCATGGCCGGGAGTTGTGCGCCAATTTCGTCAACCGGTTTTGTTGAAAGATCGTTGTCCGGCATCAGCCTCTCCTTCATCGCTGACAAAGGAACTTCGTTTTCCGAACATTGTTCCGGGGACAAGGGAACAAGAAGCTGCGCTGCAGGTTTGCATCTCGATCCAAAGGAGGTCCTCATGAAAACGGTTATCTACGCTTCAATCATCCTCGTGGCTGCCGTCTCATCCGTCTTTGCTCAATCGGCGGCGGAAAAAACCGGTGTCAACTCGGTCATGGGCGTCGCACCGAAGACAGCGGATTTTGTGCTGGAGGCCGCCAGCAGCGACATGTTCGAGATTGAATCCAGCAGACTTGCGCTCGAGCGCGCCGATGATCACACGAAGGCATTCGCACAGCAGATGGTGACGGACCACCAGAAGACGTCAGAGGAACTGAAGGGTTTGATCTCCAGCGGCAAGATCCAGGCAACCGTGCCGACCGCCATGTCCTCATCGCATCAGAGCATGCTCGATGATTTGAAAAAGCTTCAGGGCGACGACTTCGTCAAGAAGTACCATGCCGATCAGCAGGACGTCCATGAAGACGCCGTCGACCTCTTCAAACGCTACGGCGAGGAAGGCGAGAATGCTGATCTCAAGGCCTGGGCGGCAAAAACACGCCCGGCACTGGAGCACCATTTGCAAATGGCCAAGGATCTAAACAAGTAGCCTTGGGCATGACGATATGCCGAAAGACCTCGCAACGCTGATTGCACGCTTGGCATGATCCTCCGGCCGGCG